>NZ_NULG01000050.1 GCF_002577195.1 Bacillus sp. AFS041924
TAAACTGCCATTTAGTTGAACAAGAAAATCAACATTATTTATTAACAGATCATAAATCGAAAAAAATTAATGTTATAAATTATCAGTTTATAACTCGATAATCTATACAGGTAGACAAAAAACCTACTAAGTAATTAAATAATATTTTTCCCTTTAGTAAAGGGTATTAATAAGTTGTTTATTTGTATCCATTTTTTGTAGAATAAGTTGATTGCAACGGAAGGGTGCTCGACTCCTATGGGAAATGCGGGAAGCTTGAGACCCCACAGGCGTAAGCCGAGGAGGCTCAAGTCTCGCCCCATGGAAAGCGAGCAACCTGCAGTGGAAATCAACAACACCCAGCTTCCTTTAAATCGAAAAAAATTAATGGTATAAATTATTAATTTATAACTCGATAATCTATACAGGTAGACAAAAAACCTACTAAGTAATTAAATAATATTTTTCCCTTTAGTAAAGAGTAATTAAGTTCTTTAAATGTATCCATTTTTTGTAGAACAAGTTGATTGCAACGAAAGGATGCTCGACTCCTATGGGAAATGCGGGAAGCTTGAGACCCCACAGGCATAAGCCGAGGAGGCTCAAGTCTCGCCCCATGGAAAGCGAGCAACCTGCAGTGGAAATCAACATCATCCAACTTCCTTTAAATTGAAACAACAGTTGTATAGTGGTTTTTATTTTTTACTTTAATAGAACCCATTTAAATAGGAAAAGAAAGAACAAAAAATAAAAAAAGAACATAAAAAAAGGGCGAAAAATACTTCACCCTTGAGATCTAGCCACATTACTGATTATTCATCTTTTCATAATAAGAAATCGTTTTTTTAAGCCCTTCAAATAATGAATAGCTTGGCTTCCAATTTAATAGATTCTCAGCTTTATCATTCGTTAAAAAGCTATGTTTAATATCCCCTGGTTTTTCTTTATCATAAGTAGTTTCAATTTTACGATCGATCACCTGTTCAGCGATATTCAACAATTCATGAAGCGTTGTCGGAGTATGTGTACTGATATTACAAAAATCATTAATTGACCTCTCACTTGCTAATAAATTAGCATGTACAATATCATCAACAAATATAAAATCTCTTGTCTGTTCACCGTCACCGTAAATTGTAAATAATGAATTATTCATAATTCGTTCTACTAAAATACTAATGACGCCACCTTCGCCTTTTGGATCCTGACCAATTCCATACACATTTGCATAGCGGAAGATTGAATAAGGAATATCGTATAAATCATGATAGATTTGAACATAAAATTCCGGAGACAGCTTAGATGCACCATAGAATGAAATCGGTAAAGTCGAATGTTTCTCATCAACGCCTAGATAAGAGGGATTACCATATGCAGCAGCAGAAGAGGCATAAACAAGACGACAATCCTTCTGTTCTTTTAATTTACGAAGAGATTCGAGAACATTTAATGTACCTAATATATTAATACTTGCGTCTTCAACTGGGTTTTGAATTGAAAATTGGACATCGATTTGGGCAGCATGATGATTAATAACATCTGGTTTCTCTTTTAAAATGATTTCAATGAATTGTGGATCACGGATATCCACTTCATAAAACATGACACCAGGAGGAATATTATCTAATTTTCCAGTTTTTAAATTATCTACTACAACCACTTCATAGTCATTTTTTAGATATGCTTTAACTAAGTTTGATCCAATAAAGCCAGCTCCGCCAGTAACAACTACTTTTTTCATCTAGAATCTCCTCAATTATAATATGTTTTTATTTTTTTACTTTATTTTAGCTTTTACTAATTTTATCATAATTTGTGAAAATTAATCCAATGAAGTATGTAATTCAGACTAGATTGAAATATTATTTTTAAGTATCTAAAACGTTAAAAAATCAATTATTAATGGAATATCTACTTGTTCTATGATAAAATTATTTTGTTTTGTAGCATTTTGTAGAATGATGTAAAATTGTGATTTTAGTTAAAATTGACATTTAGATTAAGAGGAGGTGCTTTCGATAATGTCATCAAAAAAACGAGTTCTTTTAATTACACAACATTTCTATCCTGAAATCGGAAGTGCAGCAAATCGTCTGAAAAACATTTATATGGAACTGAATGAAAAAGGATATGACGTTAAAGTATTAACGCTTGAGCCGAGATATCCAAGTAAAGAATTGTATGAGAATGAACGTTTTTGGGATACGGAATTAAATGAAGAAGATGTTATTCGAATTGAACCTCTTGTGAAAAAACATTCTAATAGTATTTTTAAACGCTTATTTCTATATTTAGAAGTTATGTTTCGTTTTATATTAGAGATCTTTCGATATAAGAAAGAAGTAGACTATATCTTCGTGACGTCACCACCTATATTTGTAGGTTTTGCAGGGTTAGTCGCTAAGTGGAAGTTAAAGGCTCCATTGATCCTTGATATTAGAGACTTGTGGCCAGAATCAATCATTGGTGCAGGGGTATTTTCAAATCCTTTGATTCTTTCCATGGCATTTAAACTAGAAGATTTGCTTTATCGTAAAGCAACGAAAATTTTTGTAAATAGTAAAAGTTTTATTAACTATATGAATGGCAAAAATGTTCCGACAGAAAAAATTTACTTTATGCCGAATTCACTAACTGAAGATGAATTAAGTATTGATGTGAACAATCCGAACATTAATGATAAAAAAACGGTTATTTATACAGGTAATTTAGGCTTGGCACAAGATATTCAAAAGTTAATAAAAGTTGCTGAGAACTTAAAAAATGAAAGCAATATTCAGTTCACGATTGTGGGCTACGGTTACCACTTAAATGAATTGGAAAAGCTAATAAAAGAGAAGAAATTAAATAATATTAATCTTCAGACAGCTAGATCTAGAAATGACACGTTAAGCTTAGTTGCAAAGGCAGATATTGCCTACGTTAGTTTAGTAGATAAAGATGTTTTTAAAACAGTATTGCCAGGCAAGATTATTGATTATATGTGTGTGAAAAAGCCAATAATTGGTGATGTTGCTGGTTATGCAAGTGATATTATCCATCAATCTAATTGTGGTATTGTTTCAACTGAAAATAGTGTTGAATCTTTAGCAAATAATATTTTGAAACTTGCAAGTGATGAAGAATTATGTACCCGATTAGGGGAAAACGGATATCAATATGCTTATGAGCATTTGAGATGGAAAACGAATATCCGTGTTTTAGAAAAGGCTTTGGAGGATATCGATGAGTAAAAAAGTTTGTGCATTTGTTTTCAATCATTTTACAAATGATGCACGTGTGCTTCGTGAATGCTCAGCTTTAGTTGAAGCCGGATATGAAGTAGATTTGATTGCACTGCATAATTCTGAAATGAAAGAATTACCAAAAAGGGAAAACCGCAATGAAGGTTTTAGAGTCATTCGTGTAAATGACCAATTACCTATGATTTTACGTTGGCCATTGCTGATTTCGTCGTATATAACAGATTTTGTTAAGATGAATATTTTTACGAAAATTTTAGCTTTGATCTTAGTTATTCTTTGTTTGTTTAATATGCCAATTACGACAATTAGTACCGTACTATTGGTTACAATCTTCAGCAATCGAATTGTAAAAGTAGCAAGTAGAAGAGGTTACTCGATACTTGAAATGACAATCTACGGATTGATGAGAAATTATGATATCTATCATGCAAATGATTTAAATACATTGCCTCAAGCAATTGTTGGAGCTAAACTATTCCGACGAAAAAAATTAATATATGATTCACATGAAGTACAGTCAAGTCGATCTGGGTATGAGAATCCCATTTTCGGTAAAATAGAGAAATTTTTAATTAAATTTATTGATGTTATGATTCATGAAAATGACACGAGAGCAAAGTTTACCCAAGATTTGTATAGCATCCCCTATCCTGAGGTTATTCATAACTATCCTTTCGTTTCCCATCCAGAAGAGAACCACTCAGTTAACTTGCATAAGTTAGTTGGAATTTCAGAAGAGGAACCGATTCTTTTGTATCAAGGTGGTATTCAAAAAGGTCGAGGGTTGGAGCAAGTTATTCAAGCAGTACCACAGTTTAAACGTGGAATTGTCGTATTTATAGGCGATGGGAAATTAAAACCTACCTTATTAAATCTAGTGGACGAGCATCAGTTACATGATCGTGTTAAATTTATTGATAAAGTGCCTGTAGATGAACTGTTAAACTATACTCGAAATGCTTATTTAGGCTTTCAAGTATTGAACAATATTAATTTTAATCACTATTCTGCTTCATCAAATAAACTGTTTGAATATATGATGAGCGGTGTACCTGCAATCGCATGTAGTTTTCCTGAAATTCAAAAAGTAGTTGATAAGGAAAAGACGGGTATTTGTGTTGATTCACATGATCCAAATTCAATTGCAGAAGGTGTTAATTATTTGCTGGATCATCCAGAGGTGAGAGATGAAATGAGTAAAAATTGTCTCATCGCTCGCGAAAAATATAATTGGAATGTCGAAAAGAAAATCTTTGTGGAGATTTATCGCAAGACACTCCAGGTAAAATGATATTTAACAATTTATTGAACATAATACAAATGTAAAGAAAAATTAGTATAAAAATATTTGATGTTTAAATTGATTAGATATAGAATGTAATATGTTAAAAATGAATATTTTCACATAAATTGTCGATTTTAAAGGCAATTAAAAAAAATTGAATGTGAGGGGATTTAAATGAAAATCTGTACAATGGGATTAGGATATATTGGTTTACCAACATCAGCAATGTTTGCAAAATATGGTGCTTCTGTAGTAGGTGTAGACTTATTTCCAGAAGTTGTAAATAAATTAAATAATGGTGAAATTCATATTGAAGAGCCTGGTTTAGGTGATGTAGTTAAAGAAGTAGTAGAAAAAGGAAACTTCCGTGCGTCATTAACTCCTGAAGAGGCTGATGCATTTATTATTGCAGTTCCAACTCCTAATAATAACGATGAATATAAATCATGTGATTTAGGCTATGTATTACAAGCTACAAAACAAGTGTTACCATTTGTTAAAAAAGGGAATGTTATTATTGTAGAATCAACAATTGCTCCACGTAGTATGGACGATTTTGTAAAACCTCTTGTTGAAGAAGCTGGTTTTACAGTTGGGGAAGATATTTTCTTAGTACATTGTCCAGAACGTGTATTACCTGGTCAAATTTTACATGAATTAATTCACAACAACCGTATCGTTGGTGGCGTAACAGAAAAATGTTCTGAAGCTGGAGCAAAAGTTTATGGTCTTTTTGTTGAAGGTGAAATCATTAAAACTGATGCAAAAACAGCTGAAATGTCTAAGTTAATGGAAAATACTTTCCGTGATGTTAACATTGCATTAGCAAATGAATTAACAAAAATTTGTAATGTATTAGAAATCAATGTATTAGATGTAATCCAAATGGCTAACAAACACCCACGTGTTAACTTACATTCACCAGGACCTGGTGTTGGTGGACACTGTTTAGCAGTTGACCCATACTTTATTGTAGCTAAAGCACCAGAACAAGCTCAAATGATCAACTTAGCTCGTGGTATCAATGTATCAATGCCTGAGTATGTTGTAAATAATGTTAAAGCGATGGTTGAAGGAATTGAAAATCCAAAAATCGCAGCATTTGGTGTTACTTATAAAGGAAACGTAGATGACATGCGTGAAAGTCCAGCTATGGATATTATTGACATCTTACGTAATGAAAACTTAGAAGTAGCAGTACATGATCCTCATGTAGAATCTGATACATTCAAATTATTCTCAGCAGAAGAAGCTGTACAAGATGCACATTTAATATTAGTTCTAACTGATCATGATGAGTTTAAAACAATGAACACTGATGAGTTAGCTGAAAAAATGGCAAAACCAGTTTTATTTGATACACGTAATTGCGTTAAAACAAATGAGGGTAAAATGCAATTTGTAAACTTTGGTAATTTATATACAGTAGTAAACTCTAGAAAGGTTACGGTATGAATTCGTTAAAAACCGTATTCTCTGAACAATTTAATAATGTATATATGATAGGTAGACTGTCTGCATATGAGCTGAAAAAGCTCTATGCAAACAGTTTTCTTGGTGGTATATGGATCATTTTAAATCCAATTATCCAAATTGCTGTATATGGTGTAACGTTTGGGCTAGGTATTCGTGGAGGAAGACCAATTGATGGCATTCCTTACTTCACTTGGATGATTTGCGGACTAATACCATGGTTTTTTATTAGTGCATCGATTATGCAAGGTTCAAATGCAATCTATAATAGAATTAATACTGTAGCTCGGATGAATTTCCCTCTAAGTATTACGCCGACATACGTTATTGTTGCTCAATTATATACTCATCTAGTTTTATTAATATTATTAATTACGATTGTTTCCATTACAGTAGGAATAGGAAATATTCATCTAATTGAACTGCTGTATTATATCTTTGCTAGTTTTTGCTTCTTACTCTCTTTATCATTTATTACTTCGACATTATCAACAATGATGAGAGATATTCATTTATTAATTCAGCAAGCTACTAGAATGTTATTATATTTGACTCCTGTATTATGGGAAGCAAGTGAACATGCTCCAAAGTTTTTATTAGACTTAATGAAATTAAATCCATTCTTCTATGTTGTAGAGGGTTATCGTTCAGCATTAATTTATGACAACTTTAATTATCTTTTATCTCCATTAACAGCTTATTTCTGGGGCTTAGTTGTTATTATGTTAATTGTTGGAACTACACTACACGTTAAGTTTAGAAGAAACTTCGTGGATTATTTGTAAGGGTGAATGCCTATGAGTACAAAAGTAGAATTTAAACATGTTACAAAAAAATATAAGATGTACACTAGACAGGTTGATAAAATTAAAGATTTATTTACATCGAAGGAAACTGGTGACTATCACTATGCTTTAAGCGATGTTTCTTTTAAAGTTGAATCTGGTGAGATTGTTGGAATTATTGGCTTGAACGGTTCTGGGAAGAGTACAATGTCCAACTTAATTTCTGGTGTAACAATGCCTAACCAAGGTGAAGTATTCGTTGATGGAACTGCCTCACTTATTGCCATCTCGGCAGGATTAAGTGGTCAATTAACTGGTTTAGAAAATATTGAATTAAAAGGCCTAATGATGGGCTTAAGCAAAAAAGAAATTCAAGAAATTACGCCAAAGGTCATTGAATTTGCCGAAGTAGGAAAATTTATTAATCAGCCTGTAAAAAACTATTCGAGCGGTATGCGTTCACGTTTAGGTTTTGCGATTGCGATTAATATTGATCCTGATGTACTTGTAATTGATGAAGCACTTTCTGTAGGTGATCCTACATTTACACAAAAATGTCTTGATAAAATGAATGAATTTAAAGCAGCTGGTAAAACAATTTTCTTTATTAGTCATTCGCTTGCTCAAGTGAAATCATTCTGTACAAAAGCACTTTGGGTACATTATGGTAAGGTTAAGGATTATGGTGATGTGCTACCAGTAACAGCACAGTACCAAAAATTCTTAGCTGATTATACAAAACTGTCGCCTGAAGAGCGCATAAAGTTTAAAGCTGCTCAATTAAAAGAAAATACTCATGGTCTGTTAATGACAGATGATGAAGAAAAGAAAAAAGGAATTTTTGATATTTTTAGAAAGTAAAATGTATCAAAATTTCTTCATGTCTAATTACGAAAAAAATACTATATGGTACTGATTGAACACTCTTTAACTATTGTAATAGCTATTCAATAGTTAGAGTGTTTTTTCATAAGAAACGCTCTTTAATTGCTGGGACATGTAAAAAAAGGAGTGACATAATGAGTAATACGATTTTTGGACGAACAAAAGCTATCCTTAAACATGCTACAAGTACGATATTTGAAAAGAAGATCGGCAAACATGATGATGAAGAACAATGGATCATACAGATACCTTCATCAAAAGTGGATCCAAAGTTTGCGATTAAAGCTTTTAATGAAAAATATGAAAATGAAGCAATAAAAAATGATTCTTATCGAAATCACAAGAATCTCTTAAGCGAATTTCCAATGAGCAATGGTAGTAAATACTATACAAAACAGAAGCTAAAGCTTGGAATTGTATCTTGCGAGCAATTTTTTGAAACATATGAACCTGTTGCAAAGTCAATGCGAATTACAGAACAAAATTACCAAGCTGTTAGCGATGAGATTGATGTTTTACTGATTGCTTTTGATTTAGAGAATTTACCGCAGGAATGGAAAGGACTAGCCAGTTCAAAATCAGATTCAGTTCGTAAAAAGCTAATCAAACTGATTAAGCATTTTACAGCAAAATCAAAGAAAGTAATGTATTATGCTTTAGATGATACTGAATTGTTTAAAAGGCTAGACACTGTATTTGCCGAAGTAGATGCCGTTTTCACTATGCAGCTTAAAAGTTCTGAAAATTTTAAATCAGAAAAATATCACGAAAATGTTCATGTCTTAAAAACAAGTATTAATCCACTTCTTCACAATCCAATCGGAACGAGATTACATAAGTATAAAGATAAAGCAGCCTTGTATGAGTATTGGGAACCTAATGACAGTAAACGAATAAATACGTTAACTACTTATATTAATGGCGCAGTGAGTGCTGAAAACGAGATTGTCATCTATGATACAAAGCTGAATGATCATCAAGGGTATGTTTATCCAGAGGAGTATCAAAAAAGTTTAGCTCCGCCTGTTTCTGAAAAATATAAGTATGCTTATTTAAAATTTTTCCAAACAATCTTTCTGTATAACGAGAACAAGGAAAAGTTCTATCATTACAATCAGGATCTTCATGCCTGTATGGCTTTAGGAAATACGCTCATTTCAAATTATCATTCTGATATACACAATTGTTTTCAAAGTGTTTATAATGCTTATTCTGAATTTGAAATTAAGGAGATATTAAGTAAATATAGCGAGAATGATGTGTATGAAAATCAAATGGCTGGTGTCCGAACTGTGTTTAAAAAGGACACAATTTTTGACCGTTTTGCCGAAATGTGTTCTCATATTGGATTAAATGCACCAGTACAGCAAAGACGAATTGCCGTCATAACGAAGGAAAAAACAGACCATATCGTTACGATGTTTAATGCACAAACGTATCCGCATAAGGAACTTTTAATAGAAGCTGAATTTACAGAAGCGAAGAAATCCCAATTTGATCTGGTTGCTTTTTTACATGATGATTACCAATATGGAGAATTTTACTTAGAGGATTTAGTAAATGGCTTTAAGTATACATTTTGTGATTATATTACAATGGATTCCTATCTTGGCAATAAAGGGATTGAACATCAGTACGTCAGTGAGATGAAGGATAAATACGTAACAGTCTTTTGGGCTAGTTCCTTTAAAGCAAGCACTTTATTAAAGCTAAAACAAAATACAGCAATTGCAAATGGCTATAGTATTGATCCATTTGAAGTTGAAGAAAAGTGTTTAACAGCGCTACCAGAACAAGCGAATTATAAGTTTACGGTCATTATCCCGATTTATAATAATGGCTTATTCTTATTAAATAAATGTATGCAAAGCTTAAAACGGAGTAGTATGTTCCATGAGATGGAAATTCTGCTAATTGATGATGGCTCAACCGATCAATTTACACCGAAGATTATCAAACGTCTCACAAGACAATATCCGAACGTTTCTTCATTTTTCTTTCATGATGGTGGAAGTGGAAGTGCTTCTCGACCAAGAAATAAGGGAATTGAATTAATGACGACCGATTATGTAGCCTATTTGGATCCTGATAATGAAGCAGTTTGTGATGGCTACTTTAAATTATATTACGAAATGGTTTCCCAGGATGTCGATTTAGTTGTTGGAAATATTTATCGTGTTTCTGACCGAGAAATGCGCTTAAACTACGTGCATGCTGCTAAAAATGTAAACGATAAAAAAGATCTGATCGAAGGCGATACAAAAAGGATCTTAGTCGATTCGGGCTTTAAAGTAGCAAGTATTCAAGCATTGCTCGTTAAAAAGTCGATGATCACAGAAAACAAGATCGAAATGGTAGAAGGCGCTGCAGGGGAAGATTCATTATTTTTCGAGGAATTGGTTACCTATTCAAAGACAATAAAATTAGTGAATGAGGATATCCATATTTATTACGCTGAAGTTGAAGGATCAGTTGTGAATACCGTAACATCAAGATTCTTCTATCGATATATGCTTGTTCAACAACCTCGCATAAATTTCTTACAGCAGCATGGACTGTTAGAAGCGTATGCCGAAAAACGTTTTGAGGCATATTTTGAAAAATGGATATTAGAGAAACTAAAACTTGTCAAACAAGAGGAAGCGCTTGAATCTGTTAAGCTTACTGTGGAAATTTGGAACTATTATAAAGAGTATGTCAATATTAAGAGCTCGGTAGTTGCAAGATTTGACGAACTATGTAAACTAAAAGAGTATGACAAAATTGTGGATGAATATGTACAATCGTAACGGTTTTAGAAATACCGTTTTCACTACAATTTATGCCAATTGAATAAGAGCAATATAAAGAGGAAAAAATAAAATTACCTCAACAATTTGATTAACCATTTGAATGGGGGAGAAGTTTTGTCAGATAATCCAAAAAAGAGCTCTGATTTTAAATTAAAATTAAAGAGATCACTTGAAATCGATCCAAAAAATGATAGTCCATTATTAATGAATTTAAAAAAGATGGTTCGTAAATCAATTAGAACTGTCCAGCTAATTAATAATGGTCAAATTGGTCCGGTATTAAAAAAGAAGCTGAAAGGTTCAAGCAACAAAGCAAATACAACTAAAGAACGTAATATGTCGGAATCGGAAAAAGGGGAATATATTAATTTCCTTAAAGAACACAGTGATACCGGATACTATGATGAAGTTAAACCAATTATCGACAAAATTCCTGAAAGTAATGGTAGCAGATATTATCCACAAATTAATGCTAATATAGGGATTATTGCAGATGAATTTTTATTTAATTCATTTAAAGGTATTGCAAATTTCGTTTATATTACGCGAGATAATTATAAAGAATATACGAATACATTAGATATTTTTATTGTTGCTTCAGCTTGGAAAGGCTTAAACAACGAATGGAAAGGGCTTGCAAATCCAAATAATCGCTCATTACGTGAAGGAATATTTGAAATTATTGAAACGTATAAAGAAAATGGGATTAAATGTGTCTTTTATTCAAAGGAAGACCCGGTTAACTATAATCGTTTTATTGAAATCGCTCAAAAAGCTGATTATATTTTTACGACAGCCGAGGAAGTTGTTGAAAATTATAAAACCGATTGTAATAATCAAAACGTTGATGTAATGAAGTTTGGTGTGAATCCTTTATATCACAACCCTGTTGGCTTTAAAAAATATCGTCGTGAGAAAGAAGTATTTTTTGCAGGCTCATGGTATTTAAAATATCCACAGCGTCAAAAAGATTCAAAAACTATTTTTGAAGGCGTCATCAATGCGGATCATAAATTAAAGCTAGTTGACCGAAATTACAATTTATTTTTAGAGCAGCATTTTTTCCCGAAAAAATATGTTCCTTATATCTCACCTGCGATTAACCATGAAGACCTACAAAAAATTCATAAATTATATGATTGGTCATTGAATTTAAACTCAGTTAAGTATAGCCCAACGATGTTTGCAAATCGTGTATTTGAATTACAAGCACTTGGTAATTTAATGTTGTCCAACTATAGTATGTCAATTAACAATAAGTTCCCAAATGTATTTATTGTGCATGATTCTAGTGAAGTCAGCCATATTTTAAATGGCTATACACAAGATGAACTGTATAAGCATCAGGTTCAAGGAATTCGTAAAGTAATGAGCCATGAGACAACTGTTCAACGTATCGAAAGATTATTACAATTTGTTGGCTTCCCACATCAACCAAATGAACGTTCAGTAGCAGTTGTGGTTGAGAAAAAGACAGACAAAATTGAAGAGATGTTCGAATATCAAACATATGAAAATAAGCACTTAATCACGGTTGATGAATTTACCGAAACAGTTAAAGCTCAGTACGATTTAATCGCATTTTTCCATGAAGAGAAAGAGTACTATGAGTATTATTTAGAGGACATGATCAATGGTTTTAAATATACGAATAGTGCCTATGTGACGAAAGATGGTTACTATGATGGTGATACGCTAGTAGACGGTGTAGAACATGATTATGTGACGACAATGAAGGATAAATACCGTACGATTTTCTGGGCGGAATTATTTAGTGTTAATAATTTACTTGAAATGACTGGTGAACAGGCGATTGAAAATGGTTATAGTATTGATCATTTTGAATTTAATAACCAAGTTAAGCTTGCGAAGCCACAAACAAAACAATATAAGTTCTCTGTTATTATTCCTGCGTATAACAATGGTGAATACTTATTAAATAAATGTTTCTACAGCTTACGAAGAAGTAGTATGTTTGACGAGATGGAAGTCATTATCGTTGATGATGGATCGACTGATTCATACACTCCAATGATTATAAATCGCATTGCAAGAGACTATCCAAACGTTACAACGTATTTCTATACCGATGGTGGAAGTGGTACTGCTTCAAGACCTCGTAATAAAGGGATTGAAATGAGTACAACTGACTATATTACCTTCTTAGATCCAGATAACGAAGCAGTAAATGATGGATATGCAAAACTGTACGAAGAAATTGTTGAAGGTGACTATGACTTTGTCGTTGGTAATATTTATCGTGTGTCTGATCGTGAAGTGCGTTTGAACTACGTCAGTGCAGTAAAAGATGTCAATAAGCAACAATTTGAAATAAAAGGGAATACAAAACAAGTATTAGTGGATTCTTCGTTTAAAGCAGCAAGTATTCAAGCTGTTTTAGCTAAGAAATCGTTAATTACGAATAATCAGTTAAAAATGGTTGTAGGGGCAGCAGGTCAGGATACACTGTTCTTCCATGAATTATTATTGAATGCTACTAATGTAAAATTAGTAAAATTAGATATCCACATTTACTACGCAGCTGTTTCTGGATCAACTGTCAATACGATAACGAAAAACTTCTTTAGAAAATTTAATATTCTTGAGCACGAAAGAATTAAAGCTTTGAGAAAATATGAGATTTTAGATGAATATTTAGAAAAGCGCTTTGAGTATTACTTTAAAAACTGGTATTTAGCGAAGTTAAAGAAAATTAAAGAAACTGATGCGATTGAGGCAATTGAAATTCTTTGTGATATTTGGAATATCTATAAAGATGAAGTAAATCCAATTAATCCGGACATTATCCGTTTTGCTAACTATGCAGCTAATAAAGATTATGAAGGTATTTATAATGAATATGTATTAGCTGATAAAACGGATTTAGTTAATGTTTAAGTGAAGTTGAAAGTCGAATAGCAGTATAGAGAAAATCCCCTTTGTAAGAAAATACGAAGGGGATTTTGATTTTAGTTTGTGTAAAAATCGATTTAAAGAAGTTGTATGATGTTGATTTCCAC
>NZ_NULG01000051.1 GCF_002577195.1 Bacillus sp. AFS041924
TCGAGACTAATTGAAATGGAAGGTGCGAAGACTCCTATGGGAAATGCGGGAAACTTGAGACCCCTAAAGGCTTGCTTGAGGAGGCTCAAGTCACGCCCCATGGAAAGCGAAGTACCTGGAATGGAAAATCAACATTCTTTTTTAACAGAGCCAAAATTAAAAATGAATAGGAACCATTTACAAATGGACTATTCCTATTCATTATTTATTCAGTTGAAATAATATGTGCTTAATAAACTCTCTAGAAGAAATAGACAATCCGTTTTCAAGAGAATAAATAGCCCATATTTCTTGATGTATGTAGCTTGTTTCATCAGTATAAGTAATCGGTATGACCTTTAGATCATCATTACGAAATGTCGGATAGTTTTTTACTGTAAACTCATGAATAAATGAAAATGCATCACTTTCCTTCACAACATTTAATAGTAGTCTAGGATTATTTGTCGTCAAGATTACATGATTAGTTATACATTTCGAGAATTTTTTTACGATATTGTTTTTAGTATTTTTTAATATTACTATTTTCTCATGATTTAAATCTTCTGGCGTTACATATTCATAATTGTATAATTTGGATTTTTTTCCTACTACAATCCCAATTCTTGCTTTATCGATTAACTTTTTACCTAATTTAGGATATTTATCTAATTCTTCTTTCTCGATCGGTAGGAAGCCAACATCATAACGATCAGGATGGAAGCCTTTTAATAACTGTTCTTGAATCATTTCATCAACATCAATTGAGATTTGAGGATTTTCTATATTAAAGTTTGTAACCGCCTCTTGAAATATATCAAAAAACGCTGTTGCCGCAACTATTTTTAATTGTTTTTCTTTCTTACTATTTAAGTTGCATAGTTCCTCATTTAATTGCTTAATATTCGATAATATATTTATTGCCTTTGTTATAACAATATTTCCTTCAGGGGTAGGTGTAGTTCCTATTCTTGAACGATTAAATATTGTTATATTTAATTCTCTTTCTAGTTGTGAGATAGATTGACTTATGGCTGATGTAGAGATATATAACTTTTCGGCAGCTTTAGATATTGACTTTTCATTCGCTACATAAACAAGATATTCTAATTGTTCGAAATTCATAGTAATCTCCTAATTATAAAAAATTCTAATACATGAAATAACCAAAGAATAATAACACTTATAAATCGTGGTTAGTTAAAATCTAGTAACTTCATTCATTATTGAGGAGCTAATAACATTATGCTGTGGATGTGGTCTGAAGGAACGTTTAACAATAAGAAAACATTTTAATGATACACCTTTTTGATTGGAAAATCTTGTAAAAGGTCAAATTTATATTATTAAAATAATTCCTAATTTTTTAATTATATTATTTTGTTATTGAAAAGAAAGAAGCTAAAACGCAATGAAGCGGTTTTTCTCTCAAAGAACATTATATTAATAAAAAAAAATATATATATAAATATCATAATATAATACTATGAGTTTTTGAAACCTTAAATTTATTATTTAATTTAGAATTTATTAAAAATAATCTTATGTTTAAGGAATGCTTAACTTTAATTTCAAAAATATTAAATTTATTTAATCAATTCAAATATGTACAATACAAATGTTGCTATAAAAAATTTGCAATTTGGAGGTGGCGGTTTATGTTAGCAAAATTAATTCCTAATCATCCAAGAAATAATAATAATACTGTTATTTTTGTTGAAAATTCACTTTTCGTGGCTGGTATTCGTACGATATTAGAATTTAATAAAATAAATGCTATAAAATTTAATTTAGAAGATAATAGTTCTTTTCAGGAAGTAAGCAATTCAATTCTTATAACACAAGTTTCAGGAGGAGAAATGGTAAAGCATGCAAGAAATATTATGTTACATGATGATTCTTCTAAAATAATTACCATTAAAAACTCTTTAGACTTTTATGAAATAGATCGTTTATTGAATGTAGGTGTAAAAGGTATTTGTTTAACGGATGTTGATGAAGCATATCTAGTAAATACTGTTAAGCAAGTACAAAGTGGGCAATTCATGGTAGATAATCGTTTTACAAATGAATTAATAAAAGAATACAAGTATCTTAAAGATAACTCAATCCATTTTATGCCACCTAATGATTCACATATAAAAGAGTTACTTACCAATAGAGAATACGAAATATTACACCTATTAGTTAAGGGATATTCTAATATACAAATAGGTAAAGAATTGTTTATATCAAATAAAACGGTTAAAAATCACGTTGCTAACATCTTAATGAAATTAGATGTTCCAGACCGTTTAAATGCAGTAATTAAAGTAATAAAAAATAATTGGATTTCAATAAAACAAGAAGTCAATTAAAGCAAAATAGCACTCTATTTACACGTATACAATTGATTACGTAGTAAATAGAGTGCTTTATTTTTGAGTTTAATTCATTCAGTATTAATTGTTGCGGATTCTTCTAATTTCTTTAAAAAGTACATGCGTTGCCTTCTAAGCAGGAGGAAGAAATTAAAATTTATATAGAAAGAGTAGTATCTGTTAATAGTTTAAAGACTGACCGAGTCATCAGTTTAACACCAGTTTTTATAGCATCTTCATCAACCATAAATTTTGGATGATGCCATCCATATATTATATCTTTTTCCTTATTTCTTGAGCCTAACCATACATAACAACCAGGAACTTTTTGTTGATAAAATGAAAAATCTTCTCCACCCATTGTTGCTTCTGCCGCCACAACTTTGTCTATTCCGACTGTTGAGATTGCTGCATCTCGTACGATTGATGTCACTTTTGAATGATTAAATACTGCGGGGAGTAATACTTGGTAATCGATTTCTACTTCTCCGCCAAGTGAATGAACAAGATTTTGAACTAGAGTTTGGAAGCTTTCTTGAATTTGCTTTCGAACTGTTTCGCTTGAAGTTCGAACTGTGCCTTTTAAAACGGCAAATTCAGGGATTACATTATGTGTATTTCCAGCTTGGAAAGAGCCTACAGTAATGACTGCAGATTCTCTTGGTGAAATTGTTCTGCTAACTAGTGTTTGTAGAAGATTAACAACCGCACTGCCTATTACAATCGGATCAATTGCTTTTTCAGGAAGTGCAGCGTGACCTCCTTTACCTTTAATCTTAACTGTAAAATCATCTACACTTGCCATTAGGAAGCCTTCTTTCAAACCAATTGTACCAACTGGAAGATCAGGCATATTGTGAAGTCCGATAATTGCTTTTACATCATTAAGTAATCCCTCAGCAATCATTGCCTCAGCACCACCTTCGGATTCCTCTGCGGGTTGAAAAATTAATCGAACTGTACCGGGAAGTAAGTGTTTTAATTCCTGTAAAATGAATCCAACTCCTAATGCAATAGTCGTATGAACATCATGTCCACACATATGAGAGATTCCATTAACAACTGAGCGAAATGGTAAATCAGACTCCTCTTGAATTGGAAGTGCGTCAATATCAGCTCGTAGTGCAACAATCGGTCCATCACTGCCACTTATTTCGGCCGAAGTTCCTGTTTGACTAATTAAAGGTAGTTTTTTAATGCTAGCTTTGTCTAACTCTTGATTTATAAAGTTAGTTGTTTTAAATTCTTGGTTACTTAATTCAGGATGCATATGCAAGTGTCTACGTATTTCTAACAGTCTTGAAAAATATTTATCTGCTAATTCGTCTATTTGTGCTTCTAAATGATCCATCTAGGATTCTCCTTTTGAACTGTATTTTTTGTTTTTTTATGTAATGAATTGTATAATTATTCTTTTATTCATACAATACATTTCTACTAGTTAGTAATTATATAAAGTGTTTTTAACTGTTTTAGTACTGTAGTAATTGGGTATTTGGAAGATAGGATTTAAAAAAACAAAAAAATATTCCTTTGTATGAGTGGGGTGGGATGAGTAATAATACATTATGGATAACTAACTTCTCGATATGAGTTGAAAATAAATTTTCATTCTTTTCTTTTACAAAATTGAAATTCTGTTTTAAGGTATTATTAATAAAAATATAAAGGAGTGAAAGAGTTGGGTTATGCAGTTGGATTAATGTCGGGAACATCTTTGGATGGAATTGATGCGGCTTTAGTAGAGATAAATGGTTGTGGAGCTGAAACTGAGGTTAAACTGATTGATTTTATGACAATTCCTCTTGAGGATGGGTTATTAAAAGAGATTCGAGACGCTATTACACTTGTTTCATCTAATGCTCAGCATTTATGTAGTTTAAATTTTAAACTTGGTTATGCTTTTGCGGATGCAGTCAAGAAGATCTGTAGTAAAAATCAATTTTCATTAAATCAACTTGAATTTATTGGGTCGCATGGTCAAACAATTTATCACCAGCCTGAAGCTGAAGGGAATTTTATACAGTCTACATTGCAGTTAGGAGAGCCAGCAGTTATTGCTTATGAAACGAAAACGAAGGTTGTTTCTAATTTTCGCGTGATGGATATGGCAGCTGGTGGATATGGAGCACCTTTAGTTCCTCATTCAGAGTTATTGCTTTATAAGAGCAAAACTAAGACACGCTTACTACAAAATATTGGTGGAATCGGTAATGTAACGATCGTCCCAAGGAATGCCACGATAGATGATTTGGTAGCTTTTGATACAGGACCAGGCAATATGATTATTGATGAAATTTGTAAGCGTTATTTTGAAGTTCCATATGATGCAAATGGTGATTTGGCTGCTCAAGGTATTGTAAATGAGAGGTTACTAAAAAGATGCATGAGTATTCCTTATATATTAGCACCAATACCTAAAACAACAGGAAGAGAGTTATTTGGTACACAGTTTGTTGATGAATTATTAGTAGAGTTTAGTGAGGTTTCACCAATTGATTTCATTACGACTATGACGATGTTTACCGCAAAATCGATTGCCGAAAATTATAAAAAGTTTATTTTGCCGAATCATCCAATTGATGAAGTAATTGTAGGTGGTGGAGGTAGTCATAATAAAACGCTACTACACATGCTTCAAGAATTATTAGGTGAGGATTCAAAAGTATTAGTACAAGAAGACATTGGTTTTTCTTCAGACGCAAAAGAGGCAATTGCCTTTGCGATTTTAGCAAATGAAACAGTAAATGGATTACCAAGTAATGTACCTGGAGCAACGAAGGCAAATCGAGTAGTTGTTTTAGGGAATATTACACCTAAACCTTACTAGGAGGAAGAATCGTGAAAAAATTAGGAGTTTCAATTTATCCAGAACACTCAACTGTTGAAAAGGACAAAGCTTATATTAAATTGGCACATCAATATGGTTTTAAACGAATCTTTACTTGTTTACTATCCGTAAACGGTGACAAGGAACAGATTATAAAAGAGTTCGAAGAAATAATTGATTATGCAAATAGTTTAGAGATGGAAGTAATTGTTGATATTGCTCCTAGAGTATTTGGTACTTTAAATATTTCGTATAATGATCTATCGTTTTTTGCTGACTTAGGAGCTTATGGTATTAGACTTGATATGGGATTTACCGGAAATGAAGAGTCTATTATGACTTATAATCCGTATGGGTTAAAAATCGAAATTAATATGAGTAATGCTACTAAATATTTAGAGAACATTTTAGCTTATAAGCCTAATCAATCAAATTTAATCGGTTCTCATAATTTTTATCCACATCGTTACGCAGGTTTAAGCTATTCACATTTTGTAAAATGTAGTGAAGAGTTTAAAAAGCATGGTATTCGTACTGCAGCGTTTATTAATTCACAAGCCGCAACATATGGTCCATGGCCAGTATCAGAAGGTCTTTGTTCTTTAGAAATGCACCGTAATTTATCAGTTGTAACTCAAGCAAAGCATTTATTTTACTCAGATTTAATTGATGATGTCATTATTGCAAATGCATACGCATCTGAAGAAGAGTTCAAACAGCTTGCTGATCTGAACAATAATGGCAAAGATTTATTTACTTTAGCGATTGATTTACATGATTCAATTACAGATTTAGAGAAAAAAATCGTTTTAGATGAGTTTCATTTTTATCGAGGTGACGTATCTGATTACTTAATTCGCTCAACGCAATCTCGCGTTAAATACAGAGATGAAGAATTTAAACCAACTTATACGCCTCATATTCGTAGAGGAGATATTTTAATTGAAAATGAATTATATGGTCAGTATAAAGGTGAATTACAAATAGCACTTCAGGATATGGAAAATTCAGGGAAAACAAACGTAGTTGGACGCATTGTAGAGGAAGAAATTTTCTTACTAGATTTCTTACATCCTTGGAGTAAGTTTCAGTTTAAAGAGAACTAATTTATAGGTTTTTCAAAAAGATGTAAAATTTTTTTTTACATCTTTTTGAAATTTTATTTCACTTTTTTCCGGAAAATATTGAAATTTATTTTTGATAGGAATATAATAGGTTCATAGAAAACGTTTACAGTTTTTTGAATCTTTTATTTTATCAAACTTGAATTAGGAGGATAAGAGTATGAAAGTATTATTCGTATGTGCAGGCGGAATGTCTAGTGCGATTGTAGTAAATGCTTTAAAAAAAGAGGGAGAAAAGAACGGATTAACTCTAGATGTTTTAGCGGTAGGAACTCAAGAGTTTGCAGAGGAAGTTAAGAACGGTTGGGATGTAGCGATGGTTGCACCACAAGTAAGACACCGTTTTGATGGTTTTAAAGCTTCATCTGATGAGGCAAATGTACCTTGTGCTGTAATTCCACCTCAGGCGTATAGTCCACTTGGAGGGCCAACATTATTAAAATTAGTTCAAGAACTAGTTAAATAGTTTAATAAACAAAGGAGAAAACAAATGGATAAGTTTATTGCATTTTTGGAAAACAATTTATCAACACCAATGGCAAAGCTTTCTGAACAAAAGCATTTAAGAGCGATTCGTGATGGTGTAGTCTCAGCATTGCCATTTATCATTTTTGGAAGCTTATTCTTAATTATTGCTTTTCCACCAGTTCCAGCAGATTCTGCAATTGGACTATGGGCAGCGAAACACATAGCGGATATTTTAATTCCGTATCGATTGACAATGTTCATAATGACCCTTTATATCACCTTTGGGATCGGATATAGCTTATCCCAAAGCTATAAATTAGATCCGCTTTCTGGTGCATTATTAGCTGGCTCCGCGTTCTTATTTACAACTGGAGTTCAAATGATTGATAAAGTTGGATTTGTATTACCAATGACTAATATGGGTGGTCACGGGCTTTTCGTTGGTATGATTACTTCTATTTTTGCAGTTGAAGTATTACGTTTTTGTAAAACTAAAAACATTACAATTAAAATGCCTGAATCTGTTCCAAGTTCTGTAGCACGTTCTTTTGAAGCACTTATTCCTGTAACATTTGTTTTAACAGTAATGACTTTAATTACAGTTGTATTTAAAGTTGATACGCATTCGCTTGTAGACAAAGCTGTAGCTCCGCTAATTAGTGCGGGTGATTCATTACCGGGTGTCTTAGTACCTGTATTTTTAATTACATTTTTCTGGGCTTTTGGTATCCATGGGGTATCAGTAGTAGGTGCAGTTGCACGTCCTGTTTGGGAAGTTTATCTAGCTAATAACTCTGCAGCAGTTGCAGCTGGAAAAGTTGGAAGCCAATTACCACATATTGCTCCTGAAACTTTCTTCCAGTGGTTTATATGGATTGGTGGCTCTGGTGCAACATTAGGTTTAGTAATTGCGATGTTAATTGCAGGTAAATCTAGCTACTCAAAGGCTCTTGGAAGAACAGCTATTATCCCAAGTATTTTTAACATTAATGAGCCAGTGATTTTCGGTATGCCGATTGTATTAAATCCTGTATTAATTATTCCTTTTATGATCGTTCCAATAATTGGTGCAACAATTTCTTACCTAGCAACAGCAGCTGGATTTGTAAATCCAACATACGTAATGGTTCCGTGGACTTTACCTGCTCCAATAGGTGCATATTTATCAACAGGTGGAGATTGGAGAGCGATTATTTTAGTAGTAATCAATATGGCAATATCGGTTGTGATCTACTTACCATTCTTTAAAATGTACGATAAAAAATTGGTAGCGCAAGAATCTAGTATCGAAATCGATAATGACGTAAAAGTATCTATATAAATTCATAGTAAAGGGAGTTTGGGATAATAGATTCCAGCTTCCTTTATTTATTATAAAATTAGCAAGAAAGGAAGCTTAACATGAACACTACGAAGAATCTCCACTTTTTTAGTTATAAAGGTGCTTTTGTATTTTTTGCATTTATTCTTGCGTTTAATCTTATCTTTAATCCTGTCATACTCCTAATTGGAATGAGTAAAGATCTTGCAGTATTTATTACGAATAGCATAGGTCTAAGTGTAGGACTTACAAGCGTGATTGTATTTATTGAAGGTAAGTTTAAGAATAAGAAACAAGCTTCGATCTTATTTTTTTCATTATTCGTTTTCTGCACTGTGACTTGTTATATTGTTGTATTCAATTCATAAGAAAAAAATATGAAATGAAGGTGTATACTAGATGGATAAAAAATGTGGAATTAAAATTGTAACAATAGGCGGAGGCTCAAGTTATACGCCAGAATTAGTTGAAGGTTTTATTAAAAGATATACTGAACTACCTGTAAGTGAGCTATGGTTAGTTGATATAGAAGCAGGTAAAGAAAAACTAGAAATTGTCGGTAATCTAGCTAAACGAATGGTAAAAGAAGCAGGAGTTCCAATGGAAATTCATTTAACTCTTGATCGCAAATTTGCCTTAAAGGATGCTGATTTTGTTACGACTCAAATGCGTGTTGGACTACTAGAAGCGCGCATTAAAGATGAACGAATACCTTTACAATTCGGTATGATTGGTCAAGAAACGAATGGTGCAGGTGGACTATTCAAAGGTTTAAGAACAATTCCCGTATTACTTGAAATTGCTGAAGAAATGCAACAACTTTGTCCAGATGCTTGGTTGATTAATTTCACAAATCCTGCTGGAATGGTTACAGAGGCTTTACTTCGTTATAGCAATCATAAGAAGGTAATCGGTGTTTGTAATGTGCCGATAAATATGACAATGACGATTGCTAAACTATTGGAAGTAGACACTAGTCGTGTTCATATTGATTTTGCTGGATTAAACCATATGGTTTATGGACTTCATGTTTATGTTGATGGAAGAGAAGTAACTGAGCATGTTTTAGAATTATTAGCAAATCCCGAAATACAAATGACAATGAAAAATATCGCACCACTCCCGTGGCAAAAGGAATTTCTTATGTCGTTAGGAGTTCTTCCTTGTCCATACCATCGTTACTATTACAAAACTAAACATATATTAAATGAAGAATTAGAGTCTTTCAAAACAGGTACTACTCGTGCAGAGGTTGTGAAGAAGCTGGAAGATGATTTATTTGAATTGTATAAAGATGAGAATTTAGCAATTAAACCGCCTCAGCTTGAAAAACGTGGTGGAGCATATTACAGTGATGCCGCATGTAGTCTAATTACTTCTATCTATAACGATAAAAAAGATATCCAAGTATTAAATGTTCAAAACAATGGTTCAATACAAGGGATTCCAAGTGAATCGGCAGTAGAAGTTAATTGTATTGTCACAAAGCAAGGACCAATTCCAATTTCAGTTGGTGAATTACCACCTCAAATAAATGGGTTAGTTCAGCAAATAAAATCATTTGAACGAGTTGGGGCCGAAGCAGCAGTTACTGGATCTTATGAAAAAGCATTATTGGCATTAACGATTAATCCTTTAGTTCCGAGTGATGAAGCTGCTAAGGAGGTATTGGATGCACTACTAGAAGCTCATAAAGAGTACTTACCGTTATTTTTTAAAGACGAGTTGGCAGTTAGATAAAGATTAAATTCAATAAACAAAAAAAGGGGATCATGAAGATGAATACGACTAACGAACAAGAAATTTTTGAAATTATTTCACATGGTGGAAATGCAAGATCACTAGCTTACGAGGCATTAGAGGCTGCGGAAAAAAATGATTTTGAAATGGCAGATCGCTTAATTGAAGAGTCTCACAAAGAAATTGGCCATGCTCATAAAACACAAACGACTTTAATTCAAGCGGAATTAAATGGTCAGCCTTGTGAAAAGTCTTTATTAATGATTCATGCTCAAGATCATTTAATGACAGCGATGAGCGAGCAAAAGTTAATCGAGCATATCATTCGTTTGCATAAAAAATTAGCTGAAAAATAATAGCTACATATATTAATAGAATAGACATTGATGGTAGGGGGCGCTTAAGTGAAATATATTATAAGTCTTGATGGTGGAGGTACTAAATCAGAGGCCGTTGCTTATAATTTAGAAGGTGAAATAATTAGTCAAGGCTTTTCTGGTTTTAGTAATTTACTAGTCAATGAAAAAGATGGCATTAATCACATGATCGAAGCAATTGAAAATTGCTTGAGCCCTTTATCAAAAGAGAATTGCCTATTCTTATTTTTAGGAATAGCTGGAATAGGTGGAGTAAGAGATCGAGGACCTTTAGAAAAAGCATTGAATGATGCTTTTCATATTCCTTTTAAAATTGTAAACGACGCACAAATTGCTCATGCGGCTTTGCTTAATGGACAAAGCGGTGTATTAACAATTGCTGGTACGGGTTCAATTTGTATTGGAGTGCATAAAGAACGTACTGTTACGGCAGGCGGATGGGGACATCTACTTGGGGATGAAGGAAGCGGATATTGGATCTGCATGGAAATCTTTAAAAAGATTACACAGCAATTCGATGAGGGGATACCGCTCAGTTATTTATCCTTGAAAATGCTAGAAAGACTACAGTTAAAAGAAGCTGATGGACTTAAAAAGTATATTTATCACAATACAAAAGCTGAGATTGCTTCACATGTCCCATTTATAGTTGAATTGGCAAATATGGGTGATTTAATGGCTTTAACGGTTCTAGAAAGGGCTGGTCAACTTCTTGGAAAAACGACAATCCAAGCGATTAAAAAGTTAGATCTTAAAGAAGAGCCTCGAGTTGCAATAAAAGGAAGTGTTCTCCAAAGAATACCAGTCGTTCAAAAAACGTTTATTCAAACAATTCGTGAGCACTATCCAATAGTAGAATTTTATACTGAAGATGTTTCCTCGACGTATGGAGGATATCTTCTAGCAAAGAACGAAGTAAACTAATTAAATGCAGGAAGTACAAAGGGAAATCTTTACGTAATCCTGCCTTTAAGATTGAGGTGCAAATATGTTAGAAAACTTAACGACCGAAATTAGAAACGAGCGCACGAGTGACTTAGATCAGTTAAGTGTTGATGAGTTTTTAAAAATAATGAATGAAGAGGACCAAAAAGTAGCTCTAGCAGTAAGAGAACAAATTCCGATGATTTCAAAGGTGGTTCAGCAAGTTGTTGAAGCATTTCAAAACGGAGGACGTTTAATCTATGCAGGTGCTGGTACAAGCGGACGAATTGGACTATTAGATGCAGTTGAATGCCCACCTACATTTGGAACGAAACCAAATGAAGTGGTTGGATTAATCGCAGGTGGTGAAAGAGCATTTATTAAAGCTGTTGAAGGTGCAGAAGATAGCGAAGAGTTAGGTAAGGAAGACTTAGTTCAGATTTCACTTACAAAAAATGATATCGTAATAGGAATTGCTGCATCTGGTAGAACGCCTTATGTAATTGGTGCATTAAAGTATGCGAATGAGATTGGAGCAAAAACCGTCGCAATAGCATGCAATAAAGGTTCGAAAATTGGAGAGGTCGCATTCAGCAAAATAGAAGTAGATAATGGTCCAGAAGTGTTAACTGGTTCTACTCGCTTAAAAGCTGGAACATCGCAAAAGTTAATTTGTAACATGATTTCGACAGCTTCAATGATTGGAATCGGAAAAGTATATAAAAATCTTATGGTAGACCTTCAATTGACGAATATTAAACTAGTTGATCGAGCGAAAAGAATAATTGTTGAAGCAACAGGCTGTGATTATGAAACAGCAAGTAATTATCTAACAAAAGCAAATAATCATACGAAAGTAGCAATTGTCATGATTTTAACTGGCATGAATTATGATGAAGCAATTACTAGTTTGAATCAAGCTAGTGGGTTTATTAGCAAGGTAGTAAAGAATTAATTACGAGCGGCAACTAGTCATTTTTACACTAGTCTGTCGCTTTTCTATTTCAATCCAAAATATGATTCAGATTTTCTATTTTTTACTTTATAATTTGGTAGTATACATTTGACGAAAACGATCAAAAAAGCAAAAGTTTTCAATGGAATTTTTCATTATTCTTAATTTTATTTAAATACAAAGAGAGTTGAGTAGATTAAATGAATGCATTAAATGGCGGTCTAATCATGTTAAATGAAATGCTATATAAACTTCCACCATCTGAGAGAAGAGCAGCTAAATATATCATCGAAAATCCAGAAAAATCAATTCAATATACAGTTTTTGAACTTGCGGAAAAAAGTCAAACAAGTAATTCTGCCATTATTAGATTATGTCGTTCATTAGGGCTAAAAGGATTTCAAGAACTTAAGCTCCGAATTGCTGGTGATATAATCAATACGACAGAGGCAGGGTCGAGAGATATTAATTTAGGAGAGTCAACGGGCTCCATCATTAAAAAGATGATGAATAACAATATTCAGGCCATCAAAGATACTAGTGATATTATTAATGTTAGTGATTTAGAGGAAGCTGTACAAGCATTAATTAAAGCTAGAAATATTTATTTCTTTGGTGTAGGTGGATCAATGGTAGTTGCCTTAGATGCTCAACAAAAGTTCTTACGTATTAAGAAATACACATCTGCATTTACTGATTTGCATTTATTAGCTGTACAAATTGCTAACCATGAGGAGAATGATGTACTAGTTGGAATTTCATTTTCAGGAGAAACGTTAGAGGTTCAAAAGGCACTTCAAATTGCGAAGGAAAATAGTGTGAGCACAATTAGTATTACGGGCTTTGGTTCTAATTCTGTATCGAACTTGGCAGACATTAAATTATTCAATTCTCCAAATAGGGAAGCGACATTCCGTAGCGGAGCAACATCTTCTAGAATGGCTCAACTTCATGTTATCGATATATTATTTATGGCTGTTGCAACACAAGGATACGATCAAACTATTCAATATATTGATCAAACAAGAACGGCTATTTCTTCATTAAAAAAATAAAGTTATTGGATTATTCGTAAAACAGGAAAAGGTTAATTACTTTAAAGAAATATCTATCTATTTGTATCTTCTTTTTATTTGGGATATAATACGTTAAACCATTTTCTTTACCGAGATCCATGTTAGATTGTACCCTTATTCAATTTTGAATAAGGGTTTTTTATTTTATAAGAAAAAAAATAGTCGGATTCTATTTAGAATCCGACTATTTTTCACATTAAGAAAATATAAATTGGCAGCGGAGAATTGAAAACGACATAGATACTAACATTAGTTATTATGTATTAGTTCAAATACGCCTCTGGCTTCGCCTAAAAGCTCGCTATCCAATCGGCAAGTTTTCTATGTGTTAATTACGCTTTTTTAACGTTAGTTGCTTGTGGTCCGCGTTGTCCTTGTTCAACTTCGAACGTAACTGCTTGACCTTCATCTAATGATTTGAAACCATCAGTTTGAATAGCTGAAAAGTGAACGAATACATCGTCACCATTTTCACGCTCGATGAATCCAAAACCTTTTTCTGCATTAAACCATTTTACTTTACCATGTTCCATTTTGTTACCTCCTCGTGTGTCTTACACACATTGTAATAATTTAATTCTAACAATATTGTTAATGATAAGCAAATTACTCTCCAAAAAAGATTTTGGCCTAACTTAAATGGCACTTCTAATGGACATAAGAATGAGTACCAAAAAAATTTTTTTTTGGTTAATTCCGCTCGGAAACATTGGTATATCAACGTTTTTTTAACCTGGACAATTTGTGTCCATAGGGTGGGGAAAGTCCCTGGAGAAATAGTGAAACGGACGTGTTATAGTGGGCTTAGGAGGTGTTTCTAATGCAAATTTTAATCTGTAAAGAATGCGAAGAAACCATTGAGTACGCGGAATATAAAAAAGTTGTAAAAATCTATTCTACTTGCGAAACTTGCAAAAACGAAGCTGCTAATTCAACTGCTGAATAATATATATACTAAAAAATACACCAATTTTCGTAGTTCTAAAAAACTTAATTGGTTAAAAAAAATCCATAATTTTGAAAATGCAAAAAGGATCTTTTTTGAAGATCCTTTTAGTTTGTAGACAAAGTCCCAAAAA
>NZ_NULG01000052.1 GCF_002577195.1 Bacillus sp. AFS041924
ACTGCTAGTCCAGCATCTTGTGTGTCATAAATAACTGTGTATTTTGCTGGTTTCCATTGTCCGTAAATCGTTTTTGTAGAGTAAATTGAATTTGTGAACTCCCAAGGAATTGTACATGCTTCATCTGCAAACCAAGTCAAATCATAACCGTGTACTGTTGGTGCTGTGATTCTACGGGCCACAATTTGATCTTTTGTTGCTTCTTTCACTTCAGCAGGTGCATTCTTTGGCATTACGAAATGCACAATATATCCATTTACAACTTTTTGTACTACTGTCACATCAGCATACTCTTTAGCTTTTACAGTAATCGTATAATCTTTAGCTCTTGTGAACAGACTCTTGTTTAGAGTAATCGTACGATTTTCTTTATCTACATTGTATTTCGATGCGTCTACTGCAAGACCATTGATGTTAATGACAGTAATCGCATTAGCCCAATCTTTATCACTGAACTCTAATACCATATCGTTGCCTACTGCATTGTCTGTTGTATCAGCTGTTACAACTGAACCAGCTAATGCATATTTCGCGTAAAGTGTGATTGGTTTTGTCACAATGTTATCAAAATCATATGGCATTGTTAAATCTTTGTCCAAGTACCAACCATAGAACTTGTATCCTACTTTTGTTGGATCAACTGGTTTTGTCGCATTTCTATCTACGATTTGAGCTGAAACTGGGTCTCCACCATTTGATTCAAATGAAACTGTGTAACCAATAACTTGGTCAGCCACTACAACATCTTTATACCCTTCTGAAACAATGGTCACGTTGACTTTTTGTCCAACCGTGAATAGTGAACCTTTAAGGATAATGCTATTATTCGTGATTGTGTAATCCTTATTCAGCTCTAAAGTTTTATCAGCTATTTTTACAGCTTTAATATTATTTTTCCATGTTCCGTCATCAGTAAATGGTAGCATAATATCGCTTCCAACAATGTTTCCAGCAACGTCTTTATTCACTGTTGGTGGAACTTTAATCCAACATAGATAGAATGTAGAATTACCGGTCAAGACTCTCGGATTTGTTGTAATATCCGACTTCTTGTCACTTGAATTAGCTGCATCCAAATAAAGGTCTGGACTAATTGTTAAATTTCCATTCGTTACATGTGTTGCACCTGTAGACATATTTGGCGCTGTTGTTTGTGCATTAACTAACGCATCAGCAAAGAATGTATCATTTGCATTCTTTAACGTACCACCGTTTAAATCAACATGTCGTCTATAACCAAGTTTAACATTTCGAATTGTGAAATTTTCACCAGTTGTCGACGTTATTTGTAAATTGTATCCTTTAATATTCCCAAGATTTGCAAGAGTTGGCATTTCACTGAAGGCAAACTTTTCACCTAGTTTATTTTGACCTGCTTGAACAGCTTGATCATGTGTAGCCGTTGTGAATGATAGAATCCCGTTACTTCCGTTAGACGATAAGTCATACGTACTTGGGTCTAACGTATACTTTGTCGGGTCCGTATCTGTATTTCCATCGCTCTTCATTCCATAGAATGTCGCTTCAATATTTGCAATTTTGTCTTTTCCTGTTAACCAAGAAACATTTGTTAAATAATCTGGGATGTTGATTTTTAAATCGCCTTCTCCAAGCACCCAACCGTTACCACTTGCATTTATGTTACTTGGGTCGAATTTCGCTCCATTCGGATTCGATTTATCAACAGGTGAATAACTTTGAGTCGTATTCATTTGCCATTTTGCATAAACTGTTTTGTCTTCAGTTTGAGGATATGATCCTGTATCCCATTGTGTTATACCTGATGGTTCATTAAACCAACCAAGGAACGTATAGCCTGGTTTCTGTGGGGCAGGAGTATTAAAATTTATCAAATCACTGTTCGGACCATTTGATCTACTTGCGCCTGGTTTATAGCCTATCGCCATCGGATTAATCGGCGTTCCTCCTTGGCTATTAAACGTAACACTATATCCGACGGGTTGTTGAGCCTTGTAAACTGGATCTGAACCAGCAATTACATCTGGATAAACAGTGCCATCTGCACCTTGTGAGCCGATTGTAATTTTGTAAAGATGTGGCAGATAACTTGATCCACCTGGATTTACAGTTGCTGAATTATATGTGAAACCATTTTTTGGATCTAGCGTTGAATCCGTCATAAATGTTTTCGCATTAAACGTAATTTTACCTGGCTGACTAATGTCATAATATTTTTGATTTGTAACTGGATTGATCAGATTAGTGATATCCATACTATTACCAAAGTTCGTTGTCACAATCACTTTATTAATTCCATTTCGCCATTTCGCATCTTCTGTGAAGTTTAATGTTAAATCCTTTCCAATATGCGCCACTGTTGGGTCAGTGATAATCGGAATCGCTGGCGTCGGAATTGGAACCGTTGAGATTGTTAAGGATTTAGTTACATCTTGGTATCCTGCCGCTTTTATTATCATTGTGTAATTTGTTGCCGTTGGGAATAACGATCCAGGGAACGTAATTTTTGATGGCATTGTTGCCGATTGGCTACTTGCATCCGTATACTGATATCCAGGATTGATTGTCACTAAATTGGTTACATCAGTAGAACCTAACATGATTTTTGTAATTGATTTTCTCCACTTTACATCGTCTACGAACACCGCACTTGTTGGAGAAAGTGAAATTGTTGCTCCATTTTGTAAATCTTCTAACTTAGGTGTTGATATGATTTGCTGAGCTGGAGCTGGGAAATTAAGCTTTTGCATAACTTGCTCTAATGTGTCACCAGCATTTAACGTAATTGAACCTGCATAATCAGTTGTGAAAGTCGTATCTTTATCTACTGTTGTTTGTGCGGTTGGAACACTTAATCCTGCATCCTTCGCACTTTGATTTTGCGTGCCAAAGTTTTTAAAGATAAAGTAGAAATCGTTATAATCAATTCCATAACCAAAGCCACTTGGCTTAATCCAGTAAATATCTGCATCACGATTCGTGTTTAAGAATGCTGTTTTGTTAGCTAATTTATTATCTGGATTATTAAGATTATTTAGGTTTTTATATTGATAATAAACATCGATTTCTTTCAGTAAATCTTTCATATCGATGACGTTATCACCATTTACGTCTCCTCCTAATAAAATTGGGAAAAGAGTTGGAAGATCTTTTACAGTACCTGATTGATAACCGTATTTGTTTTGACCAATTACAGGTGTTTTTCCATATCCTTTAAAATGTCCTGGTACACTTGCTTCCATAGAATATGGTTTATTACTTACATCTGCTGTCACCGCATAATATGGATTAATAAACGTATAGGCCATTGTGTTATTAGTTGATGTCGGTTGATCCGTTGTAAATTTTTTGCCCTGATCATCCGTGACCGTTACCTTCGCACCTGAATCAACTGTGAATTGTGGATAATTGTTGTTTATGTTATTTCTTGCGAAAGATTCCGCTGCCACACGTCCTCTAATTAAAGAAATGTTCTGTCTTATATTAGGTTGATTCGTTGGGAACCATGCGATTTCTGTATCTTCACCTGATAATGTTAAATTCGCTTGTAATAATTGATATGGGAATGGTCCAGTAACCGGATCAGGGTGTGAATAAGTCACATCTGCTTCTAATATTTGCATATCATGGTCAAGTGCACCTGCTGCTCCTATATTAGAAAGTGTCACATCTGTTGTTTTTCCAACTTGATAGTATTGATGAACATAAGGTTGACCTACAGTAAGAACCTTAGTTGGATCAATCCCTTTACTAATAAGGTAATTTTTATATTCGTCTGTTAAACGGATATTACTGAATTCATAGACCTTATTATCATTCAGAATAAATTTACCGCCGGTCATTCCAACACCGTAGTGTGTTGTCATTGTCATTTTGAATGGTTTATTCGCATCAACAACCAATTTATCTTCGTTACCTGGTCCTGCATCTACTCCATTAGATGAAGTTAAAGTAACATACGGATTTCCCTTTTTAATAAAGTAATAAGTTTGATCATTTATACTATCACTTTCACCGGAATAATCAATTGGGTCAATAATAAATTGACTTCCCCGTTTATTTGTAAGGTCTTCAGCAGTCACACCAAAATGGAAACGACCTTTTGCATTAGTTTTGAAGAAAACTGTTGGGAACATACTATCTTGATAACCTACAACACTATTTAAACCTTGATCAACAGGAACTGGTGTAATACCATCCTGAGGGCTTGGCACTGACGTTTCCCCGTTAGCTTTCATTACGTCTATGTTTGAGTCATAAACAGTACCATGGAATCCTTTAATTTCTTGTCCAGGTAGATACCCTGTCGGATCAATTTCATAAATTCCGCCTTTGGAGTCACTATCCATTGTCATAGTTGGCGGTGTACCATCAACATATAGCGTATCTTCTGCAGTGTAACGATGACCATCCTTACCTGTTGCAATCATCTCAAGAGAGTATGAGCCTTCTGGTAACACTTGTACGTCTTTTGATATGCCAGACTGATCATACGTTCCATCGTATGCCTTTGTAAATGGTAGATACCAACCATTAAATAGTACGATACGTGGACCGTATTGGACACCAGGAGTGATATTGCTACCGTTTACTAATGAGGTTGCTACCCCTATATATTTCCCGTCTTTGTCTTTTATGGCAATATATAAGTTATCCATTTCGTTATTTACTGAGAAATAATAAGATGAAAGATTTCCTACTGCCGCCGCTTTTATCCCGACTTGGAAACTGTTAATGCCTTTTTCCGCAACTGTAATTGTAAACGGAACGCGATAAGACTCTGATGAATCAGCTGTGTTTACTAGGTTAATATACCCTTCGTAAGTGCCCTCTAATGCATTTGATGGTACTGTAATTTTTGCTGTTGCTTTAATAGTACTTCCACCGCCAACATTAAGGTTTGTTACGTTTTGTCCATCGACAGTAAAATCAACTTTTACATCATTTCCTGTGCCCGGACCTACTTTATTCGATCCAGCAAATTTTGTTGATATAAACTCAGTACTTACTTTAAATGTTTTACTGCTATTTCCTTGGTTAGAAACATTAAAATCTTTTGAAGAAACAACATCATCTGAGCCGTTCGTTGCACCTTCTCCTCGACCTTTAAAACCAAAGAACATGCTTCCTGTGAGGTTTTCAACCTCTTTCAGAGTATTATCTGAATCTGCTGCGTATGTTTTATCTAAAACTTGAATTTTCACATCTGTCGCAATGGCACGAGCAGGATCAACACGTCCGGCACCTACTTGGTAGACACTATAATTCTTTGAATCTGTATCAATACTTTTAGCTGTATTCATTAACACTGCTTTTACATCTGCAGGTGTATAATCTGGATGTGCAGCTAAAATTAATGCAGAAATACCAGCAACATGCGGTGTTGCCATTGATGTACCAGACATAATTTGATAACCAAGTTTATAATCATGTGCTGCATTTGGCTCCCAAATATCGTATGGAGCTGTTGAAGAAATATCAACACCAGGCGCTACAACATCAGGTTTAATTGTCCAATCCTTAACAGGACCCGTTGAGCTAAAGCTTGCCAGGTCATCTCCACTTTTACTAATTGGAGCATCTAATGTAGCAGGGAAAGTGATACTTGCATTTTTAGGGTCCTTTTTAACAGCATCAGATAGAGCTTGTCCTTGTGCTTGTGTCAATGAAATGGAATAAACATTATCCATGCTGACACCTAAGAAATTATTAATATATCCTTGGTTATCCGCATCTTCTGTATTATCCCAGATAATCATACCCGCTGCTCCAGCTTTGTGAGCATTTGCCATTTTTGTTTGTAAATAGTCACCGCCACGCTTTACTAGAACAAGTTTACCTTTCACATCAATTCCGCTATAGTCTCCTTCACTTCCTAAACCGACATCAACGATTGGAAGTGTTTGTCCTTTATAAGCATCGTCTGATTGCGAAAAGTTTTTACCGAATAAACGTGCTTTATAAGAAACTGAACCATTTTTAATTGTCATTGTTGCAATATCTTCAGGAACCGTACTTGCACCTACCGTAATTGCTAGTGCTGAAGTTCCTGGTGAACCCACTGTAGCTTGCCCAGGGCCACTATTACCTGCAGCAACATCACACACAACTCCAGCTAAAGTAGCATTGTTAATCGCAATGCTAGTTGGGTAAAGTGGGTCATTAACTGTTGCACCAAGAGATAGATTAATTACATCCATGTGATCTTTTGTAGCTTGATCGATACCACCTAGTACAGATTCTGTTGTACCGTGTCCTCCTGGTCCTAATACACGATAACCATATAGTTCAACATCCGGTGCTACCCCATTTGCCGAATAAACATCGTTATTATTCGTCGTATTTGCTGCAATCGTACCGGAAACGTGAGTTCCATGTGAAGTAATATATGGCTTATAAGTTGAAGGTGGTGTTCCCCAAACTGAACCTGGATTAGCCTTATCAGCTACCCAATCATCATAAGTTGTTTCCATAGGATCATGGTCATCAACATATTTTATATTTCCGTTTGCATCAAATCCGTCATTACTAACAAGGTCATGTCCACCATATAATTTTCCATTTTCATCATGTGTTACTTTATAAAGATCAGGATGGTTGTAATCGATACCTGTATCCAATACACCCACTTTAACCTTTTGACCCGCACGTGGACCTGTTTTAATGATACCTGTATTCCCTTCAGCTTGAAGCTTATCAATTCCTAAAAATGAAAGCCCTGTTGTTGGCTTGCCAGCAGATTTACTTGTTGCTGTAGTTTTAGAATTTCCTTCATCAGGTAAAGAATATTCTACTTGAGACCAAACAGACGCAACATCTGGACTTTCTGCAAGCTTTTGAACTAAATTCGCTGGTAAGGTTAAAGCAACTCCATTAAATGCATCTGTAAATTCTCGTGTTATACTGATTCCTGTTTTAACAGTTTTCCCACCAACAATTGAAGTTTGAGGTTGTGTATTTAAAAAGCTCTTAAAATTTGCATGTGAATCTTTAACCTTGTTGATTGCTTCAGTATATTCACTATTAAACTTTTGACTATTTGCAGTTGCTCTACCTTTAGCTAAAGATTGCTTAATGATTTGTATTTTAGCTGGATCTTGTTTAAATTGAACAATTACATTAACCTTTTTTGAACCAATTAAATCCTTTTTGTCCACATGAATTTTTTGAGCGTTATCTGCCCCAGTAAGCTTATTAATATTTACTTTTTGCTCTGGTGTCAATCCAGCCAAAATGCGGTTCACTTCATCTGCTGAGAATTTTCCATCAGATGAGCTTTTCTGATCGACATTAGACTCTGCATGTGCAAGTATCGCGCTTTGAGGTAATACGACATTTAGTAACATTGCACTACTTAATGCAACAACAGATAACGTTCGTTTCTTTTGTCTCTTTTTCATGTTTCTCCCCCTATCATTAGACATTTCTCGTGATTAACTATTAAAAATATTTAGAAAATAAATTAATCTACAGTGCAATAATACATCACTAAAAACTTCTTTGTATTGGGGAATTTGCAACTTTGTGTCAGTGATTGTCGAAGAAAACCACCTATTTTTAATGCCTAAAACAAGCTGGTTTTAATATAAAGAATAGCTACTTAATAATTTCTTACCAAAATATGTCGTTTCTTCAATTTTTTTCTGTTCCATATACCTTAAACATTAAATATTTTGTAGATTCTTAATCCATAGACTAAACTTGTTAAAATTGGGGAATTTTATTGTTTTTTTTTGAAAATTTCATAAACTTATATAAAATTCCCAAATATTTCTTTTACAGAATCTTTACACATAAGTTGTTGAAGATTATATACTGCCTTTTGACTTGATTAGAAATGTACGTTGATTTGGGCTAAAGAGTATTTTGATAACAGTGACAAAAATCCACTGTTCACCATTCAGTTTCAATGCTTGAAACCTTAGGATGTACCGCAAATTTAACAGAAGTCTTCTAATCTATGAAATCAAAAACAATAAACGTCAATTATACGTTTAGAGAAGCATGTACAGTTGTACTCTCTAAACGAGCTATTTTTCTGATAAGTTTTCTGGAATGGTGAAAATTAAAGAAAAAGACCTGCACCTTTAAAAAAATCAAGGGCAGGTTAGATCTTTTTTTTCTGGATTCCTGATAGCTTTTTTTCTTACTACTTTTTCTACTAAGTATTAAAAAATCATCCTCTGCTGTAGATCCTCTTTCAAAATTTCAACGGCTTCTCTAAATCTCTGTGAATGTACACTCTCACGTTCTCTTAAAAATCTTAATCTATCATTTAAATCCGGTTCATCAGAAAGATCTTTCCTATTCACCATGAAATGGCTCAAATTGTACTATCCACATAATCGAACGTATATTGGGGAATTTCTTCTGAATTTATTACAAAGTTAATAAATTTTTCAGATTATTTTAGTTTGAAAGAAATTTATAAACTTAAATTTAGGGAAACCAAGATGAAGTTCATTTATCTATTAACACCTTAACGAAAAAACAAAATGAAAAACAGGACTTGTTAAGAAATACTTGAGAAATCAAAAAGTTTGTAACGATGTAACCCAAATTTATTAATAATTATATCGTCAATAATCGATAAAATACGGCATTTTTAGATAAATTATTTTATTTATAATTGTTATTTCTTCAAATAAAGTAAAAAATCGACAAAAACCCAAGAATTATTAACGATATAATACCTCTTTTGAATCATAACTCGACTGAAGATTCCCCAATTTACAAAATTCTCATTATTCACAATAATTGGAATGACATAAATAATTGTGGTGAATGATTATCTACGATTGAAATAGATAGTATTTTATTAATCAATTTCGTAACGTATTTCATTAACACTTAATTATGTATTACAAAAAATAGGGGGAAAAAAATGAGGAAAAACGAAAAAAATAATCACAAAATGCTTAAAGGTCTATCTGTAGTTGTTTTATCAACTAGTTTTATATTAAGCTCTCTAGGACATTTAGATCTTACAAAAGCTGCGGGTTATTCAAAGACTGAAGATATTCTAGCAAACTTAACTCCACAACAAAGAGATGCACTTAATCAGCTTTCAACTAATGAAGAAACTGGTCTTCAAATTTCGTCTAATATTAACCAAACTTCAACTAAACAAACATCAGTAATCGTACAGTTTGCAAATCAACCTAAAAAAGTTGCTCAAATCCAAGCGACCCTTCAAGGGCAATCTTTAACTGAAACCGAAGCAACGAAATTGATTAACCAAGATCATGTAACGTTTAATCAAGATGTTGGACAAGTATTAGTTGACAAAAATAATAAAAAGGTAGAATACAAGGTTAACCGTTCATATAAAAATGCGTTTAACGGTGTTTCGATGACCCTTCCAGCTAATCAAATAAAAAATCTATTAAAATCAAAAGCAGTTAAAACAGTTTGGAGCAATGAATCATTTTCAATTGAGCCACCTACTGCAGAAGATAATAATGCATTAAAGGCTGATGAGGAAAAAGTTGGAAACTATACGCCTTATGATGGTTTAGATCGTTTACACGCTGAAGGATTCACTGGTAAAGGAATTAAAGTAGGGATTTTAGATACAGGGATTGATTATCACCACCCAGATTTAAAGGATGCATTTAAAGGTGGATATGATTTCGTTGACAATGATAATGATCCAATGGAAACAACATATGCTGACTGGAAGAAATCGGGAAAACCAGAAATAAGCAACTCCTCACCGTACTACACAGAACATGGTACACATGTTGCTGGTATTATTGGTGGTCGTGGTAAAGCAGATAGTGAATATAAAATGTTAGGCGCGGCACCTGAGGCTGCTATTTATTCTTATCGTGTACTTGGACCATATGGTAGCGGAACAACTGATGCCATTATTGCTGGATTGGATCGAGCGGTCAGTGATGGTATGGACGTTATTAATATGTCTTTAGGTAACTCGTTAAATGATCCACTATATGCGACTTCAGTTGCAGTAAATAATGCTGTTTTAAGTGGTGTTACAACTGTTGTTGCAGCTGGTAATAGCGGAGATAAAAATTATACGTTAGGTTCACCTGCAGCGTCTGCATTAGCATTAACAGTTGGAGCATCAACAATCTCACTTGATGTATACCAATACGCAGGCGTACAAAATGGTGTTAATTACACAGTAAGACAATTAGCAAGAAATTATTCAGATGATCTAACTCAACTAAAGGGAAAAACATTCCAACTGGTTGATGTTGGACTAGCTAAAACAGCAGCTGATTTTAATGGTAAAGATTTAAATGGTAAAATTGCTTTCATCAAACGTGGAACAAATACATTAATTGAAAAAATTAAAAATGCAAAAACAAGAGGTGCAGTCGGAGTACTTATGTATAATGACGAAGCTAATCAAGCTGAAGGTCCAATTCAATCATTCATAGGTGAATCAGTTGATGCAGTGCCAACATTCTCAGTTTCAAATAGTGAAGGGGCAGCGATCCTAGAAGAGATTCAAGCAGGAAATGCAAGCTTCACATTCTGTGATTATTCAAAAGTACAAACAGCTAGTGATGAATTAGCAGGATTCAGCTCAAGAGGTCCTTCTCGTGTGAACTATGATATAAAGCCAGAAGTAACTGCACCAGGTGTTGCAATTATGTCAACCGTTCCGTTTTATGTTAACAATAAAACTGTAGATGGAACTCATCCTGAAGATTACAAATATGCATATGAGCGCTTATCTGGTACGTCAATGGCTACACCTTATGTAGCTGGTGTATCAGCATTATTACTACAGTCGAATAAAGATTTGCAACCAGCAGATATCAAATCAATTTTAATGAATACAGCAGATTCTTTATCAAAAAAATATAGCGTGTTTGAAATCGGAAGCGGCCGAGTTGATGCATATGAAGCAATTCATACAAATGTTGAATTACAGGTGAATGATCAAACTCCGACATTTAATGAAAAAGGTAAATTAAAAACGATTAAAGAATTAACTGGTGGCATGAGCTTTGGATCATACGGATTCAACAATCAAAATATTACTGATGACCGCACGGTTACATTGAAAAATCGAAGTGAAAAAGCAAAAACATTTAATGTGAAGGTTAATTTCCAAACAGGATTAAGGGGTTCATTAGATGCTGCAAAAAATAATGTAACTCTATCTGGACCAACTTCAGTGAAAGTAAATGGAATTGGCTCTAAAAACATTAAGTTTAATTTAAATATTCCAATAACAGCTGAAAAAGGAACATATGAAGGATATATCGTCTTTACAAATGCGGCTGATCCAGCAGAAACATACCAAATTCCATTTGGTGGTCGAGTTGTAAATGAAGGTTTTGATACACTTACGATCGCTAATCCAATGTATTCTGGAGATACAGCTTGGCCAGAACAAACATATCCAGGTATGTCATTTAGTTTTTCAGAAAAGTCGCATATGAGATATATTGACGTGGTAGTTCAAGATGCAACAACTGGTGAAGATGTTGGATACCTTGGAACTTTCGATGGTTTTGGAATAAATGAAAACACAGTTTACGGGATTGCATATGCATTTACAGGTGCTTATTTCCCATTCACTGGTGATCCGAAAAATCCGATTGCTAATTCAATTGTTATGGCCAAAACAGGTAACTATAAATTAAGACTAATTGGAACAAATGATCAAGGGAAAACATTCTCTAAATCAGCAGATTTTATGTATGAAAAGGGCGCACCAATTATGACATCAAGCTTTGATAAGTTAGATCAAAAGGTTATTGAATATAAAGATAGTCAATTTGATTCAAACGGTGAATATTTATATGACTTTAATATTAATTTAAATGATCCTGAGACAAACGAAGCTAATAAACTTGGAATGCCTTTTGATCAATCAAGTAATAAAATTGTCTCCCAGTACGATAGTCCATACTTTGCTCAACCTATAAATACGGATAAAAACGGAAATTATCATGATCAAATTTTAGTTAAAAAGAGAACAACTCCATTAAAAGTTCAGTTTTATGGAATGGATGCTGCTAGAAACTTTACTTCAGATGCTACGGCAATGCAAAGAATCATTTTTGTTTCTGATAGTTATCCATATTATTACTTAAAAGCAAATAAACAAACTACTTCAACTGGTGATACAATCAATTACTCACTTCGTTCGAATAATATTAAAAACTTAAAAACAGCAAAGATTACAATTCCTGTATTAACGGTAGATAACAAAGAGTTAGCTACAATTAAAAATGTTGTTGTAAGCGATGCGGTTAAACAATATGGTGATGCACGGGTAAGTGTAACTAATACTAACGATGGATATACTTCAGCATATACAATTACGTTTAATTATTTAGGAAATAAAACTTTACCTGAAGATCTACAACTAGTTAATTTTGATTTAGTTTCTGCTAATCGTTATTGGAAAAACTTCCCTGTAAACTGGTATAATATGGAATTTACTGGAACAACAATTGATCAATCAGATGCAGTTACAAGTAACGTTTATACTTATATGGAAGCTATGGATTTAAAACAAACTTACTCAAGATTAGAAGGTTCTATGAAATTAGAAGGCACAATTGACCCAGCTACTAAGCAAACGAATTGGGCTTTAAACCAACAAAATATTGGCGCAAAAATTTCTGTTACTTCTTATGATAGAAATGTTACCAATGCAATCTTTACAAACAAAAATGGTAGTTACGCTGTAGATGGACTAAAACCTGATACTAAACCTTATACAATAACAGTTGATGTACCAGGCCATTTTACAATGACTAAATCATTATTGCTGTCTGATGAAGTTCGAGGAGAGCAACTTGGAAAGAGACTAGGTTTTAACTTAGCTCAAGCGGCAGCTGGAGATACGAATAAAGATAATGTCATTGATATTTTAGATGCACTAAATATCCAAACGTTTTGGGACACGAATAAAACAAGTGCTGATTTCAACTTCGATGGAGTTGTAAATAAAAAAGATATGGACTATGTAATTAAAAACTACGGCTTACAAAATAGTAATGTTCCAAATCCTCCAAAAGCTAAGACTACTTATAAAGGTGTAACTTTAGATGATGTTTTAACTCAATTAGGATTACAATAACGGAGTAAGAAAATAAAATCATTAGATTGGTATCCTGTGTATCAAAATATTTCATATAGAAGATATTGAAACATATGCCCCTTTGTTTTTATACAAAGGGTTTTTTTATCTACCCTAATCAAAAATCCAAATGTGGAGTAGACTTTGACTAATAGAAAACCTTTTCAACAACTCTCCCTCTATATGCTACATTAAAAAACTGGGCAAAATACACCAGTTCTAATATGAAACATTATGCAACTTTTTAACCAAATCTTTCTTTAAATCTTTCTTCGTTATTACAAATTTATTGAAGCTTTTCATTCTTTTTTTCTTAACCTCTTTATTCATTTCACTTATGGCATTTATTATAGAACTTACAGTCGAAATAACTATTTTACCTTCAAAAGTTGGCGTAATGTTTTTTTGATCAATTTAATATCAAGCTTATTTTCCAGTTGAGTAATAGATTGACTCATTCCTGAAGTTGATATAAATAGTTTTTCTGCAGCCTTAGTTATAGACATTTCATTTGCGTCAGTGACAATATGCTCCATTTGTTCAAAATTCATATTTAACCTTGCGCAAATAATTTTATTTTATATTTTTGGCTCTGTTAAAAAGAATGTTGATTTTCCATTCCAGGTACTTNNTCCCATAGGAGTCTTCGCACCTTCCATTTCAATTAGTCTCGAATTTAACTAAAATCAACAAGTAATATTAACAGAGCCTTAAATTTAAAAAGTTGAATAACTACTTTTTCTTAATATTGTCTCTATCTTAAATTCTCTTTTAACATTAAAATCCGCCTACTTTAAGACTAATATCTAATTGTTTTATATTGTTACTATTCATTTTTTTCCGCATTTAATTAAATTCATTCTAAGCATTACTTCCTAAAACACTAAGTTTTTCTAAATGTTAATATTTTGTTAAATATTATAAAATTAATATAAAGATATTACAGAAAATAATGAGTATTAATTATATTAATTGAGTACTGGTACTAATAAAGGAGAATAAATTATGTATGAAGGGAAAATTATTAAGTTTTACCGTGAAAAATTCAATATAACCCAAGATCAGCTAGGCCATGAAATATGCTCTAGAGCACAAATTTGTAGAATAGAAAACAATCAAGCAAATCATTCTATTGAAATAATAAAAAAATTAACCGAACGATTAGGTGTAGATTTAGAATTAGAAGTTACTAAATTAAATAAATTAAAAACATCCTTAGACCAATTACATGATGCAATCATCATGCAAGTATTTGACGATATCAATACAGCAAAAGAAGCGCTTGAAAAGTTTGAATTAATAACAATTTCGCCTTACACATATTTTTATCAATTACTACAAATTAGAATCCTATTATTAAATAATAATTTAAAAGAGGCAACTAGTATCATCAAAAAAATTCAAAAAATAGAGCACAAATTATCTCCTTATGAAGTTAATATGTTAAAGCATATATTAGGAATTCAATTTTTAACAAATAAGGATTATCTGAAGGCAATTCAATTATTAACATCAATTCAAAATGATGTTTATAAAAATCCGGAATATTTTTATCACTTAGCAGTCGCATATAATGAGATCGACTCTAGTATTTTAGCCTATTATTATGCTGAAAAAGCACAACAATACTTTCAACAAATGAATAACTACCCAAGAGCAATTGATGCTGAATTATTAATGATCATTCAAATCAAAGATGCTGTTGGTGATGAGATTATTAACCGCTATAAAAATTTAATTAATAGTTGTAATTTATGTAATTCACCAGACAGAAAATCAAAAATATATTATTATCTTGCTTATGAATACTTTCGAAGAAAAAACTACGACCTAGCAAAAAAATATTATTCAGAATCAATGATACTCAATGAAGCGAATCCACAGTCTCTCCAATACATCTTGTCATTAGAAGGCTACGTACGAAGTTCATTCGAAAGTGATTTGGTTTTAAATTTATAATCTAACTAATATAAATTTTGGTCGAAAAAGATTTAAAAAAAATAAAACCACTCGTATTATTGTGATGTACCTCAATTGTAAGACAAAACTAACAATTGGAGATGCCTTACTCATTTACGAATGGTTTTTTTATTTATTTTAAGGGAAAGTTTATATTTTGAAAAAGGTTAATCTAATTTTTTTACAAAAAGGGTGTTTAATCAATTGCCTCTGATTAGCACCCTTTTTTATTTTACTTAAAATAACTTGTACTAATTTTATTTAAATATTTATTGTTTGATCAGTATTACTCCTACATTTGAAGGTAAGATAATTATTTGATCACCTAATAGCATATTGAAATCCATAAATAGTCAGAATAATACGATTAATGTGGTTCTTCATTTGATTATAGAAACTAGATTAAGATTATTTTAATCCTAACTGACTTAACACAGTATCCAATGATGCACCTTTATATGAAGTTTTCGCCTTAGGTGGATTTGGAACTGTACTATTTTGTAATCCATAGTTCTTAATAAGAAGATTCATATCCTTTTTATCAACAACTCCATCGAAGTTCAAATCTGCACCTGATTTATTTGTTTCCCAATAAGTTTGTAGAGATAATGCATCCATTATATCAATTACATTATCTTTATTTACATCCCCAGCTTTAGGTTGAGTGGAGAAAGTTCTGTCCACTCCGATTAATTCATCACGAGCGTCATCTGATAACACAAACTTCTTATACATCGTAAAATGACCTGGTGCATCTACTTTTAGTGTATAAGCATTTTTATCAACTTTCATTCCATCTACAATGTAGTTTCCATTTTGTACTGGAGCCGCATCAAACACAGTTTTACCATCGTATGACGTTACGGTTACTTTAGCACCAATTTTAGAATTATCAAACGCGAAATTCTGTTGGCCAGTTAAAGGATCCATTGTTCCTTCTAAATTCAAGTTACCTTTTATCCTTGAATACGTGTTATTCATATTCACACTATCCATATAAGTATATACATTATTTGTTTCTACATTTAATTGATCAATTGTAGTTCCAGTCATTTCCATGCCATACCAGTAGACAGGGAATGTTGACTTTGGCATATAATGTTTCGCTGTATTTAAATCGAAATTAACTAATGGCAGATCTTCTGGTAATGCTTTATTTCCTAAATAGTTAAAAGTAATTGTATATTTGGTATAAAAATCATCAGATGTTGATGTTACAGATACTTGTGCATCCCCATATTGCTTAACGGCATCACTTACAACAACATTATTAATTGTCGCTAGGTCACCATTGTCTTTTAATACTGGAATTGTAATCTTTGATGTTTTTAGGTTTTTAATATTATTTGATCGAATCGAATAATTTATAGTATCTCCGGTTGAAGCGACTTGTTTATTTGCTTTTAAGTAATAGTAAGGGTAAGTATTAGAAACAAAAGCTACCCTTAGCATAGACGAAGAATCAGAAGTAAAGTTTCTTGCAGCATCATAAGCATAAAACTGAACTTTTAAAGGTGTAGACCTTTTTTGTACTAGTATTTGATCGTTGTAATCTCCATTTTTATCAGTGTTAATAGCTGGATTTGATAATGGACTATCGTAAAACGAAACCACTGCATTACTTGATTGATCAATTGGAAATCCAAGACGATTCGCATCGGCCACCTCAGGATCATTTACATTAATATTGAAATCATATAAATATTCTCCATTTGAATCGAATTGACTATCATTATATTCAATCACTTTTTGATCTAACGAATCAAAACTTGAAGTCATTGTTGGTTTGCCTTTTTCGAAGATGAAATCCGCTACTTTCGTAAATACTTTCCCCTGATCATTTGTTCCAATCATTTTTAATTTATAGTTACCTGTTTTTGCAAAAACATAATCACTGCTAATCGGATTTTTCGGATCACCTGTCAACGGATAGTACCCCCCAGTGAATCCAGCAGTATTAGAATACACTGTGTTTTCATTCAATGTTCGAGGATCATAAGACCCTAGGTAACCAATATCTTGACCCGTTGAATCCTGTAATACTACATCTAAAGTCTTCATAAATGACTTTAATGAGAATTGAAAACCTTGGTATGGCATAGCTTTTTGTGGCCACGTTGTATCACCAGAATACATTAGATTTCGTACTGTAAGGGTATCAATCCCCTCATTAATAACACGTCCGCCAAATGGAATTTGATACGTTTCGGATGGATCTGCATTATTTGTAAAGACGATATATCCCTCATATGTTCCTTTTTCGGCTGTTTTCGGGATGTTTAAATCAAATTTAATTGATTTTTGACTAATTCCGTTTAATTTAACTGAAGTTGGACCTGTTAAGGTCACTCCATTTTGAGCTGCATCTTTGGAACCTCTTAATCCTGTTTGGAATGTAACATTTACACTAAATGTTTTTGCTTTTTCACTTCTATTTTTTAATGCAATATTACGCGAATCATAAATATCTTGGTCATCAAATCCATATGAACCAAAACTGATTCCACCCGTAAATTCTTTGATTAACTTTTGTTTTCCATTGATAATTGTAGGTGTTTTATCGACTACTTCAAATTCAACATTCGAATGAATTGCTTCATATGCATCAACTCGCCCACTACCCATTTCAAATACACTATAATTTTTTGAAAGTGGATCAGCTGTATTCATTAAAATTGATTTAATGTCTTCAGGCTGGAGACTCTTATTGGATTGTAATAGTAATGCTGAAACACCTGCCACATAAGGTGTTGCCATCGATGTACCTGATAATCGTTCATATGCATACTTGTAGTCTTCCGCTTTAGATCCATCAACCGTTTTATTATTTATATAAAATGGAACGGTTGAAAGGATTGATACTCCAGGTGCGACAACCTCTGGTTTAATATCATAATTTACACGGGAAGGACCTCTTGAACTAAAGGTAGCTAATTCGTCTGCAGCTGTTTTTAACTTTGTAAAATCACCAAACGTGAAGCTTGTTTGACCAGCTTGCATAGCTGTTAAGATTGCTTTTCCATCTGAGTTTGATACTGAAAATGCTGGGACTGCATTAACTGATTCACCTAAGAATGATTGAATTGCTCCTTCAGCTGCGTTTGCTTCGTCATTATACATAATGACTCCGCTCGCACCTTTTGCTTTTGCATTTTTGATTTTGTCAATTAATCCAATGGATCCTCGCTTTATGAATGCGATTTTTCCGTTTACATCTTTCCCATTGAAATCAGCTGGATTAGCTAGTCCAACATCAACAAGTTGATATGTTTTCCCTTTTAACAGAGTTAGATCATCTGAATAATTTCTTGCTAATTGCCTTAATGAATAATTCATACCATTTTGTACACCTGCATATTGATAAACATCAAGTGCGATTGATGATGCACCAACAGTTAATGCTAAAGCTGCAGCAGCTGGTGAACCTAGTGTATAACTTTTATCGCCACTATTCCCTGCTGCAACAACAGTTGTTACCCCACTTAATACGGCATTATTTACAGCAATTGAAGTTGCATATAATGGATCATTAAGTGTATTACCTAGTGACATATTAATAACATCCATGCCATCCTTCACAGCCCGATCAATTGCAGCAATAATGTTTTCCGCTGATCCAGAGCCATATGGTCCAAGCACTCGATATGAGTATAGATCTGCTTCAGGTGCCGCCCCAACAGTTTTAAACTCACTATCTGCAACCCCACGCCCACCGATAATTCCTGCTACATGTGTACCGTGTTCTGTGTAGTAAGCGCTTCCATTGCTAATCTCAGCTTTACCTGATTTTTTCCAATCAGCGTAGGTCGTCTCCATTGGATCATTATCATTATCTACAAAATCATATCCACCTTTATAGGCATCCTTTAAGTCTGGATGATGGTAATCCATCCCTGTATCTAATATCCCTACTTCAATTCCTTTTCCTGTAAATCCTTCTGCATGTAAACGATCTAGACCATCATATGGCGTATAATTCGCAACATTTGCTTCATCTTTTTTTAATTGGTCATTATCACTAGCAGGCGGGTCAATCGAAAATGTTGTATTGCTCCAAACTGATTTTACTGCTTTTGAATTTAATAGATTTTTAATTTGATTAGCTGGCAGACTCATTGAGACACCATTAAAGGCATTTTTATAAGATCGATTAATCTTATAATCTACCTTTTTATTATTGTCGTCTGTTAATAATTGTTTGACTTCTGTATTGAAAGTAGCATGATCTTGATTAATTAAATTTAAAGCATCTTTCTCAGATAATTGTTTCCCCTCAACGCTTGCTTCAATTTGCGCGACTTTGACAGGCTTATTTACAAACTCAATAATGACAGAAGTTTGTTTCGTAGAATTTAAATCTGTATCTGAAGAAATTTGAAGACCTGATGATTCATTTGTAGTCATCTGGTTAAGTGCTGCTCTTTGTTCTTGTGTTAAATTAGCAAGTAAACTCTCAGCATTCGTATTTCCAACTGCTTTGGTAATATTTGATACATGTCCAAGTGAACCTACAATAAAGCTAGATGATAGAGCAAATACAGCTAGGCTTTTCACGACCTTACTATTGTTGTTTGCTTTTTTCCCCATTTTCTTCCTCCAAGTCTCTGACTTTTTATTACAAATGTAGTGCAATGAATTACGAAACAATGATTCTAATAGGTTATAAATATTTATTTAGAACTCATTTATTTCCATTGATTTATTACAATTACATAAGTACTTATAATTATTAAAGAGATTTGGAGTCGTGTAAATTGGGGAAATCACCCTAAATATATGAATCAAAATTCGATTTTTCTCATCAGTTTTTTTAAAAAAACTGTCGTTAAGATGCATTTTATGTAGACTTATCAATTGAACATCAATATTAAGTTGCATATTTTGTCAAAAAATGATGAATAAAGTGACACTAAATTCGGGAGATAGTTCTTTTCTTTAACAAACTTCTCTATTTTAATATAGTATAATTCGCTTTTAAATCAAAAAATCCAAGAATCTATTCAAACAGTTGGAAACATACATAGGAAAGATACCAATTGAACCAATTTTCAATTAAAATCTAAGCTATATCTAAAATTCCCAAATTTACACAATTTTTTTTACACTGCTATTTGAGTATTTATAAAACCCCTAATATATTCTGTTCGGAAAGAAGTATAACCGAATGAGCTAAAGATTTAGCGATAAAGAAATAAAAAAACAAAAATAAAAGCTAACAAATTCTAATGAGTTTTCGTTCAATCCCCTAAAAATAAATGTAAATAATATAAAATGTAGGGTGTATTTTATATTATTTGTTTAAAAAAATAACCCCTTATTCCAAATGGAATAAAGGGTTATTTACTTAGCAGCTTTTTATATAAAGCGACTGTTAGCGTACAGCATAGGTTCTAATTATAGTCTGTTCGATCTTACTGCCGTTTGCGTCCCATGCTTTGATGCGAAGCGAAACGTAGCCAGAATCTGGGTTTTTGACCCACACTTTGTAATGGCCATCTTTCCTGTTATCTACCTTCGTGTTGCTCCAAGTGTTGCCGTCGTCAGTAGATACAGCGACCTCGACCCCTTTAATTTCTGCTGTAGCACCTGATTGAGTTACGAATGATAGATCGAAGTGGTCAGTAATGCCACCTTTCGCCGTGTTCTCATTATCTAGGCCAATGTCATACCTCGGCCACAGTAGCGCAAGGTTTTCTTGCCCCTCTGCAGGTCGCTGGGACTTGAATGTCCAAGCTGTGCTGGTCGTTGTAGCCAGAGTGAAACCGAACCATTCTGGGTGTGATGTGTCCGCCGTGATCTTATAAGTTGCCGGGTCTGGGCTGACCACAAACTTACGATTAGCTAGGTCCGCTACCTGAGAGCTGAGTTTCCCGTCTTGGTACAACCGATAAGTAACCTTGTCTTTCGAATTTGTATAAAACCAGCCGTAGTGTCCCGGTTCGCTATCACCGAATTCATTCATGCTAAGGTTTAAGGTGTCTCCCGCGCGATAAGCATTGGTATTCTCCGGTCCAGCTGGAGCGTTCGCCGCGCCCATCCAGGTCTCTTCTTTCTTGTCGCCCGGCGAATAGATCTGATTCCATGCGGTCTTAATGTTATGCGTAATATCAGAAACGTCTGGATAGTACTGATGGCCCCATTTCATAATATTCGAATCGGTTTTGTTTCCTGTAGAGTACCACTCTTCCCGATCCGGTGTTTTTTCCTCGAATTTATCCAATAACGCCACGAAGCCACCTTCGTCCTTACGTAATGCCACGGCCCAGTCGCCAGACTTCAACCAGCCATTTGGCCTGCGGTAGTGGGCCTTCACTACGGCAGAGTTTTCTTTTGTCACCGCGTCGACAGGGTTATCCGGAATTTCACCATTAATCATCGACGCATAATTGTACACATACGGACTGTCGGCGATTCCATGCAGATTGATCCAGGTAGGACCATTGGCGATTCTGTTGAAGAGCACTTCTCCGTCGCTTTGGCCAAGAGTATAGGTCGGGATGACAACATTGTCAATTGTATATACACCCAGATTGTACCTCTCCCCGTTGTTTTTGACGACGATCACTCCCGCGGCGCCAGCATTCATCACTGCTTTTATTTGGTCTCTCGGATTCTGTTTCGGATAATCGTAGGTTACGACCGCTAGCTTGCCATGGATGTCTATGCCGCTGAGATCTGCAGGCAGTGCCACGCCGACGTTGACCGCTTGGAGTGTCTTATCGCCGTCCAACTTATGCGCAAAGAAAACTGGCACAAGTGGAATCGACTCTTTTTTATGGTCATCATAGGTTGCCTTGATTGCAGGGGCGTAGTTGCGAGAATGGAAGTTGAACTCGAACTGACCAATAGTATTTGGAGCCTTGACTGGCAACACGTAGGCAGGAACTTCGCCACTAAAATTCCTCATGTAGTCAACTCCGAAGTGGTTTGTGTCCATCCGCTCGCGGACTCCGAATTTCCAAGAGTGCTTTTCAGACTCCTTAGGCGTCGTAACTTTTACCTCCTTGGCTAATCGGGAATCAAACGTGATTTCTTGATTCTCATTACTCTTTAGCTCTATCATAGGCACTGAGGCTAGGGTATAGCTCTGAGCTATTCCGGCCTTGTCATTTGTGTTTAGTGTACTCATTACCGCGTAACGTCCCGGCTGCAAGGATAATTTGGTCATCCCACTGCTACTAGGAGCGACATTTTTACCAACCCCCGTGTCAAGGTTGAACCACACTATATCGCCTCCAGCCGGTTTTCCGTTGCGATCGATCTCATTAATAGTTAAATTAACTATATCTTGTATTGTTGCACCAATGGTCGTATTAATGATTTTATTGTCACTTGAAGAAGCTTTAACCACTGCTTGATAATCACCGGATTTATTGCCAAGTGCTGGATTAAATGTTACATTCATCGCACTGCTGCCATGTGCTGGGACAGTGACCACTGACTGGCTGAGTTTAAACATTCCAGAAGGAGCCTCTGTTAAATCCTCTTCCGTGGCTGTCATTACGAGATTCAATGTTATCGCACTGTCGGATGGGTTGACATAATTAAATGTCTTTACGATAGGCTGAGTAGTAGTATACCCCGCTCCCATACTGACAACTGCAGGACTGCTATAGATGTTAGCATCTAATGCTTTCGAAATATCTACACGTCCGCCACCCTGTTGATAAGCTATGTAGCGGGAATTTGCTACTGCAGTGTCAATTAATACCTGCTTGACTTGGTCTCCTGACCAATCCGGGTGTCTTTGACGCAGAATGGCTGCAACACCAGAAACATGTGGTGTAGCCATCGATGTACCATTGAGAGAAGAGTAATTGGCATCAACCGGCGTACCTATATTAGTTCCTGCAGCACGAGCAGCCACGATTGCTACTCCCGGTGCCGTAATCTCAGGTTTAACCTTAAAATTATTCAAAAGCGGACCGCGGTTTGAGAAACTAGCCAATTTTTCGTCTTCGGATTTGTCAACGGCCCCAACGGTCAATGCTTTTTCCGCTGCCCCTGGCGCTGCAACGGTTCCTTTAGCTGGTCCTGAATTACCTGCAGCGATAACAAATAATGTGTTGCTGGTACTACTCAAATTGTTGACCGCTTGACTCAATGGGTCTGTTCCGTCACTCGGATCAGATCCACCAAGGCTCATACTGACGACATCAGCCTTTTCATCAACCGCCCATTCCATGCCACCGATGACTGAAGACATGGGACCTGTACCCTCATTGCTAAGCACCTTACCAATTAGAAGTTTTGCACCTGGTGCTACGCCCTTATATTTACCGCCGGAAGCAGCGCCTGATCCCGCGATAGTCGAAGCAACATGCGTACCATGCCCTTGTTTATCGACATAATCTTGACCATCTATGAAGCTCTTTGTTTTTAAAATAGCATTTTTTACATCAGGATGATTAGGATCGATCCCAGTGTCCAAGACAGCAACTTTCTCTCCTGTGCCATCATAACCAGCTGCCCATGCTGTAGGCGCTCCAATTTGTGGAACACTCTTGTCCAGCATCACTTGCACCGGTTTGTCAAGCCACAACTTCTTCATGCCGTCGGCAAGTTTTGGGGCGGTCTCTGCTTTGACACTGTCGTCGTCGACTGCTTCCCAGAACGTCTTCGCTTTCGACTTATTCGCCTTTAGCGCAACACCGTTAGCGCTATCTAATACCTTGTCCTTTTTTGAACCTGCCGGAGCAGCTTGTTCTAACGCTTCGTCCGTATGACTTTCTGTACCTGAGTAAGTCGCGATCAACGGGATATCAGAGTCATGAGCATCATCATAGCCGTATTCAATCAACTTGGTGACGTTGAACAGCTCGCGATCAAGCATATTAGTAGCTAAGTACGCCTGTGCCTGTGCCGGGATGACATAAAGATCACCACCCACATTCATCGTGGTTATGTCCACTGTGCCGTCAGACGCTGGCTCGACTGTCGCACCCTGCATGCCATCGGCATAACGGTCTACCGTCACAACCTCTCCCGTCACGAGTGTGACCTGGTGTGAGGCTACGACAGGATTGTGCTTTTCCGTCTCTTTAGCCTGGCTATCCTTTGTTTTATTGGTATTTTCTTCATAAGCAAATGTATTGCCAATACTTGTTGCCAAAAGTGCCGTAGTAGCCAATCCTGCTGTCAATACATTAATCATTTTTTTATTACTTCGTTTCTTCATTAAACCTCCCCATTTCCTAACTAAATAATAGATTGATATATTTGTAAAAATGTAAAAGCTTTGTGCTAATGACTTAACTTCACATTTCATACACTGATTTGACTTTCAACTTCAAGCTATTAAAATTTCTCAACTAATCAAGTATCAATTGAGTTAATTTATTAAATATTCAGAAATATTAATATCCTAAGTCACATTATAGGTTAAGCCCTTACATAAGTGTATTGGGGAATTTGTCTATGTTCTTAATAGGAATTTTTATACATAAATCTACATGAATATAAATTTCTATGTTGTATTTTGTAATTTAAAACAGAAAAAAGAGTTAAAATAATTAATTTTTTGTAGAAATTTAAAGTATATTAACACTTTGTTTGGGTAATTTTAGGATTTTCACTGGAGAATGGCCTTTGATTGTTTTGGACCTCAAAAAATTAATCCCTCTAATCCTCCATTCACTCAGTGAGAAAATTACTTGTAATCACAATGGAACCGTTCTTTTAAATATAGCTTTGTCGGTCCGTTACAAGAAACGTAAAAAGGCAACGCCCAAAAAATTAAAATATACCCTATGTAAACATAGAAACATAGAAACATAGAAAAAAAGCTATCGAAATCCTACTTTTCTAGGAAAGATAGCTTTTCATTTAATCTAATTGAAATATTTAAGGCGTCTTAACGTTATTGTTTTACCGTTACTGTTTTAGACACGGTTGTAATTTTGAAACCGTCTTTTGTAACGATATCAGCAGAGATAGAATACGTTCCATTTGGAAGGTCAAGTTCAGGTAACCATGCCGCTCTAAGTGTATGTTCATTTTTCACATCCCACGAATCAACCAATTTACCACTTGAATCTTTTACATTAATCGTCCAGTCTACTCTATTATGTGCAAAGCTTACAATTTTTGCTGGATTCTTTTCGTTAATATTTGTAGAATTTAAAAGCGCGAATGTTTGTACAACCATACCTTGCGTATTATAGCTTTGTTCTCCCCACGTAGTCCAAGATACATTCCCTGCATAATCAACACCTAAAATAACAATACCTTTCGGTTCTGTAGGAACTATTACAGATTTTTGCTCAAGACCTAATGAATAAGATTTTCCATTAACAAAAACAACGGCAGAATTAAAGTCACTCGCATTATCTGTCGCATTGAAGGAAACTTGATATTTTCCGTTCGTTGGCGTTACTGTAATATCTGAAACTTTCGGAGCGACAGAATCTACTATCATTGGCATTTTAACAGTCTGTGGTCTAGCGTTTGGATAATCTAACGTTGTTTTGATTACATATTGGTATACACCGTCAGGAACATAATTTCCATACTGGTCTTTCATATCCCATTGATATACGTTAGTTCCATAATCACCAACCATCATAATGTTTTTATGAAATTTCCATGGTTGTCCATTTCCAGTCATTTCACTATAATCGCCTAAATATTTAAGTTGTTTTCCAGTTGAATTTTCAATAGATATTTCAGCTTTTGCTAAATTACGTAAGGCTTGGAATGAACCATAAATACCAATATCTACATAGTTTGGCGAGTAAGCAATATGGTTAAGATCGAAACCATTTCCATTGAATCCTAAAGGAGATCCTTCTGAATCATCATTCCAAAGTGCAGTATATCCGACAAATGCATCTTTTTCCCATGCTGGAGCATCGATATTACGAGGCTCATCCCATTTCCCATAGAAGCCCATATAAGGAATGGATAATGGTACAGCAGAATCACTATCCTCTCCTGTTGGTACAAGGCGTACAAAACCTTCAACAAACTCATTTTTCTTTAATGTTCTTGGCAGGCGAATTTCTACATTCAGGTTTTTCTTTTGGCCTGTTTTAATTTTTAATGTTGCCCCATCCACATCAGTTAATTTTTCTCCATTTACATAGATGGAAGCACCTTCAATACGTTTACTTTTTAAACTTAAGTAATCTTTTGTATCTAAAGCTCCATCGTTATCTAAGTCAAATTGTTTCGTTTCAATCCCATCCGTTAATAAATCTACATTAACAGTATACTCGTATTCTTTTTTCGTTTTATTTGTTTCAAGTGATTCTACATTTAAATTGAAGATCGCTCTGTCGTTTTTAATTTCTTTTAATGCAACTGCTCCCGCTTGCTCAAGAGGTGTATTTTTTCTTGTCACAATAGCAGGTGTTTTAATTGCATTTTGAATTTGCATTAATCCAGATCCTTGTACACGTGGTGAATATGGAACTTCACTGTTTGTTCTTGGATCCATAACAATTTTAGCTGTATTCATTAACGCAATCTTTGCTTTTAAAACTGTATCTTCTGAATGTGTTAAACCTTTTTGATAAAGTGACTGCAATAACAATGCTGAACCGCCTGCAACATGTGGAGTTGCCATGGACGTACCGCTCATCACTTCATAATCATTTCCTGGTATAGTAGAGTAAATATTCCCTCCAGGAGCGGAAAGTTCCGGTTTAAAATCTAATGTAGGCGTAGTACCCATTGATGAAAAATAGGACATATTGTCTTTCCCTGGGTTGTCTACCCAAGCATCACCTGTATATTTCATACTTAAATATTGACCGCTTGGCATACTACTCATTTTACTTAACAATGCTTGTCCAACAGCTTTACTTATTGAAGCCGTTGGTGTTGCAGTTGGCGTTGCTGGAAGAGGAGCATAATCATAATTTATAGATCCTGTAGGTGGTATCATGATAATAGCCTTAGCTCCTGCACTCTTTGCTGTAAATTGAATGCTTGAAACAGTACTATACCAATCTAGTAATTTAACAACGGCAATGTAGCCAGTTTTGCCCTTAGGATAATCTGAAGCATATTTTCCTTCGTTGACGTATACCATATCGTAGTTTGTATCTGGTAATAGATTCTTAGAAACTTTAAAATTATAAGATGGAGCGAACTGATCTTGATCTTTGAATGGTATCGATAGACCATTTCCATCTGAGATTGCATTCAGATGAATTTTACTATTTTCATAGGAAGCAACTGACACAGCAAAAGGACTTACTCCTGGCGAACCAACAGTCCCGATATCAGGATCTTCTGCATATGGTTTTAAAGAAGATTTAGAGAGATTATTCATTGTACTGTATCCTGAATTCCCAGCTGCTACGACAACAAGTGTACCCTGTTCTGTCGCCATTCTGATCTCTTTTTGAATCGGATCATAGTTTTCGTCTACTGTGCCTGCATCTGTACCTAAACTCATGTTAATAACATCTGCACCCATTGAAATAGCATGCTCCATACCTGCGATAATATCATCTTCCATAGCGCCGCCGCCGTTATCTGAAAATACTTTTTCAGCTAAAAGTTGAACACCTGGTGCAATACCAGCCACTCCACCCTTCGTTTCGTCACCATTTGCTCCAACTATACCAGATACGTGTGTACCATGCGGACTACCTTTTGCACCGGGAATAACATCTGTATCATTGTCTGCCCAGTCATATCCCGTTGGAACTTTATCAGAATACCATTTTTCATTTACGCCTGTCTCTGCAAATTTTTGTTGAATATTATTTTGATTCCACTTTTCTTTTGCTTTTGCTGCATCAGATAAAGTCAAATCTTTATGCGTATAATCAATCCCTGAATCAATAACCCCTACAAGTAACCCTTCACCTTTATAACCGTATTGTTCCCATACTTTTTGGGCTTGTACTAATTCCTTACTTGCCGACATCGATTCTGTGTAAGTTCTAGCAATATGAACATGTTTGACCCCAGAAATAGACTGGATATCTTTCATATTTTTATATTGTGTTTCAACACTGAATCCGTTAAAGCCTTGATAATAGCGATGCTTTAATTTGACGGAATCATTGGATTTAGATTTTTTTTCTTTTGAGATTTGCTCGATTACTTCGTCTTGCTTTTGTTTAAATGAAGCTATTTTACTTTTAGGTGTTGTCTGCACATTTTCTGTCGGTTGATTAACCTCTACAATTAAATGAACAAGGTCATCTGGTTTAAAAGTTTTTATTTGATTATCTTTTTTAACATCTTTATAAATTGGTTTTACTTGATCTGTTGCAATATTATGCTTAACAACTACTGGTGCAACTTGCTCTGTTGGTTCACTTGGATCGTCAATACTTTCAGCGAAAGCTGTAAGAGATGTAAATAATAATGAGGTTAAAGCTGCAGTGCTCAATACCCTAAATGCATTAATTTTACTTTTCTTCATTAAGATAGCCCCTTTTTCTATTTTCTATTAAATAAAACTTTCGAGCATTAATCCTCTAGGTTTTTATTTTCTAATATCAATCTTTTAGTTTGATGTTTGAGAGATTAGTGACTTTTTATTTAGAATAGTTAGAAAACTATTTCTGTTTCACATTTTACTAATAAAGAACTTTGTTGTGTATTGGGGTTATAAGGAAGTATTTATCTACCAAGTTTCGAATCTATTTTTGTCTAATTTTGTCGATTATTTGTTCAAATCAAACGAATATATAGGTAATTTCGTCTATTAACTCGAAAAATGTATTATTTTATGTCCGAAACGTTTAATCTTTTAAAAAAATACTGACTAAATTTGGGTAATTTTGTAATATGTTAGAATATTTTCACGAATTATTTCTAGTAATCTATTTTTAAAAAGAATAATATTAAGCCATTTTAATAAAACTAACATTAATTGAATTCATATATTGGGACAAAGGATAAAAAAGGAGGATAAAGTGATGAGTTTAATTGAAAATCAAGATGATTCTAGAAGTATCAGCATCTATTGTTATTTATCTACGGATGAACAAACAATTTTTAAAACTTTTTGGCTGCTTCGGATAAATTTTGAGGACAAGCTTTAATTTGATGTGTTTCCTCATAAGATTTTATGAGGCAGTCAAAGAGGTTGTTACACTGGACGTTTTAAAATGGATTGAATTGCTATTAAAGTCAAAATCATTGAAGAGAGCTAAGATTTAACTTAGTTCTTTTTTATTGACACTTTAACAAAAAAGGCATTTAGAGTAAAATCAAAATGCTTTTTTATTATGAAGAATTTTTTCTCCAATTGAACATTCATCTTCTGCATTGCTAAGAGCCATCATTTTATTTAAGAATTCTAGAGTTCGTTTGTCCATCGCTTTTTGTTACATATTTGATATTATTTACATCATTTCTAGTAACTTAATTTACTAAACTAAAAACCTGTTCCCGATAAAATACAAGGAACAGGTTTGAAAAACTATTATTCAGGATAAACCAATTTAAAAAATCTTCCTCTGTTGTCGATCATCTTTCAAAATTTCTACTGCTTCTCTAAATCTCTGTGAATGGACAATCTCGCGTTCTCTTAAAAATCTTAAACTATCATTTAGATCTGGATCATCAGAAAGATCAATGATCCATTGATAAGTTGCTCTAGCTTTTTCTTCAGCTGCAATGTCTTCATATAAATCTGCAATTGGATCCCCTTTTGCTTGAATATAGGCAGCAGTGAACGGCACACCGTCTGAATTATGGTAGAACAATGCACTATCGTGTGAAGCGTAATGGGTATCTAATCCGGCAGCTTTCATTTGGTCTGGGGTTGCGTCTTTTGTTAACTTATAGATTAGTAGTAAAATGCAATAATAGTAGCATAGATTAGTAATAAGACTATGCAGAGGTGATAACATACATGAAAATTCAAAATGTTGCTATCTATATAAGAAAATCTAGACCCGAAGAAACTGAGGCTGATTTAACTAGTCAACAATTAGCATTGATTCGGTTATGTGATGATAAAGGTTGGAACTATGATATATATAAAGATAATGCTTCTTCTCAGGATTTACAACGTGAGGAATTTCAAAAGCTTTTAGCTAAAGTACAGCTAAATGCATACGATGCAATTGTTGTTACTGATCAAGGGAGACTCTCGCGTAATACAGGTCACTTTGGAACGATTAAAGAAATCTTATCTAATTATGGTGTTTTAGTTGTAACAGAAACGAAAACTTATGATTATAACAGAGCAGATGATGATTTAGTTTCAGATTTCGAATCCGTTATTTCTAAACAAGAATACATGGCAATTAAACGAAGATTAATTCGTGGACGTATTCAAAGTGTTAAATCTGGTAATTGGGCTTTTGGACGACCTCCTTTTGGATATGAAAGGAATTATAAAACAAAGAAACTTGAAAAAAGCGATTATGCTCCAGTAATTGAACGTATTTTTAATTTATACGCTGACGGTGCGACAACTGTAGAAATCGCACGTACGTTTGAACTTGAAGGGATATTAACTCCTAATGGTGCTATTTGGGATGAGGCAAGAATAAGCACAGTCTTATCAAATGAGGTCTACAAAGGATGTGTCGTTTATGGTAAAACAACAAATTCTAGAACTGAGAAATATAAAAATGGACGACCCAAACAATTAAAAAATGGAGATGATTTTATTCTTGTAGAGAATGCTCATGAACCAATCATTGATCCTGACATTTGGGAACAGTGTAGGAAGATTAGACAAGATCGAAATTCGAGACCACCAGGTGCAAGAATTGGTAAAATGCCATTTTCTAACCTAATTAAATGTGCTATTTGTGGAGCAACACACTCTTTTCAAAAAAGAAAAACAAAGGCGCATGGTGAACAAATCAGGATTACCAGTTGCCAAACTAAAATTTATGATGATAAAGGTGGATATACAATATGTAAAAATAAAGGTGTTGATCTTTATAAATTTGAGAAAGTTTTTTATGATTACTTCTTAAAATTTGTTCATCAAATTGATAATTACATTGATGTTATTAAGAACTCTTTAGAAGTAGAAGAAATTAGTTTCGATATAAATAGTATTGAGAAACAAATTAAGAATATTGATGGACAGATAAAAAAAGTGCAGCAAGGCTTTGTTATGGAAATCTTTACTGATGCTGAAGCACGGACACAAATTAATAAATTAAAAATAAGGAAAGAGGAATTAGAGAAGGAATTAATAGAGGCATCGAATAATTCTAATGAAGAAAAATTGAATGAACTTGAAAATTTGGTTAATAAAATTAAGCTTGTAACTGCAGGTAGTTTATCAATTGCTAATCGAGAGGCAAATGAGATTTTTAGGGAAGTCATTGATTATATTGAATATAAAAGAATTGGGGATCATACCGCTGGAATTGAATTAACCATTCATTATAAATAAAATTATAAAAATAATATTTATAAACAATAAAAACTCATCCTCCAAGACCGTAGTCTTGGGGACGAGTATATTTTACCGTGTCATGGGTGTACCCTAGTTTGTTAATATGTCTGGACTTTAACCTCATTAAGTACATTTTAAACATACCCATGCGCTATTAAAAGAGTGCCTGTCATACCCTCTCCATTCTTGGTTCCGATATGATATTCAGAATCTTGATTCAATCGATCATTCATATTCCTTTTTAGCAACTGAAGGTCTCTGTAATGAATTAATTCTAATTACTCTTCTCTTCAAAGTTTCCTCGTTTATTTTTATATAATTATAATTTTTCATATTTGATCATATTACTTGTTTTAGCCCTCCTATTTTAATTATGATTTTCGTCAATAATGTCTGGTAAAAAATAAATTATTGGAGGGGTTTATAAATGTTAATATCTAAGGCATGGAAAAGTTACTATAATGATAAGTTAATTGAAGGATACTCATTAACTACACTAAAAGCATATAGAATACAGGCAACACTCTTAATTAAACATTTTGATGATATTGAGATTGCTTAAATCACTACTGATGCTTTAAAAGAATATCTTGTATTTGTTGGAGAAAAGTTAAAGCCTGCAAGTTTAGCACATCGAATTCGTTTTATTAAATCTCTTTTCCGTTGGGCTCATGAAGAGGGTGAAATTCAAAGCAACCCTTCCTTAAAGCTTAAAGAACCAAAAGCTGGAACCAGAATTCCTAAATTCTTAACTGTTAAGGAAATTGAACTCCTCCGTGAAGCCTGCAATACACCAAGAGAACATGCAATAATTGAGTTTATGTATTCATCAGGATGCCGTATTGGCGAAATTGTCTTATTAAATAAAAATGATATAAATTGGTCGAATCACTTGGTAATAGTACGAGGAAAAGGTGATAAAGAACGTGAAGTTTACTTCAATATTCGAGCTGAAATATGGTTATTTAGATACTTAAACGAACGACATGATGAAGATCCTGCATTATTTGTAACCGAAAGAGCTCCCCGTCGGTTAAGTATTGCTCAAACGCGCCATATAATTAAGGAGGTTTCTTTACATGCAGAATTTAACAAAAAGATTTCACCTCACCAATTAAGGCATAGTTACGCAACTCATTTAATGGATAACGGAGCTCCAATTGAAGTAATCCAAAGTTTATTAGGTCACGAAAAAAGTGAAACAACACGAATATATGCGAAACTAAGTGGAAAGCAACGTCAAGATCAATATTGTAAATACTTTTAAAAAAGGACTCGCAACGTTCCTTTTAATAATCGTTCTTATAAAGCTAATGCGTGCGTAAGTAGAATAAAAAATACTATTTTAAAGCTCAATTAATAAATCTAAAATAATGTAAATTGTTCTGATTCCACTTTCTTTTTCTTTGTGGATTTTTTCTTTTCAATTACTTGTTTCGAAGTATTATTTACTTGAACAGCTATTTTTACTGCACTTACATAACTGTGCTCTTTATTGCAATTTGGACAGATGTATATCTGTTTGTTAATACGTGAGTCAGCTAGTTTCAAACGTTCTTCTTTTGACATTCCTATGTTTTTAGCACATGGCCCACAAATTTTCTCCACTACTTCACCCCCTATTTTTAATTCTTTTCTGTAAGACCTTTAATAAAAATCTATTTTATTGTTTTTAATCGTTCAGTGAATTAACAATTTAATTATACCATGCCTTAATTAACTATCCTTCTAAATACTAATATTAAAAGAGCAGCCATTGGCTGCTCTTCTAATTGAACTAACTGGCAGTTATATATAGTATC
>NZ_NULG01000053.1 GCF_002577195.1 Bacillus sp. AFS041924
TAATTCTCGTCGTTATATCGTAATTTCAGATTATACATCATTAATTCTCGTCGTTATATCGTAATTTCAGATTATACATCACTAATTTTCGTTTCCCCCACTACTTGTTCGTATTGACAAATAAAACATAAAAAACCCACAAGAAATATTTAATCTCTTTGTGGGTCGATGATTTATTATTCAACGTAACGAATAATTTCCGCTACTTCTTTACGAGCAAGTTTTTTTGCTGGTTCTGATGGATAGCCAAGTGAAATGACCATGTTGATTTCACGATCTTCTTGAATATCTAAATAAGTTCTTAATTTATCTTGAGCTAATAGGACCGGACCAGTCATTGGACAAGTTCCTAAGCCTAATGCATGTGCAGCTAACATTAAGTTTTGTGAAGCTAGGCAGCTACTCTTAATTCCTTCTTCTTTCCAAACTTCATTTTCTACAAAGCCGATTGGATCAAAGATTTTCGTTCTGAATTTTGATTCATATGGTGTTGCTAAACAAATAATTAAAACTGGTGCTTCTCTGAATGCTGTTGCATAAGGACCAAAAGAACGAACTAGTAACTTTCCTTCTTTTTCTAAACCTTTTTCTTTCGCTTTTTCAGCAACTTCATGTAAAGAATCCCATGTCATCTCTTCAATTTTTTTAATTTTGTCAGTGTTTTTAATAATGATAAATTCCCAAGTTTGTGAGTTTGTATCACTTGGAGCATATCGTGCGCAGTCAATGATTTCTTCGATTACTTCATTTGAAACTGCTTGATCAGTAAATTTTCGAATACTTCTTCTTCCGTGAATAATTTCTTTAAATGAATTGTAATCCATGCTTCCACCCTTTATTGTATATGCTGATCTTCATTCATCCCCTGATGATTTACTAATTCATAGTAAAAGCCTTGTTTATCGATTAATTCAGCATGTGAACCTCTCTCTATACACATTCCATTTTTCAAAACAAGTATTTGATTAGCATTTTTAATTGTATTTAGACGATGCGCAACAACAAAGCTTGTTCGGCCTTGCATTAGTCGTTGTAAAGCTTCTTGAATTTTAATTTCAGTAATCGTATCAATACTACTTGTAGCTTCATCTAAAATTAAAATTGCTGGATTTGCTAGAATCGCTCGAGCAATTGAGAGAAGTTGCTTTTGACCTTGACTAATTTGCTGATCATCTTGTTGTAAAATTGTATCATATCCTTTGGTAGATTTCATAATAAAACTATGTGCATTTGCAAGCTTTGCAGCCTCTTCTACCTCTTCATCTGTTGCATCTAAACGGCCGTATCGAATATTTTCGCGTATGGTTCCTTTAAATAAAAATGAATCTTGTAATACAAATGCCATTTGCTGTCTTAAATTTTTTCTAGAATATTGACCAATACTTACACCATCTATGAGTATATCACCACTATTGATTTGATAAAAGCGTGAAAGTAAATTTACTACTGTAGTTTTACCAGCTCCAGTCGGTCCAATTAAGGCTACTGTCTCACCGGGTGAAACTTTAAATGAAACATTCGTTAATGTATTTGAATCTTTCGCGTATGAAAAATGAACATTTTTATATTCAACTTCTCCTAGAATTACTTTTTGATCGTTTACGATGTGAGATTCATCGATTGCTTCAATATCTTCATCAATAATTGAAAATACTCGTTCTGCTCCAGCTATCGCGGAAAGTAATGTATTAAATTGATTAGATAAATCATTTAGTGGACGTGTAAATTGTCTTGAATACTCGGTAAATACAACAATCGTACCAATCGATATATGACCTTTATAAGCAAAATATCCGCCAACCCCAGCAATAATAGCAAAACTGACATTATTAAGTACATTCATAAATTTTGGAATAAATCCAGCAAAAATAAATGCCCAAAATCCTGAGTTTTTCAGTTTTTCATTTTTACTTAAAAAGTCTCGAATCATTTTATCTTCTTGTGAAAAAGTTTTGATAATTCTTTGTCCAGACACAGTTTCTTCAATAAATCCATTTAATTCCCCTAAATTACGTTGTTGGATTTTATATAGTTGTCCTGTACGGCGTGTGATCCATCTTATACCTACAATTAAAACCGGTACAATCGAAAGCGTTAATAAAGTTAAAATTGGACTATACCAAAGCATAACTGAAACAGTACCAACTAAAGTTAACACACTTGAAAATATTTGGATTACTGATGTATTTAACGTAGTACTTACATTTTCTAAATCATTCGTTACACGACTCATTAATTCACCATGTTGTCTTTTTTCAAAAAATGACATTGGTAATTTATGAAACATATTAAATAATTCTGTTCTCATTTTAGTTACTGTATTTTGAGCGATATCAATCATCCAAAAGTTTTGGAAAAATAATGATGCGGAATAGCCTAAGTAGATAAACACTAGTGCTAAAATTAGCCATGCTAAGCCGCTTAAATTATTTTTTAAAATATAATGGTCAATTGAATATCCAACTAATACTGGTCCTAATAAGCCAAGTCCTGAGCTGACTAAAACTAAAAAAAGTACAACAGCAAGTTTTCCTTTCAGTAGTGCTAAATAGTTCCAAATTCTTTTTACTGTTGAGGAAACATTATTTGCTCGTTCTTTCTTTTTCTTGTCATTTTTTAATGTTAAATGTTTATATTGGAAAGGTTTAGTTAGCTCCTTTAACATTTTGAATTTCCTCCTTTCCATATTGTGAATAGTAGATTGCTTTATATAATTTTGAACTTCTTAATAAAGATTCATGAGTTCCTTCTTCTACAAGTTCACCTTCATCAATAATTAAAATTTTATCTGCTTTTTTAGCAGTGCTGACCTTTTGTGTAATGATTAAAGTTGTACATTCATAATTTTTTAAATCTTCTAGCAAACTAGCTTCTGTTTTTAAATCTAATGCACTTGTACTATCGTCAAGTAATAAAATACTAGGTTTTCTTATAATTGCCCTAGCGATTGCAAGTCGTTGTTTTTGCCCACCTGACAGATTGACACCTTTTTGACCGATTAAACTTTCATATCCATTTGGGAAAGACAGTATGGTTTCATGTATTTGCGCATGCTGTGCAGCTAAATAAACTTCCTCATCCGTGGCTGTTTCTCTACCCATTAATAAATTTTCTTTGATCGTCCCAGTAAATAATAGTGCTTCTTGTGGTACATATCCAATTTGTCCTCTTAGTTGTTTACTGTTTATTTTCCTGATATCTTGATCATCTATTAAAATAGTTCCAGAATTAACATCATACAAACGAGGTATTAATTGAAATAATGACGTTTTTCCTGATCCAGTTGAACCTAATATTGCAATTGTTTGTTCTGGATATGCAACAAATGAGATATTTTTTAAAACGTCTTTTTCATCATTTGGATAACGAAAAGAAACTTGATGGAATTGGATTTTACCTTCTAATTGATACTTAATCTTGTTTCCTTCGTTCTTTTCTATAAAATCTTCTTCGATTGTTAAAATTTCATCAATTCGTTCTGAAGAAGCTCTCATTCTTGAAAATGCACTAATGATAAATGAGAAAACCGAAAAAGATGTAGTAATACGAGAAATATAATTTACGATCGCAACAATATCTCCAATATTCGTTTCGTGTGAATGTACTTTACTATTTCCAAACCACAATACGATGAGAATTGATGCATTCATAAACAAAAGCATAACTGGCATCGTAATTTCCATCGTTCTTAATGCAACAGATGTTTTTTGTTTTAAATTTTGATTTATATGTTGAAAACGTTTATTTTCATAGTCGTTTCGTACAAAAGCTTTTATTAATTTCATTCCTACTAAATTTTCTCTAAGAACACTATTTACAACATCTACGTTATCTTGAACATTTTTAAATAGTCTTCTACCCTTTTTAACCATCCAGTTTAAAAACATAAATAGGAAAGGTAAAATTAAGAAAAGTATAAATGATAATTTCCAATTCAAAATTAATGCCATAACAACACTACCAGTTACAAGTAATGGCGCTCTTAAAATAATCCTTAAACTCATAAATACTGCACTTTGTAATTGTGATACATCATTTGTAAGTCGAGTGATGATTGAAGAAGTTGGCAAATAACTAAAAGTTGTAAATGAAAATGATTGTACTTTCTCAAAAAGTGTTTTTCGTAGAGTGAATGAAAAGCTTTGAGCAATATGAGTTGCATAAAAAGTATTTAATACACCACCAATGAACGCTACGATTGACAATACAATCATTACGAATCCCCATTTAGTTACATATTCCATGTCTTTTTGCACGATTCCATTGTTGATGATATTAGATAATATATATGGTTGAAATAATTCAACTACTAACTCTAAAAGTAAAAAAAAGATTGCTGCGAAAATTGTAATTTTATATGATTTTAATAACTTAAAACTATTCAAATTAGTCACTCCCCTGACTAAAGAGGTAATGATTAAAAACCCCTCCATATTTTCTTATCTTTTTATAATAAATCTACAAATATCTTAATAAAATCACATAAAATAGGAAAAGAACTCGTAATTAAACGAGTCCTCCTCTTTAAAAGCTATCATTTAAGTGATCGATAAAAATTCTTCAACGTCTTTAAGAGATAGTTTAACAGCTTTCTCCCAGAAATCACGTTTTGTTAAATCTACACCTAAATGCTTTTGAGCTAATTCTTCTACTGTCATTGAAGCTGTATCTTTTAAAAGGGCAATATATTTCTGTTCGTAGCTTTTTCCTTCTTCCAACGCTTTTGCATAAATTCCTAAAGAGAATAAATATCCAAATGTGTATGGGAAGTTATAGAATGGCACGCTAGTAATATAGAAATGCAATTTAGATGCCCAGAAATGTGGATGATATTCTTCTAATGCTCCACAATATGCTTCTTTTTGAGCATCTTCCATTAGTTCGTTTATTCGATTTTTACTTACAACTCCATTTTTACGCTCGTCATAAAAACGCGTTTCAAATAAGAAGCGAGCATGGATATTCATATAAAATGCAACACTTCGTTGGATTTTGTCTTCTAAAAGAGCAAGACGTTCCTGTTGAGAAGTCGCATTTTTAACGGCTGCATCAGCTACAATCATTTCTGCGAATGTTGAAGCCGTTTCAGCAACATTCATTGCGTAGTGTTTATTAAGTGTGTGAACATCCTTCATCGCAAACGAATGGAAAGCATGCCCTAATTCGTGTGCTAGTGTTGACACATTCGATGGAGTTCCTGAATACGTCATAAAAATACGAGATTGCCCACTCTCAGGGAATCCTGTGCAGAACCCACCTGGTCGTTTACCAGCTCGATCCTCCGCTTCAATCCAAGAATCTTCAAATGCCATCTTAGTAAAATCTGTTAATTTGTCTCCAAATTGATTGAATTGATTTAAAATAAATTCAGCGCCTTCAGCATATGAAATAGAAGAATCGATATCCGCAACAGGTGCATCTAAATCATACCAACTTAATTTCTCAACGCCTAGTAATTTAGCTTTTCTTTCTAGATATTCAACAAACGGAGCTTTATTGTCGATAATTGCGCCCCACATAGAATCAAGCGTTTCCTGACTCATACGATTGATTGATAACGGTTCCTTTAATACATTATTCCATCCACGTTGTCCATATACGCTTAAACGGAAACCTGCAAGATGGTTTAATATTTTAGCGAAGTAATCCGACTCATTCCCCCATGTTTCTTCCCAATTTTCAAAAATCTCTTTACGAACATTACGTTCCTTAGAAGAAAACAGATTTGAGGCTTGCCCTACAGATAGAACTTTATCATCGTGTTCAATCTGCATTTTTCCAACAACAGTGTCGTACATTTGGCCCCAACCGTGATATCCATCTACTGAAAGTGCAGTTATTAATGCCTCTTGTTCAACAGATAATAATTCACTTGCGTTTTGACGACGCTCATTTAGAACGAAAGAAATTTCCTTAAACTCATCACTTTCTAAAATATTCTCCCAAACAGAATCTTCTATTTTTGTTAGTTGGCTATGGAATTTAGTTAAAGTAGTGGAATAATTTGCGAAAGCTTGAGTTAGTGTACCTCTTAATAAATTAGCTTTTTGATCTGCCATATTTTGGGCTTGTAAACAGCTAACAAATCCACTAGCTTGTGATAATTTCTTTCCAATTAATTGAATATTACTAATAATCTCATTTAAACTCTCAGTTTCATCACTATTTTTTGGTGCAGCGAACAATGAAACTTGTTTCTCTAATTTCTCTACTAAACTAGTAATTTCTTTTATGTATAATGCAAATTCAGGAGACTCGCTTCCTCCTTTAAAGAAAACATCTAAATCCCATGTAAGTGAATATGTATTCGTCGCCATACGACCCCACCTTTTGGTTTTATAAGTACATTTGTTATTATACATTATTCAAAATATTTAGTCTAATCATACTACTTATGACCAATTCAATATCCTACACAAGATTGTTGAATTATTGTTAAATCAATCATTTTGGGCATTTTTCAAAGTAAACGATTGGTTAATTATTAATTTTTTGTGTACAAACTAAAAAATGGTAAATATAGAAATATTTAGGACTGAAATGAAAGAAATATAAGACAAAAAATAGAGTTAAATATTACAAAATCTATCTAATTGTTACATTTCTTTAAATTAAAACGTAATAATCTCCTCTATTTTAATGGATCATAACCACTTATTTTTTGGATTATATTCTACTTTATTGAAAAAATCTTATCATTTTTCTCGATCCGCGTATCTCTTCCTTTCTGTTCATTTAGCTCTTCAGGCCTTTAAAATCAGGCATTCTTCGTTAAAGTTCATCATTGTAATTCCTCTAATCGATACTTTGTCGAAATAAACTGTAACAATTATGCAGAATTGATAGAATATTATAAAAAAAGGTAATATATTTGTAACATAAAATAAAGTTACTGAAATCTTGCTGTCACATTTCCATGGTAAAGTTAGTACATAGAAATCGACAGGAGCGAGAAATATGAAAAAACTGATGACATGTTTGGTTACTACTGTTTTTCTAACAATGGGATTTACGACAAATACATATGCAGCAACATACAAAGTTAAATCTGGAGATACATTATCTGCGATCGCAAAAAAGCAAAAGGTAACAGTATCCCAAATTAAATATTGGAACCATTTAAAATCTGATCTTATTAAAGTAAATCAAGTATTACAAATTAAACCTTCAACTAAGAAAACAACAACTAAAAAAACTACAGCTAAAGCGGCTACTCCTTACAAAGTAATCAAAATGAAAGCTACAGCTTACACTGGAAGCTGTAAAGGATGTAGCGGTAAAACAGCTACTGGAATAGACTTAAAAAAGAATCCTAAGGTAAAAGTTATCTCTGTGGATCCAAAAGTAATTCCTTTAGGTTCTAAAGTATATGTACAAGGCTATGGTTATGCTATTGCTGGTGATACTGGTGGTTCTCTTAAAGGAAATAAAATTGATGTATTTATCCCAAGTAAGAAAAATGCCCTTAAATGGGGAGTTAAAACAGTTACTGTAAAAGTTTATAAAAAGTAAAAAAACGAGCCGTTAATTCTGGCTCGTTTTTTATTTTTTAGTCCATTTTGAATTCAATTCAAATAATCGACGATCTAATTCTTTTAAGAATTCATTTCTTTTCTCTTCATTTGATAATATTTCATCCATATTGGCTTTTATAATTAACTTTTGAATACTTTTTCTTTGTGATATTTCCAGCAAGTAAATTTCATAAGGCCTAAACCACTGTTCTTTTTTCAACACATCCATTCTCTCTTGAATTAATTTATTGTCTTTTTCGTAATACGAATAGCCCAAAAATTTTTTTGGCAAATAATCAAAGAAGAATTGAGCTATTATTTCGATAACCAACCAGGAGAGTATACGAAAAATAAATCCAAACACCCCAAAAACAATTTCATATCTCCTCTTCTTCCTACTTACCAATTATTTTATCAGTTCTTGAAATTAATTAAGTAGTTCTTAAAGAGCATATTTTCCATTTAACTAATAAATAATAATATTAAATATTTTGTTTTGGAGATGAAAACAAATGGAAGATAAACGATTTACAATAACAGGAACTGATATTACTGAAGTAAAAAGAAAAAATGCAGATTCTGGTTTAACCTATAATCAAGTCAAACAATTACTTGCAGAAAAATATATGAAAGAAAGAAGAAAATAAAAAATTTTTACGATTTTAGTTTTATCATCATTTCACTTGATATTCTCTTCTTTGTGTCATTATTATTGATCTTTTTTAATTGCAATTTCGCTGTTTTGCAGTTTTACTATTATTATTTGCACTATCGTACTAAACTTTTCACTCACACCATTTTTTATTCAACATAAATAAACCACTCAACAACACTAGTTGAGTGGCTTATTTTAATTAGTGTGTACCGAATGTTTAACTGATGCACCTTCATTTACGATTTTTATTTCACTTACATCACAATTTGGAAATAAGTTTGTAAAATAATGAATTGCTTCTGTACAACCTTCAATTGTAACGAAAGCTAATACTGTTGGGCCGGCACCGCTAAGGACAAACCCATGTACATATTCAGGTAATTTGGTTTGTTTTAATGTATCCAACTCTTTTACAATTTTACTACGATATGGTTCATGAAATAGATCTCTCTTCATCATATCGCCTGCTAGTTGCCAATTTTCCTGTAATAGAGCTGAGACTAATACATTACTATAACTACTTGATTGTATAGCATCTTTATAAGGAATTGTTGAAGGTAATATATTTCGTGCATGTACAGTTTCTAATTCGTATTTTGGAATAATGGCTACTACTGACACATTTTTTAATTTCGAATGTTGATTATATGCTTTTCCATCGATAAAAGTCCCTATCACTAAACCACCGTAAAGCGAAGCGCCGACATTATCCATATGACCTTCGATTGAGGATGCAATTCGCAACTGTTCTTCCATTGATAATTGAAGATGACAAAGTTCATTTGCTAAAATAATGCCACCAACGATTGCAGAGGCACTACTTCCTAATCCTCTTGTTAATGGGATATTACTTTCAAGCTTCAAATGACATGTTGGCAAAGTTTTATTATTTGCATTTGCTACTTCAATAGCTGTTTTGAGTATTAAGTTTGTTTGATCTAGCGGAATATCTTTTAAATAATCACTAAATCCTTCGCAGCTGTATTGATCGTGATTATATACTTCAATTGTTAAATAGCGATCAAAAGCAATACCAATCGAATCAAAACCAGGTCCTACATTTGCAGTACTTGCAGGAACTGTTATTTGGAAAAGTTTTTTCATATAGAAACCACACCTTGTAAATGTTCTAAAACAACCTTTTCTTCGTTTGGAAGCAATATTGGTTCAATTTTACTTGATTGAATTGCGATATCTGGATCCTTTAATCCATTACCAGTTAAAATGGCTACTACTTTTGTGCCTTTTTTAATGACACCGGACTGCACTTGTTTATATACTCCAGCAATACTTGCACATGAACCAGGTTCTGCAAATACGCCTTCTTTTGATGCAATCCATTTATATGCTTGTAAGATTTCCTCATCTGTTACACTATCGATTGCACCATTTGATTCCTCAATTGCATTTACTGCATATTCCCAACTTGCTGGATTACCAATTCTTATAGCAGTTGCAATTGTTTCAGGATTTTCAATCTTTCTATTCTTTACAATTGGCGCAGCACCTTCTGCTTGAAAGCCGTGCATTTTTGGTAATCGATATCCTTTTGAAAGACTATATTCGTTAAAACCTTTCCAGTAAGCTGTAATATTACCAGCATTACCAACCGGAATCGCTAATAAATCAGGAGCTTCTTCCAATTGCTCACAAATTTCAAAAGCAGCAGTTTTCTGTCCCTCAATTCGATATGGATTGACGGAATTAACAAGCGTAATTGGTTCAGACTCACTAATTTTTCGTACCATTTGTAATGCGTGATCAAAATTACCATCAATACTAATGATATGAGCCCCATACATTACAGCCTGAGCGAGTTTTCCATATGCAATTTTTCCATTTGGAATGATAACAATACATTTCATACCTGCTCTTGCAGCATAGGCCGCCGCTGCTGCAGATGTATTCCCTGTAGATGCACAAATGATTGCTGAACTTCCTTCTTCTTTTGCCTTAGCAACTGCCATTACCATACCGCGATCTTTGAACGATCCTGTTGGGTTTAGTCCCTCTAATTTAACGAATAATTCGATTCCCCACTCCTTCGATAATCTTGGTAAAAACAATAAAGGTGTATTCCCTTCATTTAATGTTAATTGTGGTGTTTCTTCATTAACCGGTAAGTAAGCTGAATATTTATTAATTAATCCTTTATACATCGAGATCTTCACCTGCAATTCGATAATAGCTGCGTACTTCATCGACTACATCAGATGTTTCTAAATTTTCAATAACTTTTTTGTATGCTGAAGATGATGCATGATGAGTTACTAAAATGATTTCTGCTAACCCTTTATGCTTTAAAGGAACTTGAATGATCTTCTCAAAACTTATATCAGATTCTGTAAAAATTGAAGTAATTTTAGCAAATGAACCTAATTGATCTTTTACTGTAAAACGGAAGAACGATTTAAAATAAATTTCATTATCTTCTTTTAATTCTTTTGGATATTGAGGTAATACAGCACTTGTTCCATTTACACCTAATCGCATATTTTTCATTACTGCTACTAAGTCAGATACGATCGCAGTTGCAGTTGGTAAACTACCCGCACCAGGACCATAAAACATTGTTTCTCCTACCGCTTCACCATATACATAAACTGCATTAAATTCATTACTTACTGATGCTAACGGGTGGTTATGTGCAATTAAAGTTGGTCCTACACTAACTTCAATTCGATTTCCATTTCTCTTCGCATAACCGATTAATTTCATTGTATATCCAAAGTATTTAGCAAAATCAATGTCCTCTGAAGATACTGAACTTATCCCACGAACTTGAACATCTTCTAGTTCAACATCCATTGAAAAACCTAATTTAGCTAAAATTGTCATTTTTCTTGCGGCATCAAGTCCTTCAACGTCAGATGTAGGGTCTGCTTCTGCAAAACCAAGCTCCTGTGCCTCTTTTAACACTTCATCATATGCTTTTCCTTCATTGCTCATTTTAGTAAGGATAAAATTTGTCGTTCCGTTTACGATCCCCATTAGCTTAGTTACACGATCCGCTGCTAAACCATCTACTAAACTACGAATAATTGGTATGCCTCCAGCAACGCTAGCTTCATAGAATAAATCGCATTTATTTTCATTTGCTACTCGAAGTAATTCTGTACCATATAAAGCCATTAAATCTTTATTTGCTGTAACTACATGCTTTTTATTTCGAAGTGCTTGAAGGATGTATCGTCTTGCATCATCAATCCCACCCATTACTTCTACAACAACATCAACATCAGCATCATCTAAAATTTCATATGCATCTGTTGTTAATAAATCTTTTTGAATCGAAATTGAGCGTTCCTTTTCTAGGTCCTTAACTAGAACCTTTTTAACTTTTACAGAACAACCGATTTGATGGGCTAATCTGTCCTGATGATCTTCAACAATTTTTACAACACCACTTCCAACAGTTCCTAGCCCTAATAGGCCGATAGAAATACAGTCCTTCATATGATCTCCTCCGTTAAAGTTTGATATTATTTCCATTATGGGAATATTTTATGAAAATAGCAAACACTTTTTTAAATTTTCCAATTATTTTTATTTAATACTTTACTAATTTATGAACTTAAAATAATAAATTCATAAATTGTAAGGGGTTTCTTGATAAACATAATAGTTTAACCAATTCGAAAATAGTAGATTACCATGACTTCTCCAACGTACAATAGGCGGTTTTTCTGGATTATCATTTTTAAAATAGTTTTTTGGAATATCAATTTCTACTCCTCTTTGTACATCTCTTTCATATTCTGATTTTAATGTATTAATACAATATTCATGATGTCCTGTTGCAAAAATTTGTTTTCCATCCTCACTACTAACAAGATGGACACCTGCATCCTCAGATAGACTTAAAATCTTTAAATCTCCTACTTTATCAATGTCTTCTTTTCTTACTTCAGTGTGCCTTGAATGCGGAACATAATATTCGTCATCAAAGCCACGTACTAATTTCACAAAACGATCCTCTACTGTATGAGGGAAAACACCAAACATTTTTTTATTTAATGCATATTTTGGAACTCCAAAATGGTGGAAAAGACCTGCTTGTGCCCCCCAACATATATGTAGTGTAGAAGTCACATTTTCTTTCGTGAAATCCATAATTTCTTTCAACTCTGACCAATATTCAACTTCTTCAAAATCCAATTGTTCTACTGGTGCCCCGGTTATAATAAATCCATCATATTTATTGTCTTGAATTTGTGAAATCGTTTTATAAAAGCTTGAAACATGCTCCTCTGATACGTTTTTAGGCTTGTATGATTCAGTACCTATTAAATCGATATCAACTTGTAATGGAGAATTTGCAATTAAACGTAATATTTGCGTTTCGGTTTCAATCTTAGTTGGCATTAGGTTTAAAATTCCTATTTGAAGTGGTCTTATATCTTGAGTCTCTGCTCGTTCCTTCGTCATATAAAAAACATTTTCATTTGTTAATATTTCCGTTGCGGGTAGGTCCTTGTTGATAATTACGGGCATTTTTTCCACTCCTCTTTTTTATAAAAAGGTAGTAGAATGATCCGTAAATTTATTTCTACTACCTATTCGCCATATAATCAGAATTCTAATTTTATTGAATAAAATGTATAATTATTCCTTTTTATTAAACTGAGAAATATCTTCCATCTTTATGCGAGAATACCATTGCAGTTACAGATGCTTCTGGTAGCATCATAAATCCTTCTGTCAGATTAATCCCTATTTCATTTGGATCTATTAACTTAAATAACTTTTCTTGATCCTCAAGATTCGGACAGGCTGGATAACCGAATGAAACCCTGATTCCTTGGTATTTCGCTTTAAAACGTTCAGACATTGTAAAATCTGGTTGATCTGGGAATCCCCACTTCTCCCTCATTAACATATGTGTTTTTTCAGCTAAACCTTCTGCTAATTCTAAAGCTAAAGAGAATAAAACGTGGCTCTTTAAATACTCCCCTTCTTCTTTCAATCTTTCAGCAATATTTCTAACTCTAGGACCTGAAGTTACTGAAAAGAAACCGACATAATCCATTTCTTCGCCAACCGGATTTAAAAAGTCACTTATACATAAATTCGGTACTTTCCTTTGTCTAGGAAATTGAAAACGTTCAATTGGTTTTTGAGTTTCAGGGTCATATATAATGACATCGTTGCCATCGCTTTGAGCTGGGAAAAATTGATAAATAACTTGGCAATCAAAATATTCATTTCCATCTTTTAAGAATTGTTGAACAAGCTCATATAACTCTTGACCTCGTTCTTGGTTTTCCCATTTACCCTTTACACCTAAATGATGTCCGATTAACATTTGATAATTAATAAAAGGTGCCACTTGAGCTACTGGAATATTTTTTATGACCGTTTTGCTCAATGATGAAGGAACTAGGCAATCTGACTTTTGAATTGCTGATCTCGTTGTACTAACTTCAGGAACAGGTAATTCAATCACATTGTCAATTTTTTTAATTGCCTTTTTCTTTTCTTCTAATGCTTTTAATTCATCAGGATTAACAATTTTATTTGCTAAGTCTAAACCAGTCATCGCGTCATTTGAGTAAGCAACTAATCCATCGTATATAGGTTGAATACGGTTTTCTGTAAATCTTCTAGTTAATGCAGCACCACCAACTAATATTGGTGTGTTAATTCCTGCATTCTTTAAGTCACCAGCTGTAATAACCATTTGTTGTGCCGATTTTACTAATAATCCTGATAATCCAATAATGTCTGGTTTATTTTCACGAATCTTTGTTATTAAATCATCAGGTCGAATATTAATACCTAAATTTACAACATCAAATCCGTTATTCGTTAAAATAATATCAACTAAGTTCTTACCGATATCATGAACATCGCCTTTTACGGTTGCTAAAATTACTTTACCTTTTCTAGAGCTTTCAGTTTTCTCCATAAATTCTTCTAAGAAAGTTACAGATGCCTTCATTACTTCTGCACTTTGTAATACTTCTGCTACAATTAGTTCATTATTGTTGAAAAGTCTTCCAACTTCATCCATTCCAGTCATTAGTGGACCATTAATAATATTTAAAGGTGTGTCCCCTCGATCGATACAAGTTTGTAAATCTTCAATTAAGCCTTGTTTAGAGCCTTCAATTACACAAGCTGCTAATCTTTCTTCGATTGGAAGCTGTTCTTTTGGTTTATCTTCTTTTTTTACTGAATTTCTAAAATGCTCAACAAACTTATCTAATGTTTCTTTTGACGTATGGAATAATAGATTTTCAGCAAGTTCACGTTCTTCCGCTGGAATCGAAGCAAATCGTTCTAGTTTCTCAGTGTTTACGATTGCGTAATCAAGACCAGCCTTTGTAGAGTGATATAAGAAAACTGCATTTAACACTTCACGCCCAGCATTCGGTAGTCCAAACGAAATATTACTTAACCCTAAAATCGTTAAACACTCTGGGAATTCTTCTTTAATTAATTTAATACCATCAATTGTTGCCTTTGCAGAACCGATATATTGTGTATCTCCTGTTCCAACAGGGAAAACAAGTGGGTCAAAGATGATGTCGGTCGCACGAATTTTATATTTTTCGGTTAATAAATGATAACTTCTTTTCGCAATTTCTAATTTTCGTTTTGCTGATACAGCCATTCCATCTTCATCAATCGTCCCAACTACAACGGCAGCACCATATTTATGAATGAAAGGTAAAATTTTCTCAAATCGTTCTTCACCATCTTCAAGATTAATCGAATTGATAATTGCTTTTCCTTGTATATATGTTAGTGCTAATTCAATTACTTTTTCATCAGTCGAATCAATCATAATTGGAACCTTTACTTTATTGACTAATTGCTTGATGAAATTTTCCATATCTTCAACTTCATCGCGATCGGGATCGGCCATACATACGTCGATTACATGTGCACCTTTTTTAACTTGCGCTCTCGCAATTTCAGAAGCTTCTTCAAATTTTCCATCAGCTATTAATTTTTTAAATTTACGTGATCCAATTACGTTTGTTCTTTCACCGACAAAAAGTGGACGCATACTATCGTCATATTGTAGTGCTTCTAATCCACTAACTGCATGATCTTCTCTTTTTTTAGGCTTTCGAGGACTAATTCCAGTAATCGCTTCTTTCATAGCCTTTATATGTTCTGGAGTAGTACCACAACAACCACCAATAATATTGATCCAGCCTTGCTCAGCAAAATCACGAACTTTTTTTGCTAATGATTCAGGAGATTCATGGTAATGTCCATCTTCATCTGGTAAGCCAGCATTTGGGTAACAAGAAACGAATGTCTCAGATAGATTCGACAATGAGCGAACATGATCCCTCATAAACTCAGGCCCAGTTGCACAGTTTAATCCAACTGAAATAGGTGAAATATGCTCAATTGCTAAATAAAAAGCATCTATCGTTTGACCTGCTAAAGTCGTCCCCATCGGTTCGATCGTACCGGAAATCATAACTGGTAACTTTTTATTTAATTCGTTAAACGCATTACTGATACCAATACAAGCAGCTTTCACATTTCTCATATCTTGACAGGTTTCAACTAGTAAAACATCAACACCACCATTAATTAGTCCAGTTGCTTGACGATTATATGCAGTAATTAATTCTTCAAATGTTACCCCACCAGTCACACTAATCGCTTTCGTTGTTGGCCCCATCGCACCTGCAACAAAAACATCTTTTCCAGATGCAACAACTGCTTGCTTTGCAATTCTTGCGGCTATTTCATTCAATTCAATATCTAAATGCTGTAAATTATAATCGGATAAAACAATATTTGTTGCCCCGAATGTATTCGTTTCGATAATATCCGATCCAGCGTTTATATACTCCTCATGAATTTCTTGAATAACATCAGGTCTAGTCACAACTAAATATTCATTACAGCCCTCATATTCTTCTCCACCAAAGTCATCCTCTGTTAAGTTTCTTTGCTGGATCATCGTTCCCATTGCTCCATCAAGAAGTAATATTTTTTCTTTTAGTGCGATTTCTAAATTTTTCATAGCTGTATCTCCTCTTTATTGCTGCTTTTAGTAAACTGAATTAAGTCTTCTGTTATTTCATACCTCAAAAATGGAGTGATAAAATAAATACCGTTAAATTTATCCTTAACATATTGAATAAGTTCTTTCGCAATTTTTTTCCCTTCATCAACTGCTTTTTCAGGTTCAACTGATGAAATTCTGTTCCTTACCTCTTCAGATAAAGTAATACCAGGAACTTCATAATGAATAAAATCAGCATTTTTCTTACTTACTAGTGGCATAATCCCAATAAAGATTGGTTGATTAATATGACGTGTTGCCTCGTATAACTTATCGATTGTTTCAAAATCATATATTGGCTGAGTTAAAAAATAATCTGCTCCTGCCTCGACCTTTTTTTCAAGCCTTTTTATTGCTGCATCAAATTTTCTAACATTTGGGTTAAATGCAGCAGCTACTGAAAATCTCGTTCCATTTCCTAAGCTTTTACCTGAATAAAGCCTACCCTCATTCATTTCTTTGATCATTCGAATCAGTTCAAGCGATGCTATGTCATATACAGAAGTTGCACCAGGAAAATCTCCAACCCTTGCTGGGTCACCCGTAATAGCAAGAACTTCATTTAAACCTAAAGTTGATAACCCCATCAAATGAGATTGAAGTCCAATCATATTACGATCTCTACAAGTTAAATGAGTCAAGACTGGTACATCTAGTCTTTGTAGAAGTGAAGCCATTGCCACATTCGAAATTCTAGGAGATGCTAATGGATTATCTGCTAGCGTAATTGCATCTGCCCCCGCAATATGTAATGCCTTCGCTCCTTCAAAAAACTTTCTTGTTTGTAATGTTTTTGGTGGATCAAGTTCGGCGATGATCGTCGTTCTCTTTTTCGCTTTTTCTGCTAGTGTCTCATTCTTTTCTTCAGGTTGTTTAGGGATCGTAATTTTAATCGTTCTGTTCTTCACTTCTTTTTTTGTAACAGGTTGTAAAGTATCGATCTTATTTCGTAAAGCAGCGATGTGCGCTGGTGTCGTACCACAACATCCTCCGATTAATCTTACGCCTTGTTCAATAAATGGTTTCGCCATATCTTCAAAATATTCTGGATTCGATTTGTATACATATTTACCTTCAGTGTATAGTGGTAATCCTGAATTCGGAAATGCTGATAAGTAACCATTAGTTGGTAATGAAACAGTATTTAATGACTCAAGCATATGAAGAGGCCCTAAGTGACAATTTATTCCAACTACATCTGCACCCAAATCGATTAAGTTAGGAAGTATTTTTTCTATATATTGGCCACTTTGCATTACCCCAATTTCTTGTAGCGTTACTTGAGCAATAATTGGCAAATCTGTTCTTCCTCTTAATAGATTTACAGCATCATATAATTCATTTTCATCATAGAACGTTTCAAGCATGATTCCATCAACGCCTTCTTCTAGTAAAGCTGAAGCCTGCTCAAGCAACATCATCTCGCGCTCTAATTGTGTTGTAAAAGTTGAACCCACATACTTCATTCCACCTATACCACCAATAACTAAAGCTCTTCCCTTTGAAGCTGCTCTAGCATTTCTTACGGCCATTTGATTGATTTGTTTTACCAGCTTTTCTAAACCATATTGTCTTAGCTTTCCAGCATTTGCCCCGTACGAATTCGTTTGAATTACTTCTGCACCAGCATCTATATATTGTTCATGGATATGAATAATTCGATCTCGCTCAGTAATATTGAGTTCTTCAAAACAACTGTGGAGCCCGCCTGAATACAAAAGAGTACCCATTGCGCCATCACCTAAAACAATTCCTTCATTTAACTTTTTCAACAAGCCCATACAATCACTTCCCATTTAGATAAAATAAAAAACGCCATTCTCTCAAAAAATGAAAGAATGACGTTAAAAGTATAGATTCACGCCTTATCTCTCATGTTTTAAACATGCTGGATTTAGCACTTTTTAGCGTTAGCTAAAGTTGCCGGGTTTCAAAGGGCCAGTCCCTCCACCACTCTCGATAAGGATTATTTAGTTATATTCAATAAAAGTAGTTTACTATATTTATTTAATAAAGAAAAGACATTTATGGAAAAATTTCCAAAAATAAATTTATTTTGTTTACATAATACGATTATTTAACTATTTTTAAAGTGAGCCAATGCTAATAAAGGATAAATTTCATTGTAGCTATGATAATGTATATAAAATTGACCAGGTAATCCTAAACCAGTCGGATAAGATAATGCTTTATTCGTCAAATCACTTTGAGTAGTTAAAAATTTAATGCCCTTTCTAATTACTTCATCTTCTTTATTACGAATTGAAAGTAACGCATCGACTGCCCAAGCAGTTTGACTTGGCGTACTATATTTTAAGGAAACATAAGAACCTTTTACAAGTGAATGTCCTGATTCTCCCCAACCACCATCTTCATTTTGTATACTAACTAACCATTTTTCTGCTTTTTTAATTGCGGCATGATTTTTTGGCACTCCGACTGCTCTTAAGCCAGTAATCGCTGCCCAAGTTCCATAAATATAACAAATTCCCCATCTACCATACCAGCTGCCATTTGATTTTTGGTTTTTCAAAAGCCAATCGACTGTCTTTTTCACAATCGGATCATCATTTGAAATTGATGTATAATGGCCAATAAACTCCAGTACACGACCTGTTAAATCAGCAGTAGAAGGATCTATGATTGCATCTTTTGCATTTTCAATCGGCACGTAAGTTAACCATTTATTATTTACATTTTTTTCAAATGCTCCCCATCCACCATCGATATTTTGTAGTCCAAGTAAAAAATGAACGCCTTTTAACCATTCTTTTTGAATATTCGGTTGATCCATCGCATACCTTGCTATCGCTCTTAAAGCTGCGCCAGTATCATCATTATCTGGTATAAATGAATTCACATCTGAAAATCCCCAACCACCAGGTGTTAAATTTTTAGCATGAACCGACCAATCACCAATCATATTTTGCTGTTTTTTCATTAAATATTGAATAGATTTTGAAACGATTGGATCATTAATTTTGTAACCAGCTTCTTGAATTGCATATGACAATAACGCAGTATCCCAAACTTTTGATGGAGAATTTTGAATATGAATTCCCGCTTCAGTATCCGCTGCATATGAAAGAAGTCCCTCTAGCGCATTTTGAATGACAGATGAAGTAGTTTCATAGCCTAAAGCCATTAAAGCATAAATCATATAAAACGTAGAAGTAGCATAGCTATAAAAAGTTCCATTTGTTTCAATACGATCTAGAATAAATCTTTTTGCCTTTTCATATCCTTTCTGGTGAAAATAGAGAGGATATGAAGCTAGCTTCTTACCTTCCTCAAGTAAAAATTGATAAAAACTCCCTCGTTCTTCGTAAAACCAATCTACCTCACTAGTTTCCAGAAGATGATCGATAGTTAGATCGTCATCCAATTTCACTTTAAATCGTTTATTAATACATAGAATCATAGGAACTAAATGAACTCTAGCATAATTACTTAAATCAAATAAACTTAAGGGCATTTTATCTGGCAGTAAAAAATAACTCATTGGAAAGTAAAATAATTTAGGATACTCAATCAAACCATGAGTAGCTAGAATCACCTTTAACATAAAATGTGTTTTTTTAATACCACCGTTTTCACGAATAAATTTTTCAGCTTTTTTCATACTTGATTGTTCTTTTGTATACTTTTTTGAGATTAATAAAGCTATGTAAGCTTGAACTGTTGCATTTAAGTTTCCTTCTTTTTCATCTTCGTATAATTTCCAAGCTCCATTCGGATGTTGAAGATTGATGATACGATCAATAATCCCATCCATTACCTTTTGATTTTTGTATTCAAGATCATTCATTAATAAAATCATAAAACTATCCGTCATTAATGAACCTTCAAAACAATATTCCCAAGAACCATCTTCATCTTGTTTTGTTCTTAGACGTTTGATCCGCTCTTCAATATTTCGTACAACACTATTTTCGAGGTCCATTACACCACCTCAGTTCAATTTTTTTAAGGTTGATGGTATTTTTCCATTCTTGTAGAAAGATCCGTGTCAATCTCTTTAATCTCTTCAAATTCCACTTTTTCACTAAAATAAACCAGCGTAATAATAAAAGCTAAAATACTAAATGGTAGGACGATAATTTTAAATCCGTACCAAGTAAAAGAATGTAAAATATGAAAATAGCTACCTAATAACAAGCAATAAGTAAGAAATAGCAAGTCAATAACAAACACACCAATTAATGATTTTAATATTTTTACTAAAAAAGGGTTCAACTACATCACACTCCATTATTAATCTATGATTAAAATGTGAAAAAATGATTTTTTCCATGAGATTAGTCATAAAACACGATCTATTCCTTGCATCGAACATTTTTCTACTAAATAATTTTAAAACATGGAGATTTCTAGTAAATGTCTAATCAGAATCTATTAGAAGTGAATATAGTGAATTATTAATAGGAAAGGAGTTTTTTAACTATGGCAGCACAATTTGAAGATTTCAAAGCATTAAAAGAAGAAATTCAAGAGTTACTTGCCGCAGCTAACGCGAATGAATCTATCAATTTTAATTTTTTCAACATTGAAATTAAAGAGAATCGCCTCCAAGTCGAACAAAGAGCTGAAGGTGGCGGACAAATCAATCGAAATGTTGGAATGAACGCAAACCAAGGCGGACAAAATGCTCGAAATAATAGTCAAACAGCTAACACTAGTTCTCAATTTGCGGATGGTAATGGTAGAAGTGGCATTGCAGGACAAAATAATGATGAATTAGGAGGACAGCAAGGAATAAAAATTAGAGATAGTAGACTTAATAGAAGCAGAATTAGAACTAATTCCGAGCATAACGAAGGAGGAGGAATGGAAGCAGCGAACGCTGAACAATTCTCATTACCAAGAATAAGAAATCTTGGCAGTTAATCTAAATTTAATATCGGTTACTATTAAAATTAGCCAAAATGTGGGGAAGTTATTTATATTTTCTATCGCTCCTATAATTATTTAATGGATCTTCTTATTTTCAAAATTGACATTGTAAAAAGCTCAGTAAATTGTACTGAGCTTTCTTTTTTTATCAATCTATTAAAATTCCGGTAAATTACTTAAATTGTTTTCAGCAATACCATCTGGTTCACTTCTAAGAATATCACGACCATATTTATGAATTACATCTACATGTGCCAGATTTCCATTCTTTGCTTCTTGTAAAGCTTGGAGATAATCTAATTCACGATTTAAACTTGTTCTGAAACCAATTAAATCACCATCTTCATTTTTACGTACTGCAACTATATGTTCCTTATCTTGGCTTACAGCTTCCTCTTTCAACAGTTGCTGTTTTTCACTTTGATTTCGATACGTTTCATACGCTTCTTCAAAACGATCTTGTGTCATTTTGTCTCCTCCTTTTATGTCTAGTTTTGCCATTTATGGAGGATGTATAACTCTATCATTTTAGATTAATTTGTTTATTTTACTTAATCTTTAAATAGTTTAGCAAGAAAATAGCAATCTATAACAAATTAATTGCTAGTTCCTTTGATCATTCATGTGTTAATCGGTTGCCTACTATTGATTGCGTAACTAGATAAGATTAAACTTCAATTTAATCTTTAAGTTTTAATTTTTATAATTGGTACGCGAATAACTGACATAAAAATTAGCGCCACAATCATACCATAAATATAACGGCGATTGCTAATATGTTTAAGCTTTAATTTATCAAGCTTTTCATTAAACTCGTTTAATTCTTTCAAATGCAATAATTGAACAACGTGATCGGCTTTATAGTCGATTTTTTTATTTTTTTAAATGTTGAAAGTATTGTATAGTGCTTTCTTTCTACTTTAAATAAGTATTTGAGTATTTTTACTCATTTGGTTTACCATCACACTCACGCAAATATAGGCATTGGGTGTTATTTGTTCTGCTTTCGTGCAAATGCTCTCGATTAGAAGATGAAGGCAAGTAAAACAATTGAAAGGATGTTTGGAATGAATAAAAAGGCATTTGTGACCATTCCGTTTTGTATCGTGTTGGCGATTTTGATCGCTACATCAATTGTGCTTACTTCATTCAAACCTTCAGCCCCTGACATACTCAAACCACAACAATTAGCTGCTACTACCAAGCCTGCTGTTGTCCGAATTGTTGATTATGCAATTGTGAAATGGACGATTACATTAGATGATGAACGTGTGACGAGTGTGTTGGAGAAATGGGATTATCAAACCGAAATAGACGGTTTTGGATCTGGAGCCATCATTAGTTCAGACGGCTATATTGTCACAAACGCTCATGTTCTCGTCTATTCTAAAGAATCGTCGGATCAAGATATTATTTCTCAGGCATTTTCATATCTCGTGGATGACGTTGCATATGCTAACAATTGGACACACAAATTCACCGATGCGTACTTGAAACCTTATACTAGCTACGAAATCTATCAAAAAGGCGTAGACGTATACTTACCAACAATTGATGACCCCATTAGCGCTGTTGTCAAAAGTTATGAACAACCAACCGACCACGGAAAAGATGTAGCGATATTAGACATCGAAGGCTCCAACTATCCAACGATCCCACTTGGAAATAGTAACTCCATTCAAGACCAAGACGATATTTGGGTGATTGGCTACCCGGCTGCGGCAGATTCTACGGTGTTATCAATGCATAGTTATGTTATTCCCACAATGAATAAAGGACAAATCTCAGCCATCTCAAAAACAACTTTAGCAGGTAGCCCGGTCCTTCAACTCAATGCATCATCTACACATGGAAATAGTGGCGGACCTATCATCAACAAAAAAGGGGAACTGATCGGTTTACTCACTTTCCGAGGTGATAAAGTAAATGATCAGGAAGTCCAAGGATTTCATTTCGCGGTACCAGTAAACACGCTGAAAAAAACTGTCGAGAAAGTAGACGTACCTGCTACAGAAAGCCAGACTGACAAATTGTTCAAAGAAGGGTTAACTCTCTACACGAAAGGCTATTATCAAGATGCACTGTCGAAATTTAAAGCTGTTCAGCAAATTTATCCGAACCACCCAGAAGTAAAGCGCTACATTCGTGTATCGAAACAAAAAATGGACTCAAGCAAAACACTTTGGGCTGATCACAAAACAAGTTTTTACATTCGAGATACGATCGCATGTGTACTGATCCTCATTCTTCTTCTCTATACTTTCGCTTTTAACAGTAAACGTAGACCAATTACCACATCGAATCCACCATCAAACGATAATGTAGTAGACTAAACAATCGTAACATTTACTATTTTTTGCCTTCACTTTTCTCACGTGGAGGCTTTTTCCTTATATAAGACGAAAAGAGAAAAAATGAAATCCATCATTTTATCTTCAACTGGATTCCACTCAATCTCTTAATCATCTTGTATAGTAGGTTAATTTATATTCTATCCAATTGATAGATAACTTGGACTACCTCCGAAGAAAATGTTCTTGTATTTACTATTTTTAAATTCATTCTCTGATTTATATCAATAAACAAAGGTTTTCCTTCTCCTAATATAATTGGGTGAATCGATAATCTAAATTCATCGACCAACCCTAAATTAATAAATGTTGTAATGAGACTAGAGCCACCATAAAGCCAGATATCTTTACCAGGCTTATTTTTCAATTTTTTTACTTCTTCACAAATATTTTCATTTATATATGTTGTACGATCATCTTTATTTGTTTGTGTTCTCGAAAACACATATTTCTCTTTACTATGAACCAATTTCCAAAGTTCTTGAACGGTATTAGAGTCTTCTCGGTTCGGAATATAATTTCCCCATAGATCGTAGCTTTTTCTTCCATATAGTATTGTATCTATTTGATTTAAAAAATTAGTGAATTCCATTTCAGGTTCCATAATACACCAATCAATTTCACCGTTCTTCCCTTCAATAAATCCATCTAAAGTAACTGCTAAATCTAAAATTACTTTTCTCTTCAAATCGACTTTGGTCAAAACACTTCCTCCTTTTTTTAGAAATCATCACGAATCGAATGTTTGTTCTTATCCTAATAATAACAAGTTAAATAGGCCTTATCAAACAATTATCGATCGAAAGTGTAAATATCTAGAACTATTGGTATTTACGAACATTAAGTGAACTTTATTGATAAAGTTGTGAACTTCGTTGATATATTGCCTACTTTCGTTGATATATCATATATTTTCGTTGATAAACAGTCAATTTTCGTTGATAAATCGCCAATCATCTTTATATACCACTCAATTTTGTTGATAAATTGCCGATCCTCTGTATATCCCATTCAATTTCGTTGATTAACAGTCACTTCTCTTAAATTTATCCCTCTATTTTCTTAGATCTGCATTTATTATTTGCACCAAATATACGCCGCTCTAAAAAACTCAAAAACTCGTAAACAACTAAGTCTACGAGTTTTCTAAATTATTTATTTAACAATTTAACCTTCTCTACAAGGAAGTTTAAAATAACATGTGCTGCGATTCGGCTTGTCATATCACGGAAGTCAATCGTTGGGTCAAGCTCTACAATATCCATACCACAAACTTTTGGATGTGAAGCAAGATAACAGATGCCATCCAATAGCGTTTGACTGTCCATTCCTCCTGGTCCGATTGCCGGGCAACCTGGTGCGAATGCTTGGTCCAGTACGTCCATATCAAGGCTAATGTATATTGCATCTACTTTATCTGCTAAATGATTGATACTGTCTTTAATAATTTTTGAAATTCCTAGTTCGCGAACATTGCGCATCGTATAGATTGTTACTCCGTTGTCTACGCCGAATTCAGTGTATGGAGCGCTATTTGAAAAATTTCGGATACCTATTTGGACTAAATTTTCACCTTTTAGAATGCCTTCATCTATTAAACTACGGAAAGGTGTACCGTTTGAGCGTCCACCATCTTCAGTATTTCTTAAGTCGTGATGAGCATCAAATTGGATAACTCCTACTGTTCCTCGTTCTTTCGCAAACGCTGAAATGCTTGGAAAACTAATTCCATGATCCCCACCTAAAATGATTGGCATCGTTTCTTTATATTGACCTAGCAATTCAGAAATTGTTGATCGTATACGATTTCTAGACTCTTCAAAATCTGTTACATGCATCGTAATATCACCAAAATCAGTCACTTTGAAATCTTTTAAGTCAATATGGTCTTCAATATGATAAGTACTATAGCTACTTAACATTTTTCGAATTGAAGCTGGTGCAAAGCTAGCACCTGAATGACTGATTGATGTTTTTGATAAAGGTACACCGATAATTGAGAAATTTGATGCTTCTGTTCCATTCCAAGCAGAGATGATTTCGTTTGCTTTTGTAACTTTTGAATCGATGAAAATTGCATCTCCTGCTTTTTTAAGATGTGATAGCGACATCATGTTCACCCCTACTTACTACTAATTTACCATTCTTAAATACAGATTCTACATGATTTACACCAAAATGGTAAGGTACATAAGTATAGTTTGGTACATTCCAAATCACGACATCTGCCTTACGTCCAACTATTAATTTACCTGCTTGGTCTCCGCGATTAATCGCATATGAAGAGTTAATCGTAACGGCATTCCAAATTTCTTCAGGTGTCATTTTTAGTTTTAACATTGCAATTGTCATAATTAATTGTAAATTTTCTGTTGGGCAGCTTCCTGGGTTGAAATCTGTAGCTAATGAAACTGCAACATTATTTTCAATCATTGATCTTGCAGGTGCAAATTCTGGTTTATTTAAATAGAATGTAGTCCCCGGTAAAATGACACCGATTGTATTGCTCTTACCAAGCATCTCTACACCTTTTTCAGAAGCCCCACATAGATGATCAGCAGAAATTGCGCCAATTTCTGCTGCCATTTCAGTGCCACCTAGTGGATCAATTTCATCTGCATGGATTTTCACATTAAAGCCATATTCTTTTGCTTTTAATAAAAATTCTCTTGATTGCTCAACTGAAAATACACCTGTTTCAGCAAATACATCTACGAATTCTGCTAGCTCTTCTTCTTTAATTACTTCTAGTAAAGAAAGCATTTTTTCTAAGAAAGCTTCTTCGTTTCCTTTATACTCTTTTGGTACTGCATGCGCACCTAAGAAAGTTGAAACTAAATCAATCTCATGCTCAACTTGTAATTCCTTAGCAATTCTAAGTTGTTTTAATTCTGTTTCTTCATCAAGTCCATAGCCACTTTTCGCTTCAACTGTTGTTACACCAAATGAAAGCATTCTATTTAAGTGATGAACAGTTTTCTTTTTTAAGTCTTCAAATGAAGCTAATTTCGTTTGACTTACCGTAGAATGGATTCCTCCACCCATTTCTAGTATTTCTAAATAAGAAGCACCTTGTAATTTCAAACTAACTTCATGCTCACGTGATCCTCCAAAGACCACGTGAGTATGAGGATCAACTAATCCTGGAGTGACTAGTTTACCTTGGCAATCAATTACTTTTGTTGCATCAATTTTTTCTACGTTCATTTGTCCGATATAAATAATTTGCCCATCTTTCCATGCGATTTCTGCATTTTCTAAAACAGGTAGATTGCTCATATCTTTTCCATGAATTGGACCATCACCATGATCCATCGTTAATAATTGACCTATATTTGTTAATAGAATATCTGCTTTCAATTCAGGACACCTACTTCATCATCGGGATGTTAACGCCTTTTGCTTTCGCAGTTTCAACAGCTAAATCATAACCTGCATCAACGTGACGAACTACACCCATTCCTGGATCTGATGTTAATACTCTTTCAATACGTTTCGCAGCTGCATCTGTACCGTCAGCAACAATAACCATACCTGCATGTAAAGAGTAACCCATTCCTACTCCACCACCGTGATGTACACTTACCCAGCTTGCGCCATTTACACCATTAATAAGAGCATTTAGAATTGGCCAGTCAGCTACTGCATCACTACCGTCTTTCATGCTTTCTGTTTCACGGTTTGGAGATGCTACTGAACCGCAGTCTAAGTGATCTCGACCAATTACGATTGGAGCTTTTAATTCGCCATTTTTAACCATTTCGTTAATGATTTTACCGAATTTAGCACGCTCACCATAGCCTAACCAACAAATACGTGATGGTAACCCTTGGAAAGCAATCTTTTCACGAGCCATACGTATCCAGTTACATAAATGTTCGTTATCTGCAAATTCACGTAAAATTACTTCGTCAGTTTTGTAGATATCCTCTGGATCACCAGAAAGTGCTACCCAACGGAAAGGACCTTTACCTTCACAGAATAATGGGCGAATAAATGCAGGTACGAAACCAGGGAAATCAAATGCATTTTTAACGCCTTCATCTAATGCCACTTGACGAATATTATTACCGTAGTCAAATGCGATTGCTCCACGTTGTTGCATTGCTAAAATTGCTTCAACATGTACAGCCATACTATGTTTTGCACGTTTAATTACTTCATCTGGATTTTGTACACGAAGTTTCTTTCCTTCTTCCAAAGTCAATCCAATCGGTAAATACCCATTTAATGGATCATGAGCTGAAGTTTGGTCAGTAATTAAGTCTGGTACAAAATTGCGTTCTACTAATTGAGGTAAAATTTCAGCAGCATTACCGACTAATCCAATTGCTAAAGCTCTACCTTCGTTTTTAGCCTCAGTTGCAAGTTGTAATGCTTCCTCTAAATCGTGAGTTAACACGTCACAATATCTAGTGTCAATACGACGTTGAATTCTTGTTTCATCTACGTCAATACCGATTACAACCCCACCATTCATTGTTACTGCTAATGGTTGAGCTCCACCCATGCCACCAAGACCTGCAGTAATTGTGATCGTACCTTTTAAGCTTCCACCGAAATGTTGCTTAGCTGCTTCTCCAAATGTTTCATAAGTACCTTGTAAAATACCTTGAGTACCAATGTAAATCCAGCTACCAGCTGTCATTTGACCGTACATCATTAAGCCTTTTTCATCTAATTCACGAAAAGTTTCCCAAGTTGCCCATTTTGGAACTAAGTTAGAGTTTGCTAATAAAACTCGTGGTGCATCTTCATGAGATTTAAATACTGCTACAGGTTTACCTGATTGAACTAATAATGTTTCATCGCTCTCTAATTTCTTTAATGATTCAATAATTGCATCAAAGCTTTCCCAGTTTCTTGCTGCTTTACCGATTCCTCCATATACTACTAAGTCTTCTGGTCGTTCTGCTACTTCTTCATCTAAGTTGTTTAATAACATACGAAGTGCTGCTTCTTGAATCCAACCTTTTGTGTTTAGCTCAGTACCTCTTGGTGCTTTTAAAGATCCTTTTGTGATTTCCATTTTTATTCCACCTCTTCTTATATTTGTTTTTGTTTTGTATAGTTTTTAGCGATGAAATTTTCTTTTAAATAAGTTGTTAATTGTTCAATATCTTTAGAGAATACGCGATCTCTTGTAATTGATGGAACTGTTTTGCGAGCATCTTCCATAAACTTTCTAGTAGTTTCAGACATTTTTTCAATTCCTTTATATTCAGCACCTTGCATTGCGCAAATACATTCAATTGCTAAAACTCGTCTAGCATTTTGAAGGATTTGGTATGCATGACGTGCTCCGATTGTTCCCATACTTACATGATCTTCTTGGTTTGCAGAAGAAGGAATTGAGTCAACACTTGCAGGATGTGCTAATGTTTTATTTTCAGAGACTAATGCCGCTGCCACATATTGCATAATCATTGCCCCAGATTGTAATCCTGGTTCTGGACTTAAAAATGGTGGTAAATCATTTAATTGTGGGTTTACTAAACGTTCAATACGTCTTTCTGAAATATTTGCTAGTTCAGCAACTCCTAATTTAAAGAAGTCCATTGCAAATGCGATTGGTTGACCATGGAAATTACCACCAGAGAATACATCATCACCAAATAATAATGGATTATCAGTAGCAGCATTCATTTCGATTTCTAATTTCTCTTTTGCGTAGTTCAGAACTTGCCAGCTAGCACCGTGAACTTGAGGAATACATCTTAATGTATAAGCATCTTGAACTCTTATTTCACCTTGTCTAGTTGTTAATTGACTTGTAGCTAATATATTGCGGTAACGCTCTGCTACTTCAATTTGTTCTTTATATCCACGAGCAATATGAATTCTTTCATCAAATACATCTGTAATGCCATTTAATGCTTCGAATGTAATAGATGAAATTAATTCACTTTGATAAGCTAACTCTTCACCTTCGAGATAAGTAAGAATACCCATTGCTGTCATTGCTTGAGTACCATTAATTAAAGCTAAACCTTCTTTTGCTTCTAGAGTGATTGGTAAAATTCCTTCTTTTGCTAAAGCTTCAGCAGTCTCCATACGCTTTCCTTTATAGAAAACTTCACCTTCACCAAGTAAAACTAGAGCTAAATGAGATAAAGGAGCTAAGTCACCACTTGCACCTAAAGAACCTTGAGAAGGGATAACTGGGTGAATTTGAGCATTAATTAATGAAAGTAATTTTTCAACGACTACTAAACGCACACCAGAATGGCCTTTTAACATCGTATTTGCACGAAGTACTAACATTGCTCTTGAAACTAATTCAGGGAAAGGTTCACCAACGCCACATGCATGTGAAGCAATTAAGTTATATTGAAGAGTTGAAACATTTTCTTTTTCAATTAATACATCACTAAATTTTCCGAAACCTGTTGTGATTCCATAAACAACTTTGCCATTATTTACGATTTCTTCAACCTTTTCTCTACATGCTTTTACTGCAACTAAGCTATCTTCACTTGCATTTACATATGCCATTTCGAATAAAATACTTTTCATTTGTTCCATTGTTAAGCTATTACCAGTTAAAATTACCATTTAAAAAACACCTCCGAATTTTGTCAAAAAAAACACAGAAGGAGGCTATGAAACGTAAAATTTTAATCTTACGAATCATAGCCCCCTATCATCTAATAAACTATGGGCGATTATATGTGATTGATGCCAAGTCCTGCTGATTCATGCTCCGATCCTTTAATTGGAGCACCAATCGTTCCGTATAGTGCAACTGCGATCCAGTCACCCTCGTTCACGTTTTTATATGGCTTACCTCTAACAACAGCAAATCTAAGTCCTACTGTTCTAAGAACATCACCTAATTGAACGTGACCTCTTGTAACGCCTTGAATTGCTTCAAGAATCGCATGATATAACGAATGAACTTCTCTGTATAGAGCTCCATTAATTACACCATTTTGTTTGGCAGCGGTTTCAATGGCAGCTACAACTTTTTGAGCATCCATCGTACCAACTTTGCCTACACACCATACAACATTTTCATTTTTCATTAAATTTTCTTCATGATCGGTCAAAGCAAGCATCATAGCTGTTCGACCAATTCGTTGATTTTGCTCTGCCATTCGCTAATACCTCTTAGTTAATTCTCTAATAAACTAGTATCTGATTACATTATATGCCAACAATTAGTAAACTTCAATATTTTCAGATTATTATTTTTAAAAAATATTTTTCATTATAATTTGAAGGAATATTCATAATATTCAGCGGCATGTAGTTTTACTAGAAAACTGACCCATAAGTTCCCTAAACAAAAGAATCCCTACGATTCTTTGCTGTAGAACCAAACATAATTTTTTATAGATTTTCACAAGGAACCAAACAGATTTATATCCCCTTATAAATATAATAATACAAAATTATACCGAATTTTTATCCATCAAAAAACTTCACATTATTAGACTTGAATTAATGCGAAGTAATTTTTTTATGAGTTTCAATTTATTTTTAGCTATTTTTCATATCCCCAAAAGGTAAAATGATATAATTAATCGTAAGCACTAAAATGACGACAGCTAACCTAAAATTATGTGACGATTCGCCATTATTAACAATAATAAAACGGATCGTAGCTGTTATCCCAATATAAAGTAGATATCGTATTGGAAAATGATAGTTTTCTTTGAAATATTGAACAATAATTGAAATGAATCCAAAATATAAGAAAAAGATCAGTACTTTACCAAAAATTTGATGAACATTTTTATTTCCTAATAAAAAATCGTTAAAAATATAATAAAGCTCTCTAAATAGAAAGAATGCAAGAATCAAGCTCAGTATTAGCAATGATATATTTAACAAAGTTTGATAAAGCTTGATTAGCATTTTTCGATTTTTTAACCAACTCATCCCAATCATTTGTTTCCTCCACTCCGTTATTCTCCCTTATTAAATCTTCTTATGTGAAAATAATAAATTCTGCTTCTTTATATAATATTTCGATCAAAGACAAATACTGAAATGGCTATATTTTCTTCAACTTTCATATCTGAAAATAAATGGACTAATTTTGCTCCTACAAGTTCTTCTAAACCTTCTGGTGGTTGATTTAAGTATAGATCTTGAATCATTTTAGTACGGGCAGTATGAACCATTTCAGCACCGTTCATTGTTCCGGAAATAAATTTTTCAGTAGGGGTCAAATTACCATACAATGTTGAAACGGCCATGTTTTCAACAAATACCGTATGAATTCGTTCTGGGCCCTTTCCAAATAAATTTTTTCGAAGTTTCCTCATCATATCATTAAATTCATGTACTTTTTTCGTCATTTCTTATTCGCCTCTTTTAAAATAGTAAAAATGCTATACCTTTATCCTTGCACCGATTTCAACAACCTATTTACTTTGTCTGTAAATATAATCTAGGTTTCCAAACCCTTATTTGCTCTACCCTCTTTTCAGTTTTTTTGAAAAAAAAATTCCACCAAGGTGACAATTAGCCAAACTGGTGGCTTTCTGTCATCTTGGTGGAATAGTTAATTAGCAAGTATTTACTAAAATACCAATCCAATCTAATTTAAATGAAATGAATAGACACATAACAATTACATTATTATGCTTCCATATCTTTCGAATTCATTATATCTCTATACTTTTAATTAAACAATGATAAAGTTAATATTAAATATTTCTAAATATTGCTGATTTTTAAAGCTAGAATAATTAAAATTCCTTCTATCATTACAATCCTAACCAAAACTCCATTACCGTTTCTAATTCTTTATTTAATTCTAATTTCCTACAATATAAATTATTAAGCTTTTCATAATCTAACTATTCACTCATTGCTAAATCAATTACGTTAATTTCTTTTTCGTATTGTTCAATTTTTGCTAAGGCTTTGACTTTTCAAAATGAACATTCTATCAAAAATTCCGTTTTAAAAGGATGAAAACATTCCTTGTTCATTGAAATTGCCATTAATACAATAAGGTATCTACTATTTTTCCTCTTATTCAATTCCTCTCCACTCAAGTACACATATGAAACTTTGAAAGTGAATATAATTCATTGAGTCCTTTTGTAAAGGAGCGAAGTGATGACTTTGAATATGGATAATCAATTGTCCACCGGACAAATGATTTTGATAATTAGAAATGGCCTAAAAAAGTCAATTTCTCCTAAATATATTATTATTGTTGGCGCAGGATTATCAGGACTAGTTTCAGCTTCTCTATTAAAAGAAGCGGGACATAATATCACAATTCTTGAAGCAAATAACAGATTAGGAGGGAGAGTTTATACATTGCACTCCCCTTTTAGTAAGGGATTATACTTCAACACAGGACCAATGCGTATTCATGATTCACATTCTTTAACTCTTGAATATATTAAAAAATTCCAGTTACCTATAAATGAATTTATTAATCGGACCCCAGACGATATTATATACACAAACTATATCAAAACTCGTCTTAACCAATTTGAGCAGAATTCAAGTATTTTAAAATATCCTGTTGCACCAAATGAAAGTAAGAAAACAGCCGAGGAACTATTACTTTCATTGGTACAACCTTACATTGATTTTATTAAACAAAATCCCGAAAAAAATTGGGATCTCTTACAAAAACAATTTAATAAACAATCACTAGGCTTTATGTTAAACTCTCACTTTTCAGAAGGCGCTATGGACATGATTGGTGTGCTTCTTGACTTAGAAGCATATATGGGAATGTCTTTTATTGAAGTATTAAGAGAAATGGTATTCTTTAGCTCAACTACCCGTTTCTTTGAAATAACAGGTGGTATGGATAGATTGCCTTACGCATTTTTACCCCAATTGAAAGAAAATATCTATTTTCATCATAAAATGACAAAGCTTGTCCAAAACTCAAGCGGAGTAACCATTCATACTAGTCACCAGCAAAAATTAGAGCATTATACTACAAATGGCGATATTGCTATCTTAACCATACCCTTTTCCGCCTTAAGATTTGTGAAAATCGAACCATCCATTCTTTTTCATATATGAAACGAAAAGCGATTCGTGAAATCAATTATTTGGCTGCTACAAAAATTGGAATCGAATTTAAAAGTAGATTTTGGGAAAAAGAAGGTCAACAAGGTGGTAAATCGATTACTGACTTACCAATTCGATTTACCTATTATCCAAGCGAAGGTATTGGTACACAAGGCTCTGCGGTAATCCTAGCAAGTTATACATGGGCAGACGAGTCATTAAATTGGGGCAGCATTTCAGAGGAAGATCGTATTCAATTTGTTTTGAGAGACTTAGCAGAAATTTATGGATCCAAAGTTTATTCCGAATTCGTAAAAGGAATTTCCCAAAACTGGAGTCAGAATCCCTATTCTTGTGGTGCTTTCACAGCTTTTGAACCAGGCCAAGAAACAGAATTATATCCTTACATTGCTATGCCTGAGGGCAAGGTCCACTTTGCTGGTGAACACACAACACTCACTCACGGTTGGATGCAAGGTGCGATTGAATCGGGTATTCGAGTTGCACATGAAGTGAATGAGATTCCATAATCGAATAAAGGCCTTGCATTTAAGAGATTTATATCTCTCTAATACCAATAAAAAAAGCCAAAAACTTGTTATTACATTTGATATATTACCTATAATTTATTTTTTAACTCCACCAATTTCCTGTTCTTTACCTCTAAACTTTACAAAAGAAGAAAAAAAGAATAACAAAAACTCCTAATAAAGAAGATAGTGTTCCCAAAGAATGCAATTTCCTTCTATTAAAATGTAGTTTACGGGATAGGGTTAACCGTGAATTTATAAAAATAAAGAGAAGTCACTATATTGGGTGACTTCTCTTTATTTTGCATATATTAAACGATCAAACACATAAATTATTGAGCTACAGCGGTAGCCATCCATGAATCCTCAGATTCACAACAGTGAATTGAAGTTTATATCGTACTCTCATGGAAGTTTAATTAAAACTGAGAAAAATATCAAAACTAGACATTAAAATTTCAACATCATACCTCTAAATTAATCTATTAATAATTATGTATATTATATTTCGGATGAATTTAGTTTCTCAATTAACTTCTTTCTGACTTCCATAATTCGAAATTTAGTTGCCTTTTCAATCCTTACCATGGCATCTACCATAAAATCAAACATGTCAGTCCAATCGTTTTCATTAAATAGATTTACTTCATCTTTTTGAAACTTAATTCTACAGGCTTTCTTATCATCTAATCTTTCCTAGAAAGTTCGGCACCAAAGTCACTCTCAATAGATTCTTTCATTTTCTTAAGTTCATCAAAAATAAACTTATTCTCTTCTTTAACAGGTCTACTTAAATATATTTCTACCCTAGCATAACTTTTAGACACTACAAAGTTATACGCCACTGAAGAAATCCCTGTACCAGCTCCGATCCAATAATCTTTTGAGGGACTTATATTTTTAAATAGAGCAAATTCAAAATCAGGGATGGCTAAGATGACTTCGTTTCAGAAGCTACTTTACGATCATAGCCGATTTTTGGTAATCAGCTTCAGCCTCTTTTTTCACTTTTTCACAAAATTTTATGACGACTTTATCATTTGCAAAAAATAAAAATAGTTTGAGAAACGCTTTTAATGGCCGATTGGTGCAAGTGTATGTGAACCGAGTTTTCTGTTCATTGATTTTACTTAACCCATACTTAGCTGTAATTTCGAACATCTTAGCTAACGTGAAACCAACTTTAAGGTTCTTTTGGTCAGGAGTATTGAGGTATTCTAACGTTTCTACATCGTATTCTTCAATTCTTTTACCTTCTTTATATTTCTGTCGGTAAACACTTCCAACCACATCATCGGTTACTTTGACTGGATTGTTCTCCAGAACTTCCGGCATAATCCTTTGCAAATTTTCCAGTGGTCCCTCCAAAAAGTACCATACGTAATCAATCGGAGCATCAATTTCAATTTCCTTTTTCCATTGTTTCATCTTATATCACCTCGGAATTTTTTTGAGTGTATTCATATTATTTCTATATCTGGAAGTTTCATTAATTAGTGAAGTTACATCTTTATCTAACACCACTGTTAAGTTGGGATGTATTTGTAAAATAGATTCATTCTAAAAGAAAGTATGACCTCCACTAGTATTAAACATATTTCAAATTATGAGGACGTAGACGAAACGCCAATGTCAAAAGTTACAGACCTAATAATATTAGACTTTGGGGAAAAATTATCAGAAGTGAAAAAATAATTTATGTCACAGTTATGGAGAAAAACATGCCAAATAAAAAAGACGATAAACTATTAACAATTTATGAAAAATGGGAAAAAGCCGGAATTCCGATGGTTACGAAAGCAACCAAAGAAGATCTTGCAATAATAGCTTGATATGTAGAACAAAAAAAGAAAGATAATAAGAAATTAGATGGTCATTAAAAAGTCTTGAGTTTCACGTAAAGTGAATATGAATAACCGAGTATTTGAAGTAATACGTCAATATAGAATTGCGATCCAATAGTCGAAGAATAACATATGAGATTCCATGATTAAAATATTGTATAAAGGCTTTGTAGAATACCAGAAAATAAGAGTGAATGTTATGTAACAAAAATAATTTGGGCAGACTCTACTTTTGAAAAGGAAGAGTCCACCCAAATTGCTTTTCATTACTAAAGAAAAAAATCTTTTTTGGTTATTTACTTAAATTTCGTCCATAAACCACATTAAGTAGTGGATTCAATTAAAGGAACATATGTAAACCATGTTTCCTTTAGCATATAGTGATATTCTAACTTACTTTACTTTCATCTACGGCATGTTGCCAACTTGGGTAATAATACAAAGCACTCCTCATTAAATCAGGGTAATGTTGCTTTACCTCTTTTTTACGTAGAGAATTCCCTTCGTTATGTAACTTCTTGATCTGAGTAATGACTTCCTTTGATGTAAATTTGACATCCATTCTTCATTCCTCCCTTTCAAAGTTATCATGATTATCTTTCCCTTTGGCTCTCAAATTTAAACGATAAACATAGTTTCAAATACTTTATAACTATATTTCTGAAAATTCTAACATATATAATGCTTATTGTGAAGTAATTTGCTCCTGTCAGATAGTAAATAAAACAAACTACCTACCCTAGAACTCTTTTTAGTATTACTTCCGTCCTGTCAACTGCCCTACATACTCAACATCATCTATCTTCCAGCCCTGGTTTTTTACATAAATCAACGAGGTTTTGACAATGACAGTTTCCGTATTACTGCCATTATTAAATTCTGTACTTAACTTAAATTCATTAAAAAATTCAGCTTCTGTCTTTGAGGATTTGTATTCAAATGGCTTTAATCCTTCTAATGAGGATTTCACCGATTGATCCCCATTCGGTGTTTTCAAACCTGATGGGAATGTTGCCTTATATCCTTGTTCAGTTATAAATGGTTTAATATTTTAAGTTATATGTCTTTTATTCTATTTCTTATTGAACTATCCTGCCATTTTGTTGAATAAAAAAAGCGATCTTCTATTGAAGAATCGCATGCGTTAGTTGAATAAGTAATTCAATTTTATTTTTCTTTCTATAAATTTTATAATATATATTAGAGAAGTCCATTTTGATAAAACAACTGTTCTATCAGTTATTTTTTCTGACTTTTATTTTTTCGTAGTTTACTGGAAATAAACAGTTCTCTCTTTGTTAAATATGTATAAAATAAAAGTATTAAATGTTGAAGGAGGCAATTACATGAAAAAATTAATGAATCAAACCTTAAAAACATATAAGGGTGGAACACTTTTTTAATTTGCATACGGTGTACCCCCTTGTATGTGTAAGTCAAATAACACAAAAAGGGGTTAATTATGAATTTTCCTGTAAAAAAATTTTTCTCATATTATAAACCTTATTTAAGGTTATTTTTATCAATATTAGCATGTGCTTTTATCGTTTCCTCTACAAATTTAGTATTTCCACTACTCGTTCGTTACATTACGAAGAATGTTCTTGAAGGAGATTTGTCTGAAGCACTTAATGAAGTGTATTGGATCGGTGGATTAATGCTAGTTTTAGTAGTCATACAAAATATCGGGAATTTCTTTGTAGACTACAAAGGACACGAAATTGGTGCACGTATGGAAAATGATATGCGTAGTGAGCTATTTTCACATATGCAAAAACTTTCATTTAGCTTTTATGATAAAGAAAAGACAGGACAGCTTATGTCTCGAGTAACGAACGACTTACTACTTATTTCTGAGTTATATCATCATGGTCCTGAAGACTACGTTAAATATTTTGTAAGATTTATAGGTGCATTTTTCATATTATTTTATATAAATGCACAATTAACGATAGCCGTTTTTTGTTTCTTACCATTTCTAGGTTCGTTTGCATTGTATTTCAATAAGGTTTTAAACAGGACCATAAGAAAAAACAAAGAGCGAATTGCTGACGTTAATGCACAAGTAGAGGATAGTTTATCTGGAATTCGTGTCGTAAAATCATTTGCTAATGAACAGGTTGAGGTTGAAAATTTTAACCGTGCAAATAGTCGTTTCCTAGATAGTCGAAAGAAAACTTATAAGGCAGAAGCTTATTTTTACAATGGTGTTGAAATATTTCTACAACTGATTACAATCACGGTGATCATTGTAGGTAGTGCTAATATTATTAACAACTCTTTAGACTTAGCGGATTTAATTACGTTTTTATTATATATAGGCTTTATGATTGAACCTATTCAAAAATTAACACATATGAGTACACAGTTCCATGAAGGAATCACAGGATTCCAACGGTTCATGGAAATCATGAATTTGATGCCTGAAATTGGAAATAAACAGAGTGCAATTACGCTCTCAAAAGTAACTGGGAAAATTGAGTTTAAACAAGTTTCATTCCGTTATGAAGAGTATCTGGAGAATGTATTGGTGAATACATCACTTCAAATACAACCAGGTGAGTATATTGCAGTAGTTGGTCCGTCTGGTGTAGGTAAGACAACGTTATGTTCACTTATTCCTCGTTTTTATGATGTGACAGATGGTGAGCTATTAGTAGATGGAATTAATGTTCGAGATATTGACCTGAATTCATTACGAAATAACATTGGAATTGTACAACAAGATGTTTATCTATTTACCGGTACAGTTTATGAAAATATTCGCTACGGAAATCAAAGTGCTAATGAAGAAGAAATTATTGAAGCAGCTAAGCATGCAAATGCACATGACTTTATTATGAAGCTCCCAAATGGCTACCACACTGAGATTGGGCAAAGAGGAGTTAAACTGTCAGGTGGTCAAAAACAGCGATTAAGTATTGCACGAGTATTCCTAAAGAACCCACCTATCCTTATATTAGACGAAGCAACAAGTTCATTAGATAATGAAAGTGAAAGTATTGTTAAGGAAGCGCTAGAGATATTAGCGAAAGGACGTACTACAATCGTCATTGCCCACCGTCTTTCCACAATCCGAAATGCCGAACGAATTATTGTCATAACTGGAGAAGGGATTGTTGAACAAGGTAATCATAATGAACTTCTCAAAAATGGTGGAGCTTATAGAAAATTGTATTCAAGACAGTTTGAAGTTCAAGTATAGTAGGTAAAACAAAAATCGTCTATCTCTTAAAGGGATGGACGATTTTTGTTTTAAATAATCGATGCTTTTCCTTGTTCAACTATCGCATGCTTATATATAGTAT
>NZ_NULG01000054.1 GCF_002577195.1 Bacillus sp. AFS041924
ATACTATATATAAGCATGCGTTAGTTGAACAACGATAAACTATAATGCATGTAAATCTTCTATTGAAAACGATAAGATATTATCTGATTGGTCGATTATTGCTTCACAAGACAATGTTAAATCACTTTCTTGATTATTTATCCAAAGTTCAAATTCCAACGCATATCCTGACCCATCATTATACTTATAATAACTAATATTCTCATACGCTACATCAGGTGGAATTGTTAGTGAGTCCCAGTGATTTAGTTCTCTTTTGATGTCCTCAATTGTAATTTCAACTGATAGTTTTGATTTAATTTTAATTGTATCGTTTTTTACTAAATCACAAACAGTTTCTTTAAGTAATAACATTAATTTTTCTTTAATATGCAAAATTCCCACCACCTCTTATGCATTTAATAATACAGTATCTTATTGAACTAAACTGCCATTATGTTGAATAAGAATCTGACTTCTTTAATATTTATACTAAAAATATTTGCGACAAAAAACCAGAAAAGCCTTCTAACAGGTTTTCTGGTTTTTCACTTTCTACTAATTTCGCACGCCATTTAATTCTCCATAACCGCTCTATTTCGCTGCCTTCTCATGCTCCTGCTTAAAAAAGCTCTTCATCGAATGAAACACATCTGACTTTTGCTTTAAAATATAATAGCGAAACTTCTCGTCATTTATGTTTTGATACGCGGACTTTAGCGTGCTGTGTCGATTGTAATGGTTTTCCGGTCATTTTAATCCAATGTTAGCCTATCGGTCTATTCGAATACTTGGCGTAGTTCAATCTGTCCTTCTCCAAGACCATGTGGATCTGGCGCGCGCATCGCCCACTCGATGGCTTCCTCGCGAGATTTCACATCTATGAACCAGTATCCTGCAATCAACTCGTTGACTTCAGCAAAAGGTCCCTCTGTAATGGTCGGCGGTTCTCCAGGAACAGGGTATGTAATACGAATACCGTTGGAGCTTGGATGGAGCCCACCGACTGACACCAGCACTCCAGCTTTCTTCAGTTCTTCATTATATCTCTTCATTGCAGCAAACATCAGATCCATCTGTTCCCTTGGCATTGTCCCTGCTTCAGAATCCTTTGAAGCCTTCACAACCATCTATAAATTTCATTAGTAACTCCTCCTATAGGTAATAGCTTTCTAATGTTAATGCTTCCTTTAGCTCTTATACATTGGTATCATTCTTACTGTTACAGCTATCATCATTATACATTGGTTAATCAAGTTTATAAAATGAGGTATGCTTCCATTTCAAATCAACAGAATCATAAAGTTACATGTTAATTATATTGCAATAGAAAATTTTTCCTTTTAATTATAAGATATCTGAATAGAGAGTTCTTCATCAGTTAATCTGTAATTATGTTGAATAAGAATCTGACTACGTTAGTATATAAACTCTAAATATTTACGACAAAAAACCAGAAAAGCCTTCTAACAGGCTTTCTGGTTTCTCACTTTCTACTAATTTCGCACGCTATTTAATTCTCCATAACCGCTCTCTATTTCGCTGCTTTCTCATGCTCCTGCTTGAAAAAGCTCTTCATTGAATGGAACACATCTGACTTCTGCTTTAGAATATAATAGCGAAATTTCTCGTCATTTATGTTTTTATATGCTGACATTAGCGTACTGTGTCGATTGTATTGGTTTAATTGTCCAGGATATATCCATTGATATTATCGGCTTTTTAGAGGATCATTTATCAAAAATCCCATATAGATATTTATGATATATCCGTTTACCTATTACTCTTGGTTAATAATGCTCTTTATTAAATCTTCAAATTCACTTTTCAAATATTCGTATAAGGCAGAAGCTAAATTATTAGATCGGTCATTGCCTCCTAAAATCAATATATTAAACTTTATCAATAAAGCTTAATCAATTTGTTTTTTGAGATATAAAAAGTATCCTATTTTATTAAATCAAATAAAAAAACTCCAGTTTAATACCGGAGCTAATTAATATCTATATCATATTAAATTTTTTCTTTTATTATTACTTAACACCTAATGAACTCTTAACACTCTCTAAAGTTTGTCCTTTATATTTCTTTTTAGGAGCTGGTGCATAGTTAATTGTTGGATTTTGCATTAAGTAATTTTGCTCTACATATGCCATATCTTTTTCGTCAACTACACCATCATTGTTAATATCGGCTGCACGCTTATTTGTACCCCAATAAGTTTGTAAGTACATTGCATCCATCACATCAATCACATCATCTTTATTGACATCACCTGCGTAAGCTGGATTTAATGAAATAAAACGGTTTTGTGGCGTTACATTTCCGTTTTCATCATGGAATCCCATTGTAAAGTCTTTGTGTACTGTAAAATGTCCAGGAACATCTAATTTAAGCTCAAACGTGTCATCCGTTAAAGGTAAGTTTGGAATTTTAAACGAACTTGAACCAACTGAATTGATAATTCCATCATATACTTTACCATTTGAACTTGTTGCTGTTACTTTTATTCCTAATTTTGAATAATCAAGTCCTCCAAGTGGACCACCATCCGGAGCTAAAAATGCTTCAGCACTATTACCTCCACGAAGTTGTGAATATGTCGACTCCTGGTAGAAAATATTTGGATTTCCACTTATCACCGTATTTGTCGTGTTATTACTATCTGTTACTTTCGTATTTAATCTAGCTAGGTAAGCGACGGGGTTCGCATCATAAGTATTACTCATCTTAAATGCAACATCCGCAAGTTTTAAATCACCTGCTAGTGGAGCAACTCCATCTTTTGTTGTAATTGTAACTGTCGTTTGGTTTACACCAGTTCCTGGAAAAACCTCATTATCTGTTACTGAAATATTTACCTTATCTGCTACACTTGGATTTGGTGTAACATTCATTGTTGCAACATTTGCATAATGTTCAAATTGATAAACAACTTGTTTTACATCACTTGCTTTATTTAACATTAACGTGGCATTAGCTGTTTCACCCATTTTTGCTGTACGCTTTTCAGGTTGCATATAGCCATACGCTACATCATCACGTGTAATGAATATATCTTTTCCTTCTTTATACGTTCTATTTGTTGCCACATCCATCGCATAGAAATTTAGTTCCATTGGTCTTGTTGCATTTGTTGGAATCGTCGCTGTAAATGTACCATCAGCGTTTACAGGCACTGATACTGCTCTTCCACCTAAATAATCTTGATAATATACTTTTGTACTAGCTTGATTAACGTTCATACCAAGTTTTTGCATTTCTGCTGTTTCTTTATCATAAACTGATCCCGTAATCGTTACACTAGTTTGTCCATTTTTATATTCAACCACTTCTGGGCCGTTCACTGTTAATTTAGGAGCCGTGTTATCGAAATAAATTGGCGCATCTTGAGCGAATGTTTTTCCTGCATCATTTGTACCAATTATTTTCAGCTTATAGTAGCCTGGTTTCGCTAAATCAGGATCATACGCAAATGGCTTTTCATCATCACCTGTAGCTTTGTAATATAAACCATTAAATATTCGACTAACTGTATATTTTGTATTTTCGTCCATTCCTAAACCATCAAATGAACCTACGAAGCCTAAGTCTTTACCTGTTTTTCCGTCTTCAAGAACCACATCAAATGAGCGCATATGTGATTTAAGACTCATAGTTGCATTTGTATAGACTAACTGACCTCCGAATGCATAATCAAACACTTGTGTAAAAGCTTGTGGTGTAAACGAAATTGGATTCATTCCTTCTTCCACCGTTTTGATTGCGAAAGGAACTTGGAATGTTTCATCTGGATTAGCATGATTTGTGTATGTTACAAATCCTTCATAAATACCTAGTTTTGCTGATTTTGGAACGGTAATCGCGACAGTTGATTTCTTTTTCGAATTTGCACCAACTTTAATGGATTTATCCGTTACAACCATTACACCATTGTCGTCAGCATCTAATGAACCTCTACGGTCAGCTTGATATGTTACTTTTACATCATATGTTTTTGCTTGATTACTATTGTTATAGATATTTAAAGAGCGTTGATCACTAATATTCTTTCCTGCTGGTGCTGCTACACCAAATGAAAGAGCACCTGTTAAGTCTTCAACTGTTTTAAGATTTCCTTTTTTATCTAGTGCTCCCTTTGTTTCATCCACTACTTCAATTCGAGTCTTAGAATGAATTGCTTCATAAGGGTCAACTTGTCCAGCGCCTGTTTCAAATACACTATAGTCTCCATTTAATGGATCCGCCGTGTTCATTAATATTTCTTTAATTTGAGCTGGTGTTAAGTTAGGATTTTCTTGTTTTAATAAAGCTGCTACACCTGCTACGTTTGGTGAAGCCATTGATGTACCTGATAAATTATCATAAGCATATTCATATTTTCCATCTTGATCCGCACCATGCATATAAGAAGGAACAGTTGAGAATACTGCTACACCTGGTGCTGTTACTTCAGGCTTAATATCATATGTGATACGAGCTGGTCCACGTGAACTGAATGATGCTAATTTACTGCCTTCATCTGTTACTACTCCAATTTCATCAAAAGAGAATGTTGGTGTACCTGTAGCAAGTTTTGAGATAAAATCATTTCCTTGTTCAGTTGACACTGAGAATGTAGGAATCAATCCATAACTAGCGCCTAAGTAAGATGAAATAAACCCTTCGTCAGGCACATTATTTACGATAATAACTGCCTTTGCCCCATGATTTTTCGCAACTTTTATCTTATCTGCAAGTGCCGTTACACCTCTTTCTACAACCGCAACCTTACCGTTTACATCGATATCTTTATAGTCAGAATCTGCACCTACATTTGGTACTAAAACAATCGGTAAATTTTGACCTTTTAAACTGTCGATTTGATCCTCAAAACCTTTTCCTAATAGTTTTAAGTCAGCCGATCCATCCAGTGTACCATGTAACGTACCTTTCGATGTTTCAATCACTGTTTTCGTATCGTTTGCGCCAACAGTAATAGCTAACGCGCCTGCTCCAGGTGCTCCTAAGGTATACATACCGTTACCAGAGTTTCCAGCTGAAACAACTGCTGTTACGCCAGAAAGAACAGCGTTATTAACCGCAATACTTTCAACATTTTCTGGATCATTTGTGTTAGCACCAAGTGATAAGTTAATTACATCCATGCCGTCAGATATCGACTTATCAATCCCTGCTATTACATTTTCAGTTGAACCTGATCCATAAGTTCCTAATACTTTATAGACATATAAATCAGCTTCTGGCGCAACACCCGTTACTGCATAATCCGTATTATTTTCACCTCGACCAGCAATAATTCCTGATACATGTGTTCCATGTTCTGTATAGTAAGTATTGCCTGAGTTTGGATCAACTTCAGCATATCCTGATTTTTTCCAATCAGCATACGTTGTTTCCATTGGATCTGCATCGTTATTAACAAAATCCCAACCTTTTACTGAATTAGGATCAATTGTTTTTGGATCTACTCCAGGTTGTGCACGATACCCTTTATAAGCATCTGTTAAGTCTGGGTGGTTATAATCGATACCTGTATCAATTACCCCTACTTTAATGCCTTTTCCGGTAAAACCTTCTGCATGTAATTTGCTTACGCCAGGGAATACTTCGGTTTCCATTTTCATTGTTGTACCCGCTGCACTTTCAGTTGCTTTAGGTGGCTCAACTTTTAACACACTATTTGGCCAAACTGCTTTAACAGTTTTTGATTCTAATAGTGACTTTACTTTATTTGCTGGTAGATCAATCGCCACGCCATTTAACGTATTTTTATACGTTCGTTTAATTTTATAAAGATTTTTATTTTGTTTTAAATCATCTTTATAAATTGTTTTTAAGTCATTTTTAAATGTTGCTTGTGCTGAATCAGCTTTTTGTTTTGCATCATCAAGTGATAAACTTTTCCCATTTGCCGCTTCTTCTAAAACAGCTACCTTCGCAGGCTTGTCTCTTAATTCAACAATAACTGATAGATTTTTAGAGCTACCTAAATCGACTGATGAAGGTAACTGTAAACCTTCTTGACTAGTAACCTCTAATTTCTTTAAAGCTTGTCTTTGTTCAGGTGTTAGCTTTGATAGTACTTCTTCAATTGATGATTGTGCTGCAGCCTTAACAATTGGCTGATGATGTGTTACTGGAAATGCATTGAATAATACACCAGTACTTAACGTCAAAACTGCAGTACTTTTGATTAAACGCTTCATTCTGTTGTCTCCCCCATTTAATAATTTTCTATTTCTAAATAGATTATACGGAAAGTTTGCAGTTTCGGGAGTTTGACAAAAACTATCAATTTCGACTTTTTTTTCGACAATTTACAACATTTTTTATTTATTTTATAATCTGAATCTAATATTCTACCAAATCGCAGTTTCGAAAAAACGCTTTCATTAACAAATTATTAAATACTTATATTTTTCTAATGAGAAAACCGATTATTTATTAAAAAAATATTTTTCTACAAAAATTTGTAAATTTTACCGTATACTGGATATTATTCCATCTATAGAAGTTGATATCATTTAGTTTTTGAACAAATTTATCAATTTTCAGTTTTCTAATAAAATTATAATCTATTCAAAAAGTTTAATTATCGTCAAACAACGTAGTATATCCATGACAACTTTATACAAGAAAGGCTTCCTCATTAAAATTGAGGAAGCCTTTTCTAATCTATCTTTATTTAACTCCTAAATTACTCTTAACACTTTCTAATGTTTGTGATTTGTATTTCTTTTTTGGTGCTGGAGCATGGTTAATCGTTGGATTTTGCATTAAGTAGTTTTTCTCTACAAATGCCAGATCTTTTTCATCAACTACACCATCAAAGTTAATATCTGCATCACGCTTATTTGTTCCCCAGTATGTTTGTAAGTAAAGTACGTCCATTACGTCGATGACATCATCTTTATTTACATCCCCTGCGTAGGTTGGATTTAGTGTCTGAGTAAGGTTTTGATATGTCACTTTACCATCTTCATGAAATCCAATTGTGAAGTCTTTGTGTACTGTAAAATGTCCAGGAATATTTACTTCAAGCTCGAACGTATCATCCGTTAATGGTAAATTTGAAATTTGGAACGTAGGTGCAGAATTATTTACTCCTTCGTACACTGTACCGTTTGAACTTGTTGCTTTTACTTTGATTCCTAATTTTGAATAATCAAGTGATCCAATTGGTGATCCAGCTGGATCTAAGAATGCTTCTGCATATTTTCGACCTTTAAGGATTGAATATGTCGGTTCCATATAGAAGATGGATGGATTTCCACTAGGAACAGTTTTTGTCGTGTTGTTATTATCCATTACAGTCGTACTCATATACGCTGGGAACGTTACAGGATATGCAGTATATACATTCCCCATTTTATACATTACATCAGCAAGTTTTAAATCCCCTGTTAGTGGTGGAACCCCATCTTTTGTCGTGATTGTCACTGTCGCTTTATTTACTCCGGAACTTAACAGTTCATCTTTAACAGAGATATTTACTTTATCAGCTATACTCGGATTTGGTGTAATATTCATTGATGCAACATCTGTGTAATGATTGAACTCATAAACAACTTGTTTTACACCATTTGCTTTATTCAACATTAAAGTGGCATGTGCTGTTTCACCCATTTTTGCCGTACGTTTTTCAGGTTGCATATAACCATATGTTACGTCATCACGCGTAACAAAGATATCTTTACCTTCTTTAAATGTTTTATTAGAAGCCGCATCCATTGCATAGAATACTAATTCCATTGGTCTTGTTGCATTGGTTGGAATCGTCGCTGTAAATGACCCATCTGGATTTACAGGTACTGATACTGCTCTTCCACCTAAATAGTCTTGATAATATACTTTTGTGCTACCTTGATTATAGTCCATGCCAAGCTTTTGCATGTCTTCTGTTTCTTTATCATAAACCGTACCTGTGATTGTGACGCTAGTTTGGCCATTTTTATATTCTACAACTTCAGGACCATTCACTGTTAATTTAGGAGCTGTATTATCGAAATAAATTGGTGCTTCTTGCGAGAATGTTTTTCCTGCATCATTTGTGCCAATAATTTTAATCTTATAGTATCCTGGTTTCGCCAAATCAGGGTTATACTGGAATGGTTGATCTTCATCACCAGTCGTTTTGTAATATAGGCCATTAAATACTTTATTAACAGAATACTCCGTGTTTTCGTCCATTGATAGTCCATCAAAGGAACCGACATAACCTAATTCTTTACCTGTTTTTCCATCTTCAAGAACCACATCAAAAGTACGCATGTGTGATTTAACACTCATAATCGCACTTGTATAGACTAATTGTCCAGGGTAAGCAGAATCAAATACTTGAGTAAATGCTTGTGGCGTCATCGTAATTGGATTCATGCCTTCTTCTACTGTTTTAATCGCGAAAGGAACTTGGAATGTTTCTTCTGGATTCGCATGATTTGTATATGTTACAAATCCTTCATAAATCCCTAATTTCGCTGATTTTGGAACGGTAATTGCGACAGTTGATTTCTTTTTCGCATTTGCCCCGACTTTAATGGACTTATCTGTCACAATTTGCACACCATTGACATCAGCGTCTAATGAACCGCGACGATCTTTTTGGAATGATACTGTTACGTCATATGTTTTTGCTTGATTACTATTGTTATAGATATTTAGTGTGCGTTGATCACTAACATTCTTCCCTGCTGGAGCAACCACACCAAAAGCAAGTGCACCTGTTAAATCTTTTATCGATTTAAGATTTCCCTTTTTATCTAGTGCTCCCTTTGTTTCATCCATTACTTCAATACGAGTCTTAGAATGAATTGCTTCATAAGGGTCAACTTGTCCAGCTCCTGATTCAAACACACTATAATCTCCATTTAATGGATCCGCTGTGTTCATTAATGTTTCTTTGATTTGAGCTGGTGTCAAGTTTGGATTTGCTTGTTTTAGTAAAGCCGCAACACCGGCTACGTTCGGTGAAGCCATTGATGTACCTGATAAATTATCATACGCATATTCATATTTACCAATTTGATCTGCGCCATGCATGTATGATGGAACTGTCGAGAATACCGCTACACCTGGTGCTGTCACTTCCGGTTTAATGTCATATGTGATACGCGCCGGACCACGTGAACTAAATGACGCTAATTTATTTCCTTCATCCGTTACTTCTCCCACTTCATCAAATGAGAATGTTGGCGTTGTCCCAATTTTTGCTACAAGCGTAGCTCCTTGCTCATACGACATAGAGAATGCAGGAATTAACCCATAGCTTGACCCTAGGTATGATGGTATAAACCCTTCACCAGGTACGTTATCTATCATGATGACTGCTACTGCACCATGCTTTTTCGCATATGTGATTTTATCAACAAGTGCAACTGATCCCCTGTTTACTAATGCAATCTTTCCGTTCACATCGATATTTGCATAGTCAGAATCTGCACCTACATTCGGTACTAAAACAATTGGTAGATTTTGACCTTTTAAACTACCTACATTGTCACCAAAGCCTTTGCCTAATAATTTTAAATCAACAGATACTTTGGATGTCCCATGTACTGTACCTTTTGAAGTTGCAATCACTGTTTTCGTATCGTTTGCACCAACTGTAATAGCTAACGCTGCAGCACCAGGAGCACCTAAAGAATACATACTGTCTCCTGAATTACCAGCCGATACAATCGCCGTTACACCGGAAAGAACTGCATTATTTACCGCAAGACTTTCAACATTTTCTGGATCATTCGTGTTGCTACCAAGAGATAAGTTAATTACGTCCATTCCATCAGAGATCGCCTTATCAATACCACCTAAAACATTTTCTGTTGACCCAGAACCAAATTTTCCTAACACACGATAGACATATAAATCTGCATCTGGTGCAACACCTGTTACTGCGTAATCAGTATTATTTGCACCACGACCAGCGATGATTCCAGATACATGTGTTCCATGTTCTGTGTAGAAAGTTGAACCTGTCAGTGAATCCTTTTCAGCTAAGCCGGATTTTTTCCAATCATCATAGGTTGTTTCCATTGGATCTGCATCATTATCAACAAAATCCCACCCTTTTACTGAACTCGGACTAATTGTTTTTGGATCGACACCAGGTTGCGCACGATACCCTTTATATGCATCCGTTAAATCTGGGTGGTTATAATCAATTCCTGTATCAATTACACCTACTTTAATTCCTTTTCCAGTAAATCCTTCTGCATGTAATTTGCTAACACCTGGGAATACTTCAGTTTCCATTTTCTTAGTGGAATCTTGCGCACTTTCAGTAGCTTTTGGTGGCTCAACTTTTAGTACATTATTCGGCCAAACTGCTTTAACAGCTTTTGAGTCTAACAAAGACTTTACTTTATTCGCTGGTAAGTCAATCGCAACACCATTTAACGTATTTTTGTATGTTCGTTTAACTTTATAAAGATTCTTATTTGTCTTTAGATCTTCTTTAAAAATGGTTTGTAAATCCTTTTTAAATGTTTCTTGAGCTGTATCTGCTTTTTGTTTTGCAGTATCAAGAGATAAACTATTGCCATTTGCAGCTTCTTCTAAAACAGCTACTTTTGCAGGCTTCTCTTTCAATTCAACGATGACGGATAGATTTTTCGAACTCTGTAAATCGATTGAAGAAGGTAACTGTAAACCTTCCTGACTAGTAACCTCTAATTTCTTTAAAGCTTGACGTTGCTCCACTGTAAGTTTTGAAAGTACTTCTTCAATTGATGATTGTGCTGCAGCCTTTACAATAGGCTGATGATGTGTTACTGGAAATGCATTAAATAAAACCCCAGTACTTAATGTTAAAACTGCAGTACTCTTGATTAGTCTCTTCACCCTGTTGTCTCCCCCCATTTTTTGTCTTTTCTTTCTATTCCGATTATACGGAAAGTTTACAGTATCGACATTTTGACAAAATCCATCAATCTTAACTTTTTTTTATTCGGTTATTACCGACAATAAACGACAATTACATTTTTTCCGTAATCTAATAGTTTGATATACTAGTCAGATTTTCTTTTTTATAAAAGTAAAAAAATCCTTCTATATTTAACTGTTACATTAAAGGTTTCTATTAGAGAGTTGATATAATTTTATTTACTTAAGAAAGTTATTTATCCGATTGGCCATTCCCTAAAGAAACCACTCAGCATACTTTTTTCATAAAAAGAGACCCCGGAATTATACCCGGAGTCATTCAAAAGATTACTTAATTCCCAATAAACTCTTAACACTTTCTAAAGTTTGTGACTTATATTTCTTTTTAGGTGTCGGTGCATAGTTAATTGTAGGATTTTGCATTAAGTAGTTTTTCTCCACAAATGCCATATCCTTTGCATCAACTACGCCATCAAAGTTAATATCCGCATCACGTTTATTTGTTCCCCAGTAGGTTTGTAAGTAAAGTGCGTCCATTACGTCAATGACATCATCTTTATTTACGTCACCTGCGTAAGCCGGTTTTAAATTTAGATAAAGGTTTTGATTCGTCACTTTTCCATTATCATGGAATCCAATCGTAAAGTCTTTGTGGACTGTAAAATGTCCAGGAATATTTAATTCAAGCTCATACTCATCATCCGTTAATGGTAAATTTGGTACTTGGAATGTACTTGAAGAATTGTTTAATCCTTCGTACACTGTACCGTTTGAACTTGTTGCTTTTATTTTAATTCCCATTTTCGAATAATCAATCGATCCAAGTGCCGAACCTGCTGGATCTAAGAATGCTTCTGCGTATTTAGAACCACGAAGTAATGAATAAGTCGGGTCCATTTGAAAAATGACCGGATTTCCGCTTACAACATTTTGTGTTGTATTATTACTATCTGTTACAGTAACACTATTCATTGACGCCGCGTTAATGGCAGGATAAGCAGTATAGACATTGCTCATTTTAAAAGCTAAATCCGCTAGTTTTAAATCTCCTGAGAGTGGTGTAACCCCATCTTTTGTCTTAATCGTAACAGTCGTCACATAATTCGTTACACCTGGAATAGCTGGATTATCCGTCACAGTAATATCTACTTTATCCGCTACACTTGGATCAGGTGTAATATTCATTGATGCAACATCCGCATAGTGATAAAACTTGTAAACTACTTGTTTGACATTATTTGCTTTCTTTAACATTAAAGTAGCATGCGCTGTTTCTCCCATTTTTGCTGTGCGTTTTTCAGTTTGCATATAACCATATGTTACGTCATCACGCGTAACAAATATATCTCTTCCACCTTTAAATGATCTATTGGTTGCTGCATCAACCGCGTAGAAATTTAATTCCATTGCTCTTGTTGCATTAGTTGGAATTGTCGCTGTAAATGACCCATCTGGATTTACAGGCACTGCCGTTGCTTTTCCTCCCAACGTATCTTGGTAATAAACTCTTGTACTTCCTTGGTTATAGTTCATGCCAAGCTTCTGCATTTCTTCTGTTTCTTTATCATAAACGGAACCTGTTATCGTTACGCTAGTTTGACCATTTTTATATTCAAGAATGTCAGGGCTGTTTACTGTTATTTTAGGATCTGAATTATCGAAATAAATTGGTGCTTCTTGTGAGAATTTTTTTCCTACGTCATTTGTGCCAATAATTTTGATTTTATAGTATCCTGGTTTCGCTAAATCTGGGTTATATGCGAATGGTTGCTCGTCATCACCAGTTACTTTGTAATATCGGCCATTGAACACATTATTCACAGTATACGGTTTGTTTTCATCCATCGCCAACCCATCAAATGTACCTATATACCCTAAATCTTTACCTGTTTTTCCATCTTCAAGAATTATGTCAAATGTGCGCATATGAGATTTTAAACTCATAATTGCATTTGTATATACCAATTGCCCTGCAAAGGCATAATCAAATACTTGTGTAAATACTTGTGGCGTCATTGTAATCGGATTCATTCCTTCTTCCACCGTTTTGATTGCGAAAGGAACTTGGAATGTTTCCTCTGGATTCGCATGATTTGTATATGTTACAAATCCTTCATAAATCCCTAATTTCGCTGATTTTGGAACGGTAATTGCCACAGTTGATTTCTTTTTCGCATTTGCCCCGACTTTAATGGACTTATCTGTCACAATTTGCACACCATTGTCATCAGCGTCTAATGAACCGCGACGATCTTTTTGGAATGATACTGTTACGTCATATGTTTTTGCTTGATTACTATTGTTATAGATATTTAGTGTGCGTTGATCACTGGCATTCTTTCCTGCTGGAGCAACTACACCAAACGCAAGAGCACCTGTTAAATCTTTTACCGATTTAAGATTTCCCTTTTTATCTAGTGCTCCCTTTGTTTCATCCATTACTTCAATTCGAGTCTTAGAATGAATTGCTTCATAAGGATCAACTTGTCCAGCACCTGATTCGAACACACTATAATCTCCATTTAGTGGATCCGCTGTGTTCATTAATGTTTCCTTGATTTGAGCTGGTGTCAAGTTTGGATTTGCTTGTTTTAGTAAAGCCGCAACACCGGCTACGTTCGGTGAAGCCATTGATGTACCTGATAAATTATCATACGCATATTGATATTTGCCAATTTGATCAGCACCGTGCATGTAAGATGGAACAGTCGAGAACACCGCTACACCTGGTGCTGTCACTTCAGGCTTAATATCATACGTAATACGCGCTGGACCACGTGAACTAAATGAAGCTAATTTATTTCCTGCATCTGTTACTTGTCCCATTTCATCAAATGAGAAGGTTGGTGTTGTACCAAGTTTTGATACAAGCATAGCTCCTTGTTCATACGACATAGAGAATGCAGGAATTAACCCATAGCTTGAGCCTAGGTATGATGGGATAAACCCTTCACCAGGTATATTATCGACCATAATGACTGCCGCTGCCCCATGTTTTTTCGCAATTGTAATTTTATCAATAAGCGCAGTTACTCCTCGATTTACAATCGCGATTTTTCCATCAACATCAATATTTTTATAATCCGTATCTGCACCGTAATTGGGTACTAAAACGATAGGTAAATTTTTACCTTTTAAATTTTCTACGTTATCATTAAAGCCTTTACCTAATAATTTTAAATCCGCTGCTACATCTGAAGTTCCGTGTAATGTACCTTTTGACGTTGGAATCACCGTCTTTGTATCATTCGCACCAACTGTAATAGCTAACGCTGCAGCACCAGGAGCACCTAATGTATACATTCCATCACCGGAATTCCCCGCCGAAACAACTGCCGTTACACCTGAAAGAACTGCATTATTTACCGCTAGACTTTCAATATTTTCCGGATTGTTCGTACTAGCACCAAGTGATAGATTGATGACATCCATCCCGTCAGAGATCGCCTTATCAATTCCGCCTAATACATTTTCTGTTGATCCAGAACCAAATTTTCCTAACACACGATAGACATACAGATCAGCATCCGGTGCAACACCCGTTACTGCATAATCTGTATTATTTTTACCACGACCAGCAATAATACCGGATACATGTGTTCCATGCTCTGTGTAGAAATAGTCACCAGTAAGTGGATCCTTTTCTCCTAAACCTGATTTTTTCCAATCATCATAAGTTGTTTCCATTGGATCTGCGTCATTGTCGATAAAATCCCATCCTTTTACAGAACTAGGACTAATTGATTTCGGATCGACACCATCTTGCGCACGATATCCTTTATACGCATCCGTTAAATCCGGGTGATTATAATCAATCCCGGTATCTATAACACCTACTTTAACACCTTTGCCAGTAAATCCTTCAGCATGTAATTTGCTCACACCAGGGAACACTTCTGATTCCATTTTCTTCGTTGTATTTTGAGAATCCCCAGTAGCTTCAGTAGCTTTTGGTGGTTCAACTTTTATGACGTTATTCGGCCAAACTGCTTTAACAGCCTTTGAGTCTAATAATGACTTCACTTTGTTCGCTGGTAAGTCAATCGCAACACCATTTAACGTATTTTTGTATGTTCGTTTAATTTTATAAAAGTTCTTATTTTGTTTTAAATCCTCTTTAAAAATTGTTTGTAAATCAGTTTTAAATGTTTCTTGAGCCGTATCTGCTTTTTGTTTTGCAGCATCAAGAGATAAACTCTTACCATTTGCAGCTTCTTCTAATACAGCTACCTTAGCAGGTTTCTCTTTCAATTCAACGATGACAGATAGATTTTTCGAACTCTGTAAATCGACTGAAGAAGGTAACTGTAACCCTTCCTGACTAGTAACCTCTAATTTCTTTAAAGCTTGACGTTGTTCAGGCGTAAGCTTTGAAAGTACTTCTTCAATTGATGATTGTGAAGCAGCCTTTACAATTGGCTGATGTTGTGAGATTGGAAATGTATTAAATAAAACACCAGTACTCAATGTTAAAACTGCAGTACTTTTAATTAAACGCTTCATCTGTTGTCTCCCCCTATTTCTTAATAATATCTAACAATTTAGATTATAAGGAAAGTTTGCAATATTTAAATTTTGACATTTTCTATCAATATCTCTTTTTTCATCGATAGATTTCGACATGTTTCACACTTCCATTTTTCTCATTCTAAGAACCAATTCCAGATTATGTTCTTTTAATTTATTAGATACGGATATATATTCCGTTTAGTTAAAATAAAAAGACTCCGGTTTAGTACCGGAGCCATCCTAATAATATATTAAATTTTTTATGAATGGTTTCAAAAAGAGTTTTAACACTTAATAAAGTTTGTCCTATGTTTCCTTTCAACTTAAAATACGAATATATTTTTCTTCCAACTCTTTGTTTAAAGAATTACGATAATGCCAAATTGTTAATAAACATTTTTGAAATCTCTCATGAATCTCCGAATCTTTCACTTTTAAAGCCACGTTTAAGATTTCATCTAATCCTTCGTTTACTTTATTTGTTTCACATTTTAACAACCCGAACGCATAACAATAATCTAAATAAAGATGCTGCTTAAATAAATCCGAAGAGTTTCGTATTTCAACGATTTGGTCATTATACTTTTCAATAAATTTCTCAGCTTCTTCTAATCTACCTAATTTTACATAGCTTTCTAAAATTCTTGGAATTCCTACATAGAAATCAGCACGATCACGTAACCATTTATAATATGAATCAACAACATATAGATTTCCAAAATCGATGTGTGCGACATATCGATTACCTACAGCAATATCTGCATAATAAGCATTTATTTTTTCATATTTACCAATTAGATTTAATACTTCTTCTAGTTTGCCATCTAATCTTGTCAACGAAAATGCTTGATACATTAATGCCCGCCCTACATGCTCCTTACTTTTCGCCATTTTTTCTAGCCGTTTTGCATAATGTAAGACCTCATCCCAATTTTTTAACATATAGTAAGTAGCTGTTATCCATAAGATTGTTAGTTCCTGAAATTTCGGTGGCATATAGGAAATATACTCGATAATTCGAACTAAAACTAAACTTCCTTCATTCGTTAAACGCGTCATATAAAATTTTCGAAAATAACTAATGGCTACTTCTTCGGTTGCTGAATTAGGCATATGCTCAATAATTAGTTCGTATAAAGGTAATGCTTCTTGTTCCTTTCCTTCTAAAAATAGCTGTTCAGCAATATAGAATAAATTTTGGAAGTATTTAGAACGGGTTGCTTTTGAATTTTCTTCGATCATGACTGATAAGATAAAGGATAATTCCGATTTAAAACCATTTTTAGCACATTCATAAATAAAAGCATCACTTCTTCTTTTATCTAATAGATTCCGTTCATTAAAGCATAGATTTACATATCCTTTATAAAATGTTCCTTTAGGTAGTTTAAACGCCTCAGTAATGGCATCCAAGTAATGCAAAGATAGTGCTTTTTTGTTATTAAATATTCTACTCATATCGCTATAATGGATATCTGATTTTCTTGCCAGCTCTTTAAGATTCCATTCATTTTTCTTCATCAGCTTGTTAAACTCATAAAGTAGAAAATCGTTCATGTTGCACCCCACCTAATATTAAAATTTTTTAATCTCTCTAATTAAAAAAGCAAAAATGCCATAAACCATTGTATCTATGGATTACAGCATCAAAATTATTGTTTGTTTATTGGAATGAAGTATATAGTAGGACTAAGATGCTGTTGATACTGTTTGACCATATAACTCCTTGACGTTTTTGTATCTTGGTTACAATAGATCCTTCATCCAGATAAACTGAAAAATTACGCTTATGTGGATTAAAGCAAGTTATTATTTTCGAATAAAGTTAAATAAAAATTAAAATGACAAAATTATTATAGAATATAAATAATCAAGCCAATTTCAATTTGATCCTGTTTACAATTAAATAATCATATATACTCTTTTTTATTCCGAAATTTCAGAAAATAAAAACTTAATCCCCTTCTTGATGTTACTTTTATTTTAGTTACTTAAATTTAACATGTAAAACGCATTTTAGTTTACAACCTATTAAGGATTGCTTAATTATATAAATTACCTAAATTATATTTAAATAATAATAAAGAGTTATATTAATACAGAAATTGGATAACATTCCCAGTATTAAAATAGTTTCTAATTATTTAATCTATTTAAAAACATGCAGTAAAATCAATTTATACTTCGATAATGCTTAAAGGAGGTACAAAATGAATATCGAACATTTAAAATACATAGTTGAAATATCGAAAGAGGAATCAATTACAAAAGCAGCTAAAAACTTACATATATCCGCTTCTGCTGTAAGTCAGGCACTTAAAGAATTAGAAAAGAAATTAGATTTGAAGCTATTCATCCGTTTAAAGATGAAGACAGTACCTACCGAAGCCGGATTTGAAGTAATTAATCAAGCGAAAAAGGTATTATATGAATATGAGATTTTAGAGGAAAAAATTGCATATCAAAAGGATACCTATCACACACAATTAAAAATTGCTACTGTTCCAGGTGTAGTTTATTTAGTTAATGAATCAATCATTAAATTTAAAAAGGATTTCCCAATGGTTGATGTTCAAGTTTTTGAATATGATCCTGGACAGATTCTAGATTTTATTCATATAGATCAACCTGATGTTGCTTTTCTATTTTCAAATGAAAAAAGACTAAGTGAGAACAAAGACTTACGATTTGAATTAATGGCTACAACTAAATATTGTGTACTCGTCGGAAAAAATTCTCCATTATATAAACTAAATGAAGTTACACCTGAAGATTTAATCCATGAAAACTTTGTCCTATATAACAGTAATTCTCTTATAGAACATAGCCGTAAAATATTTAACAATATAAAAATTTTATTTATTTCAAATAATACAGATAGTATAAAAGAGACTGTAAAAAGTGGATTAGGAGTTACTTTAGTCCGAAATATAACTTTTAAAAACCATCCAGATGCTTTATCTGGAAAAATTAAACCGATTCCTTTAAAATCCCCTACTTATATTAGTGATGAATTTTGGTCTGTCTCTCTTAGAAGTAAGCCTCTTAATAAAATTTCTAAAAACTTTATTAAATATATTCATGCTTGTATAGAGTAATAAAAACTTATATAAAAGACCAAATCTTTGTGTGATTTGGTCTTTTCACAATTTCGAATTGTGGTATTACTCGTTAACTCCTAAACCAACAGCATGAAAAAAAACTCTTCAAAATGAAGAGCTTTTTAACACTAATTGTTCTAAATTATCGGGTTTATTTCTATTAAGATACTTACCTCTAATTACGTTTATAGTATACTTACGTCGTACATTAAATTACCATTTTCAATAGAATCTTTTCTTAAAAATTCAACCACTTCTTCCAACTCATGATAATTCAACAAAACTTCTTTAACTAATGAACTAATTTTTAATCCTTCAAATGTAGGGACCACTTTAGAAATTCCATCACAATCAATCAGCTTTAAATCTATTTCTTTTTCTAGACTATGCATCAATTCTTTTATGACAGATTCACTAACAGCAAATTTTTGCGCTGCGAGCTTAAAGGATCCACTTTTAATTACTTCACTAAAATGATTTAATTGTTCAATATTCATATAGTCCCTCCTAAACTATTTCTCTTAACCCTATATCTCAACTTTACACGTTTGTGTTTCATAATTTTATTAAAATAAGAGTTGATGTAATTTCTATTCCAAGAAAAAATATCAACTTCAAATTTTTTTTCTTTAATGTAATTTACACATTCACCACTACCTTTCCAATTTAATATAATTATTTTAAAAGGAGTGATCATGATGCCTTGGAATCAAAAAATTAGATATTTAATTGGCCAGCCAATTGGAGTTTCATTTACTAATGGGCAAGGCACATCTGGAGTATTGTGCGGCGTATCAGGTTCGAAGCTTCTCGTTTACGAGTATATGTATCAATCACAATTCGCTTTAAAACAGTATGATTTCTATATGATTCAAGATATTAACGGATTTCCCCCATGTCATAGTCAACAACCACTTTACTAATGATTTTTTACTTACAACATCCCTATATTACAACGTAATCAAAAACAGAACATTATCGACCTGCACTGTATGCAGGTTTTTTATTTTTTTAATATAGTAACTACATCATAATATTCTTACTTTTTTTACGTAACTTTATATCCTTTTAATCTATTAGACATAAAAAATCTCCTCCATAATAAACAGATCAATGGGTGTCAATTGTCTATTATGGGGAGATCTCAAACCTTCATATATTCCGCTTAAATTTGTGATAGAGTACGAGGATCTACTATAAACCTAAATCACTCTTAATTATTTCTAAAGTCATTCCTTTAAACTTCTTAACAGGCCTTGGTGCTACTGTAACAAATGGATTTTGCAGTAAGTAATATTTCTCAACAAATGCTAAGTCTTTTACATCAACAACTCCGTCAAAATTAATATCGGCACTCCGCTTGTTTGTTCCCCAATATGTTTGAATATAGATCGCATCCATCACATCGATTACATTATCCTTATTTATATCACCTGGCTTCGCTCCAACTGTTGGATATGAAACAGCTTCTCCAATATTAATTCCTCTCTCAGTACGTCCGATTTCCAACGGAGTATAAGTTATGAAATGTCCAGGAATATCCATAATTACCGTATATTTTTGCACAGCTGCAGGAATTCCCTTAAATGTTACATTTCCATTTTTTTCAATTACTCCATCATAAATTTCTCCATTAGTTCCTTTCAACTTCATAGTTGCTCCAACTGTCGTATAATCAATACTGCCATTAAAAGTACCTGCAGCAGTATATAAGCCTAAACCATTTAGCTTAGCTGTTGCAGTAGAGTAAATAGGATACATTGGCAATGTTCCCATAATAATCTGTAGTCTATTCGTACTTTCGCTATTTACTTGCACAGTAGAAAAATTTAGGATTCGAGCAAACGGGTTAAGGAATTCATTTGCATTTGTATCAACGTTTAAATCAAATAATGTCACATCTCCAGTAATTCCATCTCCTGGTACATTGATATTCACTATTGTTCCTGTACTAGTTGTACCCGTGGTAGTTGTTGTCAGTTCTGACCCTTCTGGTAAACCTTGTGCTTTTTTAAATTCAACACTATCAAAATATTTTGCTACATAGTCCAATCTGAAATTAAGCTTATTGGCTTTTCGCAAATTATGCGCGTAGAACGTGTAGGTAATTTTGTCACCATATTCCATTGCATCTTTATTTGGTTTTGCATAAATATAAGATGCGCCTTTCTTCGTATAATAAACCATTTTAGGTAATGTCCCATTTCCTGCAAAATCAGCACCTACATATTGCACTGGATTAATCATGCCAGGCACATTAACTTCTGTACTAAATTTTCCATTCTCGTCTACACTCAAGTAATATGCATTTGATGAACCCGGTCCATAAAACACTTTATTATTTGCTTGAGTAAGAGGCATGCCTGTTTCTTGCGTTTTACCTATCTCAGGGTCCAATAATGTTCCGGAAAGCGTAACTTTATCTTGCCCTTCCGCTAATTCTACTATTTGAGTATCACCTTTAGGCATTGCATTTGTATCATCGAATTTAATTATTGGTCCATTGTTATCAATACTTACTTTCGATGTTTTCACGAATTGTTTACCGTCTTTGTTCGTTCCAATCATTTTAATGTTATAAATTCCATCCAGTGCTTTTTCAGAAACATAACCAATTGGATTTTTTTTATCTACAGTGAATGGGAAATATCTGCCGTAAAAAGCACTGTCCATCGTGTAATCTGTGTCAACTGCTGCACCTGATCCGCTAACCGAAGTAATTAGTCCTAGATCCTTATTCGTTTTCGGGTCGACTAATACCCAGTCTAACGTTTGCATTGACGTATTTAATCTAAAATCTAAATCGGTATCTTTACGGCTGAATAAATTAATGACACGATTTGTTGAAATGCTCTTTGTATATACATCAAAGTATGCTAAGCCTTCATCAGTAGCTTTTACTCCAAATGGAATACGATAGCTTTCTTCCGGATTGTTTTTCTCTTTAATATTAATATATCCCTCATAAATACCTTTTTCTGCCGTCTTTGGAATAGCTAGTGTTGCAGAAAGTTGTTTTGTACTGTTTTTCTTTACAGTAATTGTACTAGGTACTTTCACTGTCACGCCATTTTTCTCTGCATCTAATGATCCTTTTGCACTAACATTGTATTCAACGGATAACTCATACTTTTTATCTTTATCACTACTATTTTCAAATGATAGTTTCGTAATCTTTGAATAATCCTTATCTGACGAAACTGGAACGAAGCCGTAACTTAGACCACCTGTTTGTTCTGAAATAATTTTTTCTTCTCCATTTTCAATGTAAGGTGTCTTATCAAGAACACTAATCATTGCATCGGAATGAATGGCTTGCATTGGATCGATTCTGCCCGCTCCAACTTCAAATACACTGTATGGATTTTTTAGCGGATCCGCTGTATTTATTAATACAGTCTTTACATCACCTGGCGTATAATCTGGATGAGCTTGTAATAATAACGCTGCAACCCCTGCTACATGTGGTGACGCCATGGAAGTCCCAGACATTCTTAAGTATGCAGATGAATAATCAGATGTATCTGTTTTATTTGCAATGTACGATGGAACTGTTGATAATACATCTACTCCTGGTGCTGTTACCTCTGGTTTAATATCATATAAAGTTCCAGACGGTCCTCTGGAGCTAAAGCTTGCTAAATCATCCCCTGAAAGTTCTTTTTCACTTTTTGTACCAAATGTAACACTTGGTACACCACTTGCAAACAAATCATTTACAGCTAGTCCATCTTTATTTGTCATTGAAAACGTTGGGATATTGTCGTTGTTTTCGCCTAAGAATATCGGAATTTGACCTTCGTCTGGATTCGAGTTATAAATGATTACACCCGCTGCCCCATGATCTCTCGCATATTCCATTTTCTCAATTAATGCATATGTACCTCGCCCAATAAACGCGATTTTACCCTTCACATCTTTGCCTGTGTAATCATTTGGACCACCTAAACCTACATTTACAATGTCAAATGATTTACCAGTCATACTACTGAAGTCGTCCGTCCATTTCTTCGTCATTAGCTCCATCGTCGTACCAGTATTTTTACTACCGGAGGCAAATTGACTCTCAAAACTCGTGACCTTACTAGGAACAGAACTTGCTCCTACTGTTAGGGCTAGTGCCGCAGCACCTGGAGAACCTAAAGTATTCAGAGCATCTCCCGAGTTACCAGCTGCAACAACTGCAGTTACGCCACTTAACACCGCATTATCAATTGCAATGCTAGTAGCATATAACGGATCATTGATGGAAGCACCTAATGATAAATTGATAACATTCATACCATCTTGAACAGCTTTATCAATTCCTGCAAGGATCGCAGCTGTTGTTCCGCTTCCGTATGGCCCTAATACACGATAAACATATAAATCAGATTCCGGAGCCACTCCTATGACTTTATAATCTGAATTATTTTCTGCTCGACCTGCAATTGTTCCTGACACATGTGTTCCATGATCTGTATAATATGTATCACCATTTGAATACTCCGCTTTATTCGACTTCTTCCAGTCAGCATAGGTTGTTTCCATCGGATCATTTTCATTGTCTACAAAATCATAACCACCTTTATAGGCATGCTTTAAATCCGGATGATTATAATCGACACCTGTATCAATAACCCCAACTTTTATCCCTTTACCAGTGAACCCTTCGTCATGAAGTTTATCAAGCTTTAAAAATGGAATACTATCAACCTTTGTTTGGTCTTTTGAATCCTCTGCCTGTGTCTGAGCTGGTGGTTCTACGTGCACTGTGTAATCACTATAAACAGATTTTAAAACTTTAGAATCTAATAAAGATTTTACTTGATTTGCAGGCAATGTTAATGCGACACCATTTAAAGAATTTTTATAAGTGTGTTTAATACGATAGACATCCTTACCTGTTTTGGTCTTTTTTAGTTTCGTTTGCAAATCTTTTTTAAACTGAACTTGAGATTTTTCTACATTCTCAATCGCTTGTGTAAGAGAAATTTTTTCTCCTTTAAGCGCTTTGGCAATTTGTGCTGTTTTCGCTGGAAGTTCATTTAATTCCACGATAACAGTTACTTCTTTATCACTCGACAAATCAACATCTCTTGATAGTTGTAATCTAGATTTTAATTGATGCTTATCTAAGTTTTGCAATGCTTCACGCTGTTCTTTTGTCAGTTTTGCTAAAATACTTTCTGCCTTTGTATTTGTTTGTGCATGCGCAACAGAAGTGTAATTTAAGTTAGCCACTGGTCCTAGCAAAAGGCACGTATTTAACACAATAACCGCAGCTCGTTTCGCTTTAACAATTGGCTGTGTCTTTTTATATTTTTTCAATCTTATCAATCCCTCTCTATATATTTTTTCAATTTTCATAAAAATCTAATTTTATTATAATGACAATTGATAAGAATATAATTTTGACAAATTCATTCAATCCAATGAATATTATTCGATAAAGTTCAACAATATTTTTCGGGATATTATTTAAATCTAGTGAATTCTCCTTTTACTTGCAAACCCAAAATAGCCATTCTTTGACATACTTTTGAAAGTAATATATATATTTTTTTTTGACCATAAGTTTGAAGTAGATATGTTAACTGCTGGATTAACCTATCTATTTCAATATAAAAACCGATCTCCATATGAGATCGGCTCATTTAACTTATTTAACAACAGTAACTGTAACTGTCTTAGTTGTTACTTTAAAACCTTCTTTATCAACTGCATCAGCAGAAATATAATAGGTCCCGTTAGGTAATTTTACATCTGGTGTCCATTTAGTATGAAGTTCATGTTCATTATTCACTTGCAAACTGTCTACTACGTTCCCACTCGCGTCTTTTACGTAAACTGTCCAATTTACACGTGTTTGAGCAAAACCATTTATTGGAGCTGGTTTGCTTGCATTGATGTTTGTATTTGGACTTACACTAAATACAGGTACAAGCATACTGTATTTAATATATGAAGGATCGCCCCAAACTTTATAACTTATATTCATTGCATTATCTATTCCCATCACAACAACACTCTTTGGTTCTTCATTTACTAAAACGGAAGTTGCTCCTACTGGTAGGGATTTTTGTATGCCATTATGCCAAAGAATCGCGCCCATATACCCTGAGCCATTATCAACTGCATCGAATGAAATTTCATATTGACCATCTTTTGGTGTTACTTGAACATTTGATACTTTTGGGCCAACTGAATCGACTTTTATCGGCATTTTTATTTTCTGTGGTTTCGCATTTGGATAATCTAACGTAGTTTTTATGACAAAGTTATACGTATCATCATTTACCGTCTTACCGTTTTGATCTTTCGAATCCCAGTTATATCCCACATACATTCTACTTCCAGAAATTACATTTTTTCGAAGTGGCATAGGCATACCATTGTTATACTCACTAAAGTCGCCAAGATACTTAATCATCTTGCCTTGTTTATTCTCAATATACATTTCCGCTTTTGCTAAGTTTCTAAAGGCAGTAAATGTTGGGAATACCCCTTTAAGTATTGAATTTGGAGAGGTAGCGATTGCGTCCATATTAAATTTACCTGTTTTCGTATCATATCCCATAGGTACCGTTGCACCTTCATCATTCCATAGTGCAGTATAGCCTAAAAATGCATCTTTTCGATCCCAAGCTGCAGGGTCAATATTATTAAGCGAATCCCAATCACCATTAAAGCCCATATAAGGAACTGTTAACGGAACAGCTGAATCACTATTTTCTCCTTTTGGTACAAGTCGTACAAATCCTTCAACAAATTCATTTTTTCTTAATGTTCTTGGTAATCGAATCTCTACATTCAGATTTTTCTTTTGACCTGCTTTAATTTTGATTGTTGAACCTTCTGTACTAGTTAGTTTCTCACCATTTACATAGATCGAAGCACCTTCAACACGAGTACTTTTTAATGATAAATAATCTTTTGATTCTAGAGTTCCATCACCATCAAAGTCAAATTCCTTTGTATCAATTCCGTCTGTTAATAAGTCAACATTAACAGTGTACTCGTAGTCTTTTTTCGTTTCATTTGATTCAAGTGACTCTACATTTAAATTGAAGATTGCTCGATCATTTTTAATTTCTTTTAATGCAACTGATCCTGCTTGTTCAAGTGGCGTATTTTTTCTAGTTACAATGACAGGGGTTTTAATTGCATTTTGAATTTGCATTAATCCGGATCCCTGAATACGAGGAGAATATGGGATTTCGTTATTTGTTTTAGGATCCATTACCACTTTAGCCGTATTCATTAAAGCAATTTTTGCTTTTAATGCAGTATCTTCTGAGTGAGTTAGTCCTTTTTCATACATTGATTGTAAAATTAATGCAGCGCCACCTGCAACATGTGGAGTCGCCATTGAAGTACCACTCATAACCTCGTATTCATTTCCTGGAGTAGTAGAATAGATTTTTCCACCTGGAGCAGAAAGTTCTGGTTTAAAGTCTAATGTAGTTGGAGCACCATAAGAAGAAAAATAAGACATCGTATCTCGTGCAGGGTTTTCCAACCAAGTTCCTTTTGTTAACTTCATTTTAACAACCTGTCCACTTGTTAACTTATCAATTAAAGCATTCCCCGCAGCCTTACTAGTTGTTGCTGCAGGAGTAAGATCACTACCGAAATTTACGTATGGAAAATCAACCATATTAGTAGCTGGAACTAAAATTACAGCCTTTGCACCTCGCTTTTTAGCTTGAGATTGCATTGAAGCATAAGTTGAATAAGACGTATTCGGTTTAAAAACTACAATTTTTCCAGTTACATCTTTTCCAACATAATGCTCATCTTTAAAACCTTCTCCAACGTAAACTAACTCATAACTTTCATTAGGGGACAGTGCTCTAGAAAGTTTAAAATTATATTGCGTTTGGTCTTGGTATGGAAGTTGTAAACCATTTTCTTCCGCCAATGTATTTAATTCGTAATTAGTATTTTCATAGGAAGCTACAGATAAAGCAAAAGGACTTACACCTGGCTCTCCTACTGTCCCAATATCTGGATTTTCTGCATATGGTTGGGCAGAAGCTGCCATGATACTATTCTTCGTACTATACGCTGCGTTACCACCTGCAACTACTACTAGTGTTCCATGTTCTGTCGCTTCACGTATTGCTTTTTGGATTGGATCTTTATCTTCTCCAACAAATCCTGAATCAGTTCCAAGACTCATATTAATAACATCTGCTCCCATTTCAACAGCATGGTTGATCCCTGCAATAATATCATCTTCATAAGCTCCTGCACTGCCATTGTCAGAGAATACTTTTTCTGCTAACAGCTGAACACCGGGCGCGATACCCAATACACCATCATTTTCTTCGTCCCCATTTGCTCCAATCGTACCTGATACATGTGTACCATGAGGATTTGCATATTTACCACGTGGAATAACATCTGCGTCGTTATCTGCCCAATCATAACCAGTTGGAACTTTATCACTATACCACTGTTCATTGACAGAAGTTTCGGAAAACTTACTCTGAATATTACTTTCCGTCAACGTCTCTTTCTGTTTTCCTTTTTCCGTTAAAGTCATATCATGATGTGTATAGTCAATACCTGAATCAACCACACCAACAACTAACCCTTCACCTTCATAACCATATTTTTCCCATACACTTTGTGCTTGTACTAACTCTTTACTCGTTTTCATCGTTTGTTCATAAGTTCTTGCAATATGTACATTTGTTACACCTGGCATTGCCTGTAAATCTTTAATATTTTTGTATTCTGTATCTAAACTTAACCCATTAAATCCTTCATAAAAACGATGCCTAACTTTTGGATTCAGCTTCTTTTTTGTCATTTTAGAAACAACATCGTCTTGCTTTTGTTTCATTAAAGCTTTTTTACTTACCTTTGCTTTTGTTTGTGTAGCTTGTTCCGGATCTTGTACTTCAACAATTACACGTACTTTCTCATTTGCAGCATAAACTTTTGAATTATTTTCATTAATATTTTTATAGACTGATTGATTAGAATCTTTAGATGCTTCTTTGTAGAGATCAGCTAAATAATTTTTTAACACACCTTGCACATTCGTATTAATATTCGAATGTGTAGATGGATTTTCTTTTGTAATTTGTGCATATCCTGGTGTAGTTAAAAACATTGCAGCTAATGTAGTTGCTGTAATCAATCGAAAAGGAATTTTCTTATTATTGCTCATAAACTTAAAACGCTCCCCTCTTAATCTTATAATTTATTAATTTATGTTAACCTTCAGTTAGAATTTTTTAGTTGATTGGAAACTCCAACATGAAAGTATATAAAAAAGCCTATTTATCTCTAAGGGTCATTGATATTTAGAACTAAATTACTAGTCTATTTTTCTAATTTTGCATTTGTTTATGAATAAAATATAAGACAGTTAGTTAAAGCAACTAAGTAAGACTGATTCAATGAGCGAATAATTGCTTTCATTGAACCAGTCTCTTGATTGTCTTAACTCAATTACTTTTTATTCCATTCCAAGTTCATACATAATAGATTCCAGGGTGTCACCCTTATATATTTTTTTTGCCTTAGGTGAAGAACCTGGATGCAAATAGTCTAATGTTGAATTTTGCTTTAAATAGTTTAATTTTACGAATTTCATATCTTTTTTGTTTACAATCCCATCGTAATTGATATCTGCTGCGCGCTTGTTTGTTCCCCAAAAAGTTCTAATATATTCTGCATCCAATACATCAATAACATTATCTTTGTTTACATCTCCTGCGATAACATAAGCATCATTTACTAATGAGTTTAAACCAGCTAACAAATCTCCTTTTTTAGTAGCTGTATCGACTGTATCGTAATAAGTAAAATGTCCCGGCACATCAATTGATACAGTATAGCCATTATCAGTCAGTGGAACATTTCCGAAACTGTAAGAACTTTTATTATTTAAATTTAGTTCGAGTACGGTTCCTTGTGAACCTTCCAGCTTTATTTTCCCACCTATTTTCGAATAATCTAACGCCTCATTCCACACATTGTTTTCAGAGAGTAAACCTTGAGATATAACCATCCCTGATACTATTGCTTTAGTTTGAGCTACCTGAATTTTGTTGTAGTCAAAGAAAGGTTGGGCAAAAACCCATTTTCCTGTTTGATCTGTCAGAAGAGTATTAAAAGTCAAAAATCCAGTTTGATCCAGCTGGCTTCCTTCTTTTACTTTTAAATAAACATCAATCATAGGAATATCTCCTGTTACTTCATGTGTGTCATCCATTGGCAACGTATATACTTCGTCGATATATTGTCCACCATTGATTGGTTTTGATTCGTATTTTATATCTATAGGACTATACTTTGAAATTTCAGGACGTGCCTCTACATTTACAATTTCCACCTGCTTAGGATCAATTTTCATTGTAAATTTTGCTTCTTTTAAATCCTTCAAGTTTTGGACGGTTAATGAATATTTCACTGTATCGCCTGGTCTGACTACTTTTTTGTCTAGGTCACCTGTTACATAAGGTGTACCTTCTTTCAAAAAGTAAACGGTTGTACGTTTCTTTCGATTGTTTGCTGCATCAAGTCCATCTATATTTGCAGTAATTACTTCTTTGCGACTATCTAGTGGAAGGTCCCATTCCAACTGTCCGTTATGATCTACTTGCTTTACGATGTCAGGATAACCGGTAAAACCAGAATAAGAAAATCCTACCTTATTTTTAGATTGATCAATATCAAAGCCAAGAGCCTGCATTTCTGCCACATCTTTATCAATAACAGTTGCTTTAATCGGATAAGATGTTTGATTTGCAGCGTATTCGATAACGTTTTTATCATCTACATTAGTTTGGAAGTCCGGAATTTTATTATCAACGAAGAAATCTTTTTGAATTGTAAATGTTTTTCCATGATCATTTGTTCCAATTAATTTAAACTTGTATTGTCCTTGCGATGCATAGACAACTTTATCAGAGATTGGCTGATTTTTATTTCCTGTAAATGGCTTATACGATCCATCGTAACCAAGCCAGCCATAGTCTACATTTTCATTGACTGCCATTCCGTCAATCTTGCCAATATACCCAAGGTCTTTACCTGATTTCCCATCCACTAACACTGCATCTATAAACTTCATATGAGATTTCACACTAAAACCAAACTGTAAACTTGTTGGATAAATTTGACTAACACCATTTGGCGCAGTGGACATAGAAGGATTAGCGAAATTTAAGTCTCCCATTCCCTCTTCAACAACACGTATTGCAAATGGTACCTTATAAGTCTCCTTTGGATTTGCTTTGTTTGTATAAACTACATAACCTTCATATGTACCATTTTCAGCAGTTTTTGGAATAAAAATCGATACCTTCGACTGCTTTTGATTATCCCTTTTAACCTTTATCTCTGAATCCGTAATGACATGTACATTGTTTTGTTCCGCATTCTTGGAACCCCTTACTCCAGTTTGAAATTTTACAGCTACATCAAAGGTTTTATTCTCACTTTCCAAATTAGATAGGACAATTTTACGGCTCTCTAAAAGATCATTTCCTGTAGCTCCAAAAGAACCAAAACTGATGCCGCCTGTTTTTTCTTGAATAGATGTTTCTTCACCATTATTAATAATCGGTGTTTTATCAATAACTTCAATCTCCATCCCTGTATGTACAGCTTTATATGGATCAATTCGGCCTGCTCCTACTTCAAATACACTATAAGTTTTTTTCAAGTCATCAGCTGTATTCATCAGGATCGACTTTATATCTTCAGGCTGAAGATTCGGATTCGCTTGCAACATAACTGCTGCAACTCCCGCAGTGTAAGGTGATGCCATTGAAGTCCCAGACAATCTTTGATATGCATACTGGTAGTCGCTTTGATTATCTTTATTGTTTATATACGATGGTACTGTTGACATAATGGAAACACCCGGTGCCACAATCTCCGGCTTTATATCATAATTGATACGAGATGGTCCACGAGAACTGAAATCTGCTAATGTGTCTCCTTCTAAAGTTCCTCTACCCATTTCAGTAAATGTAAAAGATGCATTACCTGCTTGTACATTTTTTAATAACTCTAATCCTTCAGCATTCGATACAGAGAATGTGGGGATACTGGTTGTACCTTCTCCAAGGTAATAGGGAATAAACCCTTCATTTGGATTGTCATTATACATCAAAATTCCAGCTGCTCCCTTTAGCCGTGCATACTTCACTTTATCTTGTAAAGTAATTGAACCCCGTGCGACTAGTACAAACTTCCCTTTTACATCTTTTCCAGAATAGTTGCTTGAGCTACCAACCCCAACGTCTACAATAGGAAATGTTTTCCCTTTTAACCCTGGTATATTATCTGAATATTCTTTTGCCATTAAACGTACCTGAGCTTGTTTGGCACTTTCGCCTTGCATCGAAATCGTAAACGCTTCCATTTCAATTGGCACATCACTTGCACCGACGGACAAAGGTAAAGCAGCAGCACCAGGTGAACCTAACGTATACAAATTACTACCTGAATTCCCTGCTGCTACGACAGCTGTTACGCCACTTAAAACGGCATAATTTACTGCCATACTTGTTGGAAATAGTGGATCGTTAACAGAAGCACCTAGTGATAAGTTAATGACATCCATCCCATCTGCGACAGCCTTATCAATCCCTGATAAAATCGCATCGCTTGAGCCTGAACCATATGGACCAAGTACACGATACACATAAAGGTCAGCATCTGGCGCCACCCCAGTCGTCGCATACTCACTATTGTTTTCGCCACGTCCAGCAATAATCCCAGATACATGTGTTCCATGTTCTGTGTAATAAGTTGATCCATTAGAAGTTTCGACTTTTTTTGAATTCTTCCAATCCGTATACGTCGTTTCCATTGGATCTATGTCATTATCTACAAAATCATAGCCACCTTTATAGGCATCTTTTAGGTCAGGATGGTTGTAATCAATTCCAGTATCAATTACTCCGACTTTAATTCCCTTACCTGTGAAACCCTCATCATGTAATTTATCTACGCCGAGATATGAGTTTCCGCCTGCTATGTTCACAGAAGAAGTATTCTGTTTTGTTGTATTTTCTTTTTTCGGCAAATCAAGTTGAACTACATTATCGCTCCAAATTGCCTTTACAGCATCAGATGATAACAAGCTTTTGGCCTTATTTGCAGGAAGTGTGATCGCTACTCCATTAAAGGCATTCTTATAGATACGTTTAACTTTGAATGAAGATTTCTTTTTTTGAATATCCTCTTTAAAAATCGTTTTTAAATCTTGTTGAAATGATGATTGGTCACCATCTCTTAAACTTCTAGCTTTACTCGCTGATAAGCTTTTACCATTGATCTCTGCTACTAACTGAGCAACTTTTTCAGGCTTCTGTTTGAATTCCACGATGACAGAAATTTCTTTATTACTATTAAGATCCACATTTGGATCAAGCTTAAGACCTACACTATCATTTAACTGTATATTTCTTAATGCAGATCGTTGCTCCTCTGTAAGATGAGTTAAAACATCTTTTGCTTTTACATTCGTATTCGTCTCCGCTTTTACTGTAGAGTGATAGTTTAGTGGAGTAACTGTTCCTAATAGGACTCCTAAGCTCATCACTACGTTAAAAGCGATTATTCTTTTCTTGTCTCTCCTTTGGCTCATTAAGTTCTTCGTCTCCCTTCTGAATTTAAAATAGTTAGCTTATTATGGATTTTCATAAAATTCTAATCACATTATAATGAGAATTGATTTATTTGCTATTTTGACAAAAACATTCAACATCTAAAATATTAATCGATAAATTTCTACAAACAGTTGTTGTTAAAGCTATCAATCTATTTAATAAAATATTCTTAATGAAATAACAATAACGCCAATCTCTGTACTAGCGGCAGATTGGCGTTTGTTATAGGGTTACTCTTTCCAAACAACAACGGTTTATTTTAAAAGAGATGTTATTTATAAAAAAAACGCTATTGCTTTATGAAATGTTACCCGAATA
>NZ_NULG01000055.1 GCF_002577195.1 Bacillus sp. AFS041924
AAAAATCAATTCCCATAAAAACCTTGATTTTTATAGCTAAAGTGGGAATGATGCAATACTTTTTAACCCAATATAGAGACAAAAGTGGGGATGGAGATTTTTGGAAATCGGACTTTTTCAAAAATCATAGGGTTTTTCAGTGGCCTCGCTCCCTTTCCGTGGGGAGAGAAGTGAGCCTCCTCGGCGAGCCTGCGGTGTCTCACCCTTCCCTCTATTCCCACAGGAGTCTCGCACCTTACGTTCCAATCATTCCCCAAAGATTACTGTAAAATCTTTTAAAACCAACAATCTTTCAAAAAAGTGTCAAATCTTTTTGACGAATTTCAATCTATCGGGATTCATCTCTTAATATAATTAAATTATCAAAAAGCTAAGGTGACATGATGTTAAAGATTCGATTCAACTCATTTAAAATCAAATGAGAATAGAAGTAAATGTTCATATTGTCCAAACAATCAAGAACTTAGATATAGTACAACGACAAGAGAGGACTATAGAGAATATGAGTCAAACGAAAAGTGTGTGCATTATGTCCAAAGTTGGAACATTGTACAAAATTAAAAAATCATCAAAAAGTAGTAACGCCTTATAATTGGAAAAAACATAAAAAGAAAGTTCGCTTATATAAACTTTCAAAATCAGGAAAATCGCTTTATAAATATCGAAAAGTAAATTTTGAGTTTAGAATTATTTTTATACCAACAAACCCTAGTAATACTTTATTTCTTTTCACAAGTTAAAAGCATAAAAAAGTTCAAATTATTTGTTAATAAATTCGATATTCTATCTTAATTGCCGTACTAACCGTTGAACAAATTGTTATTTTTACCCTAAGTAAAGGAAATTAATATAATATTATTGTAGACTTTTTTATTTGAATAAGTTGATTGGAACGGAAGGTTGATCGACTCCTATGGGAAATGCGGGAAGGCTGAGACCCCACAGGAACGAACGTGACGAGGAGGCTCAGGTCTCGCCCCATGGAAAGCGAGCAACCTGTAGTGAAAATCAACATCACAGGGCTACCTTTACGATAATTTGGTATATAATTATCAAGATTACTTTTCAACACCCGAAAAAAAGAAGAGACTAAATCTCTTCTTTTTCAAAACAATTAAGCTTCTTGCTTAACTTTATTTGTCAGGTCTTTTTTTAATTGCTCAATTTTATAATCAAATGATTGAAGGTCAAATTCAGAACGAACTCGTAGTTCTAAATCACGAATTTGTTTTTCAAAATAGTTGAAATCAATTGATGGCATTTTACTATTAAGTAAATGTTGAGTTTCATTAATCTTTTTTGTTGCGTGAGCCATATTTTGACGTGACATTAAATCATATTTTTTCGTATGAAGCTCTTTTAACTTTTTTTCAATTTGATTAACTTGCTCATGCATAAAGCTAATTTCTTCTTCTGTTTTAGTTATTAAAGCAGCAAACTTCTCAGCTTGTTCTTTATAGAAAGTTAAATCCTCGCTTGCACGTTTAATTAACTCTTCTTCTAAAGCTTCATTTGCAACCTTCAATTGCTCCTCACGTTTAAGCACCATTTGAAGAGATCCTTCACGTTCAACTTGGAACTTCGTACGTAACGAATAATGTCTTTCAAGTAATCCTTTTACTTTACCTAACTCACTTTCAGATTGTTTAATAAAGTAATTTAATTGTGAAATAGGATTTTGTTGTTCTTTCTCATCTAATAAACCGTGTAAATCCGCTGAGATTTGATTTTTAATACGAGTAAATAAGTTTTTCATATTCATACACTCCTCTTATTTGATTATTTGATTGGGTTAAAATTCTCATCATAAATATTAAATTCATCATCTTTAAGCTTTTTTTGGTTTTTATAATCTTTATATAGGTAATAAAGCAAAATGGCTGCCGCTGCACCTATTAAAGAAGGTAGACCACTTATGGCAATCGATAAACCGATTAATCCAATAATCGTCCAGATGATTTTCATAAAAATTGAATCTGTTTTTAAAAACTTTTTAAAACTGAAATATGTGATTACTAACCCAAGTGCTAAAGTAATCAGGCCACCTAAATTCGCTAAAGCAACTCCAATTAATATTAGTACGAGGATAAAAGTTAAGAACTTCTTCATGACCTCGTCGCCTCCTTTCAACTTATACTCCTATCTTATACAAGTTTTTATATTAGAATAATGGCCTGAGGAATGGTTTTATATCAGACTTAAGTTGGAGAAGAGCAGTTTTAGGCAGGATTAGAAGGCATGGAATACTGTTTTTTAAGTATCTTCTTGTTCCGCAATCATAAAGCTACTTATCAAGGAAAACAAAAAACCAGATCAACGATAATCCATTAATCTGGTTTTTGACTAAAAATTAGGTAGTTTAACTCCTGCTTTTAATTGTAATAGTTGTGATACAGTTACAAATTGATAGCCTTGCTCTTGAAGCGCAGGAAGAATTTGTTTCAATGCATCAATTGTTTGACTACGGTCCCCTCCGTGATCATGAAAAAGAACAATATCTCCTTTTTTAGTATCTTTTAACACATTTGAAACGATTTTAAATACTCCTGGATTTTGCCAATCAAATGTATCTTGATGCCAAGACCACATGACAGTTAAATAGCCAAGATCGTGTACAGTATTAATCGAACGCTCACTATAATAACCAAATGGAGGTCTAAATAAAACAGGTTCTACGTGCGTTGCTGCAATAATTGCATCATGAGTTTTATGTAATTGATCCCTAATTTGCTCATCAGTTAAATATTGAAGTCGAGCATGAGTATAAGTATGATTTGCAACTTCATGTCCTTCATCTATTTCTCTTAACGCAACTTCAGGATACTTCGCAACTCTCTCACCTACTAAAAAAAATGTTGCTTTAGCGTTATACTTCTTTAATAGATCTAAGACTTCAGGGGTATATTCATCATTTGGCCCATCATCAAATGTAATAGCAATTACTTTCTCTTTTACAGGTACCTCCCAAATAGCAGTACCTTGCTTTTCATAGTAATATCGATTTTTACTTTCAGCACTTGCGTTAGTTGAGCTATACGAAATGAATTGGAAGCTTAAAATAAATAAAAGGATAACTTTTAATTGTTTCAAAGCCATTACCTTCCTTTTACACAGAATACTTATATCATGTCACTAAACTATTCTTTTATGTACACTTCTCAACTTTTTAAAAGCCCTGTATTAAGCTAAAATCCCCAGGGAATAACTCTCTTATCTGCTAATTTCGTATTCATCAAAATCATTCACAATATATGAATGCTCAAAGATTTCACGAGCTTCACTTAATAATTTAGTTGAAGCATCACCTTGATATCTTGCACTAATATGAGTTAAATAAAGTGTTTTAATCCCCTCACATTTCGCAACATTTGCAATTTGAGTACTCGTTGTGTGGAAATAGTCAAATGCATGACTAGCTTCCTCATCAGAAAAGGTTGATTCATGAACTAATACATCCATACCTCTTGCTAGTATGTTACTCTTATCAGTTATACGTGTATCACCTGCAATTGCGATACGTCTACCTTTTTTTGAAGGACCAATGAAATCCTTGCCATTTAACATTCTTCCGTCCTCTAAAGTTACGGTTTTGCCTTCTTTTAGGAACTTATAAACTGGTCCTGGTTTTACACCAGCCTTCTTTAATTCCTCTACATTTAATTCTCCAGGTAAATCCTTTTCAATAATTTGATAACCAAATGATTGAATGCCGTGCTCAAGCTCGAGGGCTTGAACAATAAATTGATCATCTTCAAAAATTATGCCTTCTGTCGTTTCAATATAATCAATGGGATATTTTATGTAAGTTCCACTAATTCGAAAGCTAGTCTCTACATATTCTTTAATTCCTTTAGGTCCATAAATAGTTAATAGATCCTCTCCACCTAAAAAAGTTCTACTACTTAATAACCCAGGCAATCCGAAGATATGATCTCCATGACAATGGGTAATAAAAATTTTCTCGATTCTTCGTGGTCTAATTGTCGTATGTAGAATTTGGTGCTGTGTTGCCTCACCACAATCGAATAGCCAAGTAGCTCCTCTTTCTTCTAAAAGCTGTAATGCTATACTTGTTACATTTCTACCTTTTGATGGCATTCCTGCTCCCGTTCCTAAAAATACAAGCTTCACGTTTATGCCTCCATCTATATAATTTCTACTTGTAACAGTACCATTTGTATTTTAAATTGCCAACACTTTAAAGAATGATTTATGAATTGATTGGGAAATTTACACAATAGAGCTTAGTTTTTTAAATATAAATATATGGAGGAAAACAATGCGAAAACGGTTTTTCCAAATCGCTACCATTTCAATCATAGCTAGTATTACTTTAACTAGCTGTAGTAGTCGAAATAATAATATCAGTGCCTCAGAGAAAGAAAAGGAGAAAGATTTTAAAATTGGCATCGTTATGGGTCAAACTGAAATTAATGACAAAGGATTTAATCAAGCAGTTTGGGAAGGTATTAAAAAAACAGGCAAGAAACATAATTGGAAAGAAAATAAAAATTATGTAAAAACTGATGCCCCTACAGATAAAGATGCAAAGAAAGAATTAATGAAGTACGCTAAAAAAAAATATGATCTAGTATTTGGCATAGGCTATTCTTTTCAGAAAGCAATCGCTGAAATTGCTAGTAAAGAAAAGAAATCTGATTTTGTAATTATCGACGGGATTGTAGAAAAACCAAATGTCGTAAGTGTTACCTATCGCGAAGAACAATCAGCATTCCTCGCTGGAATTGCAGCAGCAATGAACACTAAAACACATAAAGTTGGGTTTATCGGAGGTACAAAAGATCCGTTTATTAAAAGATTTGAATACGGTTTTAAAGCAGGTGTTATGTCAGAAGACCCAAAAATAAAAGTTATGACGAAATTTGCAAATTCTTTTGATAAACCCGAAGTAGGAAGTAAATTAGCCAAATCCTTATATAATGATGAAGGCGTCGATATTATTTTCCAAGTAGCAGGGAAAACAGGCTTAGGGGTATTTACTGAAGCTAAAAAATTAAAGAAGAGTGGCAAAAAAATTTGGGTAATTGGTGTTGACCGGGATCAATATAAAGAAGGATTACCTGAGAATGTGACACTTACATCTGCAATTAAAAGGATTGATAAAGGTGTAAATGAAGTGATTACTAAAAAATTAAAAGGTAACTTTCAAGGTGGGCGTATCTTAAAATGGGGTATAAAAGAAAATGGGGTTGGACTTGCAAAAACTGATAAAAATTTAAATAAAGATACAAAAGAACAAGTTAAATTATATGAAGCTAATATTAGAACAGGTCATATCGAAGTGCCAAAAACAAAAGAGGAATTCGATAACTTCGACCCTAAAAAGCCTGAAAAAGGAGAAGTTAAAAAGAAAAAAGTAAAAATCGGTAAATAAAAAAATATCTTGTCCAATTATATGAATATTCAGCATATAGTATAGTACCAACAAAAAAAGTTAGGTGTGATACTATGTCAATTCGTGATTTCATATTACTCTTCTATTGTTTTATCATCTTTTTATCAGTGCCAATTGGATATAAGTATGTTTCAAAGAAAACAAAAGAAACTGGACAATTTTTACCATTTTTAGTAGTATCGCTTGCAATCGTTTTAGCAGACGGAATCCTTTCAATTTTAATTTGGTCACTATTTACATCACAAATGGACACTTTCATGTATTTAGGTGGATTACTTACTGGAATGATTTTCACATCAATTTGTGGCCTATTACTATTATCAGTTTTACTTTTAAGAAGGAAATATTTTTTAAACTCATTTATAGATCTAAATCCGGCTAGAATTGAAACGAATCCACCACCAGAAAATCCTCCAAATAATGACTTGAATGATGTTAAGAAATAGCGCTTAAATGCTCTATTTCTTTTTTTATTCAAGATTTGTTTAGTATATTGTGTTGCCTTAAACACAATTAAACTCATAATAAAAAAAGAAATTTATATTTTCAAGCTAATAAATTGAGATTTAGTACTTATTTTGTTTATACTTTCTTTAATTGATTTAGGAGGATTATGAAATGAAAGTTACGATTTATTCGGACTATGTATGTCCGTTTTGTTATTTAGGAAAAAAACCACTTGAAGAAGCCCTTAAAGAAGTAGACGGTGTAGAACTTGAATGGAAGCCATTTCAATTAAGACCTGAAGGAACTGAACCTTTAAGTCCAAATAGTTCATATATTCAACAAGGATGGAAATTCGGAGTTCAACCACTTGCACAGAAGCTTGGCGTGGAGATGATTTTACCAACAATGGACCCTCATCCTTCAACAAAAAAAGCTCATAGAGGATTTTTATTTGCAGAAGAAAACGGGAAAGGTTCAAAATACGCTCAAGCTGTATTAGCAGGATTCTGGACAGAAGGTAAAGAAATTGGTGATGAAAACATACTTGCCAATATTGCTGAAAGTATTGGCTTAAACCGTTCTGAATTCCTTGAAGCCGTTTCAAATACAAAGTATGACGCATCAATCCAAAATCCTAATTTTATTAATGCAGTTCCAACATTCATTATTGGTGACCGAGTTTTACAAGGCGTACAAAGTAAAGAAGCATTTCTTCAAGCATTAACTAACCAAAAATTAGTAGAGCAGTCTTCATTAAGCTGCGACATAGATGGAAACTGTTAATATACATTAACAAAAGGATGTTCAGAAAGTGTAAATACCAACTTTTTGAACATCCTTTTTTATTTAATTAATAAGTATTGATTCGATAATCAAAACAATCTGTTCTTAATTAAGAACAGATTACAAAAAAAATAAGCTATTAATTCGAAGCTTCTTTAATTTGACTCCAATCAATGATAAATGGATTACCAGCTACATTTTTTCGTACTTCTGGATCAATAATCATTTCCCTTTTTATTACTTCAGATTGAATGTATTCTACTGCATCTCCACTACCATCATAATACAATGGTTTCTTCTCCATGATGTCACCTCCATTACTCATTAATAGATTGTATTCGCTTTCTATGACGAAAAACCTTCTAAATAGCTCTATAATTTTGGAAATTCACAAATCTTTTTGCTTAATAATTCATTGTCCATAAGTAATTTGTAATACCTAAATACATTTAACTTTGAAAAGCGTATCTCTTTCTTTAATAAATTAACTTTTCTTACTATAATTACATTATAAATCTATTTCGAAGGGTGTTTTTCTTATGATAAAAGTTGGTATTATCGGTCTTGGCGCTATTGGCCAAAGATTAATTCCTTTGTTTTCAAATCATCAAGAAACAAAAATAGTGGCAATCTGTGACACATTAGAAGAAAGAGTTAAAGAAACTAGTAATCAATTAAATTCAGTTTTAACTTTTACAAATCATCAAGATATGCTTGAAAATGTTGAACTTGATCTCGTTTATATTACAGTACCTCCAAAATATCATTATGCTGTAGTATCTGATGTAATCGCCAAAGGAATAAACATCCTTTGCGAAAAACCTTTAGCAAATTCAACCGAGGAAGCTCTAGGACTATATACTCAAGCAAAAGAAAAGGGTATTTTTCATGCGATGAACTTTCCTTTAAACTACAATGTTGGCAGCAAATCTTTTGCTAACTTAATTAAGTCAGGATATGTAGGTGACCTAAGAAGAATCGAATTAAAATTGCGTTTTCCAAATTGGCCGAGACTTTGGCAACAAAATGAATGGGTTGCCACAAAAGAACAAGGTGGATACGTATTAGAGGTTGGTGTGCATTATATTCAACAAATTCAAAAAATCTTTGGTGACTTGAAAGTGAACGCTAAGAATATTCAATATCCAGCTGACCCACTTGCATCTGAAAATGGAATAATCGCCTTTTTAGAATTAGAGAATGGGACACCTGTCCTAATTGATGGATTAAGCCAGATTGCAGGTGAAGAAGAAATCAAATTCACAGCTTACGGTTCAAAAGGAACTCTTTCATTAGTAAATTGGGCTAATTTAGAAGGAGGGAAAATTGGCGAATCGATTCAACTAATAGAATCTGATCAATCTTTAGACGATTCATTAATTAATAATTTAGTAAAAGCTCTAAAAGGTGAAAAGGCAACGATCATAGATTTCTCAGAGGGCTATAAAGCACAAGTTGTTTTAGAGGCTTTACGAGGATAAGGGATTACATAAAGGAAAGGTGCTCTCTTAGAGATGCACCTTTTATTTCACTTTTAAACAATAAATCTATTTTACCGGAATCCAAATTTCTGAATAATAATCTTCGCTAAATGGATTACCTTCTGGATAAAGCTCGAATTCCGGAATTCCTGCATGGGAATACCCACTTGAAGGAAACCATTCAGAAAAAATTTTCTTCCATGCAGATTGTATTGCATGCGGCATTGCTCCATGAACACCAAATACTGCCCATTTGGATGCAGGAATTTCATGATTAAAAAATCCTTCTGGCGTATCACCTTCATGTACGGATGCAACCCAGTATTCTAATAGATTTTTTTCTTTTTGCTCCTCACTCATCATACACACACCTAAAACACCTTTAATATCTCCATTGTTTATTTCGTACAATCGATCACTCGTACCATTTGCATTAACCTCTTCCCACATTTCAGGAATCAGTTGTTGTTGTTGATCATTCAAATAAGAAAACTCTTTTTTCACCCCGACTACTTGAAAAGCACTTTTTTCGACAATATTAAATTGCATTGGTTCTGCTCCTTTCAAACTCACCTGAATTACGAGGCGGTTATACGATTTTAGATGTCCAATAAACTTTCTTGCTTCACTTGGTGTTACACCATGCTGTCTACGAAACGCTTTTGCAAAAGCTTCAGGAGAGTCATATCCATATTTCAAGGCAATATCAATTATTTTTCGATCAGTTGTAGTTAATTCATTTGCCGCTAACGTCAATCTTCGTCGCCTTATATATTCAGCAATATTAATATCCGTTAAAATAGAAAATGTCCGCTGGAAATGAAAAACTGACGAATTTGCTTGCTTAGAAATTTCTTCAATCGTTAACTCATTTAGTATATTGTCTTCAATATAGTCGATTGCCTTTTGTAATGATTCAATCCAAGCCATATGACTCCTCCCTTATTTACATCCTAACAAGATTAAATTGATTAAACCTGTCTTTTTATGCTCTCTTTTGACAGATTAGTTTTTTTAGAACTTTTTTTATGATCAGCTAATGATAAAATGACAATTGTACTAATAATACATAAGCTACCAATCCAATCTAAGATTTCAAAGTTTACTCTTAGCCAAATAACTGATAACACAGCTGCAGATAAGGGTTCAACACATGCAAGTAAACTAGACTCTGAAGCATTAATATATTTTAAACTCTCTAAATAACAATAAAATGCAATTAATGTTCCAAATATAACGATAAATATAACAGCAAAATATGCACTAATTGACCAATAACCTTGAAATTTAAAAGGTGAATGGATAAAACTAAAACAAATCCCACCGATTAGCATTCCCCATCCTACTACGATTGTTGAGCCATATTTTTTAAGAAGATTTTGTGGCTGTAAAGAATAAAATGCTAAAGCAACTGCTGACGATAGTCCCCAAAATAACGCCCATCCAGTTACAGACAATCCTTTCATATTTCCATGCGTCACTAACAAAAACGTCCCTACAAGCGCTAATACGACAGCAAATACATCTTTTGCGGTTGGTACTTTTTTAAAACGTATTGCCAAATAGCATGTAATAATAACTGGTGCAAGATATTGTAAAATAGTTGCAGTAGCCGCATTTGAGCTTTTAATTGCAGCGAAATATGTATATTGAACTGCTAGCATCCCAAGAATACTAAATAATAATAAACTTAATACATCCTTCCGGTCCTTCCAAATATCAGTTATACTCTTCTTTTCCTTTAGACTTGCAAAGATTAGTAGAATGATTCCTGAAAACAGTAATCGAATAACAACTAACCATTCTGCACTAAAACTATTTCTTTGAAATAAAAACTGTGCGACAGTTCCAGATATCCCCCATAAAATTGCTGCCGTTAATACGAGAATAATTCCTTTCGTTCTAGAATTTGTTAATGCCAACTTATTTGTACTCATTTTAACCCTTTCCACTCCCACAACAAATTTAACTTAATGTTAATAGAAGAATCGTACCACACTTTAAATATTCATAATATATCAATCAATCAACTTTTATTTTTCCAGAAAATGAATAAATGAGAAATCGCGTTTAGAATTTTTATAATTGGAAAAATTGAACATATATGAATTTGTAAAAAGATTTAGGAGACTAGTTATGAATGAATTATATGAATGTATCATAATAGGAGGCGGTTTTGCGGGATTACAAGCATCGATTCAACTTGGTAGATATCAAAGAAAAGTACTTGTTATCGACTCAAATTATGGACGTTCAACAATATGTAAAACATACCGCAATATTTTGGGTTGGCCGGATAGTATAAGTGGTCAAAAGTTAAGACAGCTAGGTAGAAATCATGCAGAAGTTTATGGTGTATCATTTATTGATGATAAAGTAATTAGTATACAAAAAGTAAACAACTACTACAAAATCAGTACCAAAGAAAAGAAATCCTATACTGCCAAAACAATTTTACTAGCAACTGGACTGATTGATCGTATTCCACAAATTAAAAACTTAGTCGATTGCCTTGGTTCCACAATTTTCGTATGCCCAGATTGTGATGGATATGAAATATTAAATAAAAGTGTTTTAATTCTTGGAGCTGGTGATGTTGGAGCTAATCTAGCAATAACATTAACTTATTGGTCTAATCAAATTACCTATATTAATCACGACGGAACTGATATAAATTCCGAATTATTTGAACAACTACAAAAAAATGGAATTCAATATCGAAAAGAATTAATTAATGAAGTAATTAAAGATGACGAGTCGACGTTTAAAGGAGTTCGTTTACAGAGTGGTGAAATAATTTTTGGGGAACGAGCTTTTATCGGCTTTAGTGGAAATGAAGTACAGAATAACCTTGCAATCCAATTAGGAGTCAATCTTTTAAATAATAAGCATGTCCTTGTAGACTCTCGTACAAAGGAAACGAATGTAGAGAATGTATGGGCTGCAGGTGATCTAGTAGCACATTCACAACAAGTTACAATCGCGATGGGTGATGGAACGCAAGCTGCTGTCTGGATTCAAAAAAGATTATTAGAAATGAATTCAAATCAATCATTATAAAAAATATACAAGATCAATTCTAATTGAAGATTTAAAGGCACTTTATCCCATTATTAATCTCATTCTCAAAAGAACATTCCATATTTCAATAGAATTATTCTGTTTCTACAGATGGATGGGCTGCGATTTATATTCTTAGCACCCATCTATTTACTCTTATACAGCATAAACTAAATAAATCACTCTCAAAGCAGTTTCCCAATTACAAACTATATTCAACAAAAAAAAGCATTACATCCCTTAAAAAAGTAATACTTTTTAGTCTTTTTAGTTATAAATAATCCATTTTAGAAAAATACATAGATTAAAGTATACATAGTGATTATTGCTAAAATAAACATTAAAATTGGTATTAATACTCGAATAAAGATTGAAGGTATTTGATATCTTCTAAATGTATCTTCAATGCAGATAATACAAATCAAATAGATTAAACCTGATAGAATTGCTCTTGCTATATCAAAACTTTCAAGCGATTTGATCGTATGATTAACATGCTGAAATATATAAAATTGAACAAGATTAAAAATTAAAAATAATAGAAAATAATAAAATACACTTTTAATATATGTGCTAAATTTTATATTTTCACGTTCAATATTTTGACTTTTTTTCAAAAAACGCTTCTTATGTCGCTCTTTCCTTGGTACAAATTGTTCTTCCATTTTAGTACATCCTTAGTTTAAAAATTGAATTATTAAATCAAATTCTTACCTATATTGTACATAAACATTCCATTTTTTAAAAATTTATCAACTGACCAATAAAATTTATTACTTAAATGGATCAGTCATAAAAATTATTATACCAAATTTCGTAAAATACACTTACTATTTTTTTCCAAAATTTCATAAAAAAAGTGCACTTAGATATTTTCTAAGTACACCGTTTTATATTTTTATTTTTTATAATTTGTGTAAATATGAATTGCATCCCTTAAAAATTCAGCAGTTCCAGGTTGTTCTTTATCATAATGTGCTCTAAAGCGCTCATCATCTACATACATCTGTGCTAAACCTGCGTGTGCTTCTTTACTATAGGAATTCCAATAAAATGTTAACCATTGTTTATGCAAATCAGCTGCTTTTTGTGCAATTTCACTTGATGGGTCCCCCGTTTTTAATGCTTCAGTTAATGTTTTTGCTAATTCATCAGAAAGTCGTGTTACCTCTTTATGATCTTCTTCTGTCATATTCATTACTTTTTGATTAGCCTTATTAACTGCTTCGTCACCATATTTTCCACGCGCTTCCTTACCGTATTTCTTTTCATTTTCTTCTATCATATCTTTCTTAAAGCCTTCAAATTTTTCTTTATCCGACATAGTAATTCTCCCTTCTGTTAGTGCAATTGACTTTTCTACGTTTTTAATTAATAAATCCAATTGCTTTCTTTTATCAAGAAGCTGCTCATGATGCTCTTTTAATGCTTTGGCACTGTTAAAATCAGGTGATGTAATAATTTCTTTAATCTGTTCTAGATTTATACCTAGTTCTCTGTAAAATAAGATTTGTTGCAATCGATCTACTTCTGATTGCCCATAAATTCGATATCCAGATGAGTTAATTCTTGCCGGCTTAAGAATATCAATCTCATCATAATATCTTAGAGTTCTAGTGCTAATTCCTGCTAGACGCCCAAGCTTTTGTACTGTATATTCCATGGGGCCACCTCCTGACATCTCTACAATACACCTTTACGCAACGTCAATGTCAATTTCATATTCTATATTTTTTAAAACTTTTTTAAACGAACATAAAAAAATCCCCTTAGTATAGGGGATCTGGATATTTTTATTTTCCTGTAAATACTTTCACACCATTCTCACCATTATATGGTTTTCCACCTGCAGCGTTTAAATTACGTACTACTAGTTTAAATCTCTTATGTGAAGGAATTTCCTGCTTAAATGTTAACAAAAATGAATTGTTGTCACCTTGTACCTTTCTAATGGAAACTTGGTTATCTGATAAAGCATTCCTCGAATTAAAGTTACCGTTGCTCCCAAGTGATGCAATTCCAGTAGGAATCTGCTCAGACAGACTTTGAATCCAGTAAACTGATGCTTTTGTTCCTAAATTAATATCAACTTGTGTATCAAAAGTGATTAGAATTTGATTCGTAGAAACTTGGAAAATATCAGTTAGCTTAGGAATTTGTGTTACAGTTTGCTTTGACTTATATCCTTCAATTTGCAGAATCTCCTTTTTTGTCGAAGCATCTGCATGCTTATATCCTGGAAGAATAGAAGACATTACAATCAATAAAATCATAATCTTATTAAAAAAATTCATTATAATCTGCCTCCTTATTATGTATAACAATTTTATAATTTGATGAATTGGCAAATTATATACTTAGATTTTTCTAATTTTATTTATTTTCTTCTTGGTAGAAGACTTGCTTTATTTCATTACTTTTTTGGCATTAAACAGATTATCAAATATGACAATTGAATTAAAAAAAATTGATTTATATTAAAAATAGTGGCAAACTATCTATAAAGACTTAAGAGAGAATTATAGGTGTAATGATGATTGAAATTAAAACTTCTACTTTGAGTGACGGTGAATTTAATCGAGGTGTCTTTGCAACACGTGATATTGCAAAAGGTGAGCTAATACATGAGGCACCCGTAATTTCTTACCCGAACGAAGAACATGAACATATCGAAAAAACATTATTAGCAGATTATGCATTTGAATATGGGATTAACCATACAGCAATTCTTCTAGGATACGGGATGCTATTCAACCATTCTTATGAAGCAAATGCAGTTTACGACATTAACTTTGATAACCACACATTTGATTTTTACGCTTACAGAGATATTAAAGCTGGCGAGGAAATTTTGATTAATTACAATGGAGAAGTAGATAATATGGATCCACTTTGGTTTAATAAGGATTATGATGAAGTTATGGCTAAAGAAAATGAAAATAAAAAAGAAACCAATTNNAATTGGTTTCTTTTTTATTTATTTTTATTAGTTCTAAAGATTTATGGCACCATATATTAATGCACCAAGTACAACAAGAGCTGGATGAATTTTTAATTTTCCCATGATGAAAAATGTACAAACAGCAATAAAAATAACTTGTAAAGCTCCAATATCTTGAAACGAATTAGAAAAAGATTCATATGTAAGTAGTCCTAATAGAACTACAATTGTCGGTTTTACATATGAAGTCATTCTCTTAACACGTATTGAATCCCGATTTTTATGAAGTAATCCTATTAAAAAAATCATTAATAATAATGAAGGAACAACTGTTGCAAACACTGCTATAAATGAGCCAAAAACCCCTCCAATTTTATATCCTATATATCCTGCCATTTTAGTTGCAATTGGCCCTGGCAATGCATTCCCCATTGCAAATGCTTCATGAAATTCTTGTTGAGTTAACCAATGTTTTTGCGTGACAACTTCAGTTTGGATTAATGGGATGGTTGCAGGCCCTCCACCATATCCTAAAAGATTTGTAATTAGAAAAGAAAGAAACAGTTTCCAATAAATCATTAATTTGCCCGTCCCTTCCTCGTATTCTGGTCATCTGAGGAAGCTACCTTTACCGGCTGGCAGAGTGCAAATACTAGTAAACCACCTATCACAATTGCTGGATGGATCTGTAAAAATTGAATTAGAAACAAAGCTACAACTAAATGAATTAAAATTGTTGGTGTTTTCAATCCTTTTTTTGAACTTTGATAAAATTGCCATGTCAATACACCTAACATTACGCCTACTACAGGTACAATTGATTTCTTCATTCCATTAACCCATCTGATATCTTTAAATGATGATAATGATGTTAATAGAACAATCATTAATATAATTGTCGGTAAAATCGTTGCAATAATCGCATTAAGCATGCCGATTATACCACCAACCCGATAACCGATATAACCTGCCAACTTTGTATTAATCGGTCCAGGAAGCATATTCCCTATTGCTAATATTTCAGAAAACTCTTCGTCCTTCATCCATTTATACGTATTGACAACTTCTTTATAAACTAGAGGGATTGTAGAAGGTCCTCCACCATATCCTAAAATACTACTTCGAAAAAAAGCGGTAAATATATTTAATTGTTTCATTCAATCAAGTCCTTTTCCTATTTACCCATCTCGTTTTATTATGTCTATTAATTTGCTTTATTTTATGCTTTATTATTTTTTGATAAAAATAGTGGATTAATCGTATGATATGATTTTTTTCCATCAATATAGAATTAATATGTAAATCCTTTAAATATAATTCATGATCTCTCTAACCAATTCTTGTTCTTTTAAACATTGGTTAGAATCTAATCCATTTTGGCTATATATAGTAGTTGCTTGTCCATTTCAAATCCATCTATTTTGAATACTTTATCGTAAGGAGGGAATTAGAATATTGTTGAAACTTTATTTAGATCCAGGTCATGGTGGCACTGATTCAGGCGCAGTAGGTAATGGATTAAAGGAAAAAGACTTAACTTTAGATATCGCATTAAGAATTAGAGATCTACTGAATAAATATAATGATGTTGTAGTTCGAATGAGTAGATCTACTGATACTGATCGTTCGTTAGCTGAACGTACAAATGACGCAAACTCATGGGGGGCAACTTACTTTTTATCTGTTCATATTAATTCATTTAATTCAACAGCGTCTGGGTACGAAGATTATATTCACGATAGTCTTTCGGATACGTCGCAATCTGCTGGGTATCGAAACATTTTACACGAGGAGATCGTAAAGGTGAACGGTCTAACTGATCGTGGAAAAAAGAAAGCTAATTTCCATGTATTACGTGAATCAAATATGCCAGCTATTTTGACTGAAAATGGATTCATTGATAATGCAAGTGATGCAGCAAAGCTTAAAGATCCAAACTGGCGTCAAAAAGTAGCTCAAGGGCATGTAAATGGATTAGTACGTGCATTTAACCTTACTTCTAAATCTAACATGCACAGGGTAATTGTTGATGGCGTTCAAATAGGAGCTTATCAAGATAATCAAAATGTACTAAACGCAGTCGAACCATATCTTGATACAGCTAATAAAATTGTTATCGAGAAAGTATAAAAGGACAAATAAACTAAAAAAGCTGTCTAATTTTTTTGGACAGCCCTTTTTAGTTTAATTTAGGTCGAAACTCATTTATTCTGTTGACTTCAGTATATCTAATATATTATTCCGATCAATTTTCTTCTTTTTTTGTCTACCTAAACTGATAACTTGTTCACCATATTTATCCTGCAATTTATGTAAAGTTTCAAATAATGGTTCTTGTTTTGCATCCTTTTCAAAAGAAAATAGATCCAATTGCTTTGAAATTTCATCTTTTGGATTTAATTGTGATGCAGTTACCCCAATTAAGCGTAATGGTTCACCGCTCCAATTTCTTTTCCAAAGATCAAATGCTTCTTTAAAGATTTCATTCCCCTGTTGGACAGGAGTAGGAAGTTTTTTACTACGATTAATTGTTTTTCGATCACTAAAGCGAAGTGTAATTGTCACAGTGTCTGCAACTAAACCTTTCTTAATTAACCGTTCAGCTACACGCTTAGAAAGGGCTTCAAATTTTTCAACAATCATCGGCTCCTCAAACACATCAAATGAAAATGTTGTTGATTGGCCAATTGTTTTATGTGAAAGCATCCGACTAGGATCGACTTCTCTCTCATCTATTCCATTTGCTTTATTTCTTAACGATACACCGTTTACACCTAGCAAATCTTGCAATTGCTTCTCGTTACTTTTGGCCAAATCTTCTATTGTAAAGATTCCAATTTCATTTAATTTTTCTTCGGTTTTCTTACCAACCCCATGCATCTCTCCTACCCTTCTAGGCCATAAAGTAATTGGGACATCTCTTTTTCGAAGTACAGTAATACCAAGTGGTTTTTTCATATCTGAAGCTGTTTTAGCGAGAAATTTATTTGGACCAATACCAATGCTGCATGGCATATCTAAATCTTCTAATAACATTAACTGGATCATTTCAGCTATTTCAATTGGATGACCTAGCTTCTCATCACAATCTGTTATATCAATATAGCCTTCATCAATTGATGCCACTTCAATTTTAGGACTTATTAAACCTAATTTTTCAAAAATTTGCCTTGAGACTTTTCGGTAAGCTTCGTGATCTGGAGTTCTCACAATCATCTCCGGACATTTTTTTCGAGCTTCCCATAATGGCATTGTTGCCCGAATTCCATAAGCTCGAGCTTCATAGCTTGCTGTTACGATTATTCCTCTACGCTCTTTTTCATTTCCAGCCACTACAACTGGTTTCCCCTTTAATGTTGGATCATTTGCTATTTCAACCGAAGCAAAAAATGAATTCATATCAACATGTAAAATAACTCTTCCGCTTTTTGGTGCCCATTGATTCATTGCTACACCTCCTTTTGTAGTATCATATCATGTATTTATCTTTTACTATTTATTTGTATTAGTCGTTCTTAAAAGGGAAGACTGTTAGAGTTTGATTTTAAGATAAAAAATTCAAGAAGTATTTAATTATTATAACGTTTTTCGTAATAAAGGAGAAAAGCTATGCGAAGTAAAATTCAAAAGAAAACCCCTCTTCTATTTAGACTTGAGGGTTTAGAGTAATCAAATATAAAACAATCAATAGTTTAAACCTGTAGTGGAAATCAACAACACACTGTTCCATTACAATGAAAAATTGATTTACACACATTCCTATTTACTTCTCATAAAGTCCAAAAAGAGATAAAATAAACCTATCAATAATGTATTTTTCGAAGTTAATGGAGGTATTTACTTTTGAGTAACGCAAATCAATCAATGTATGACTATATAGGGAAAGAAAAATTAGAAGAACTAGTGGACACATTTTATTCTTATGTTTCTAAACATGAGAGATTATCACCTATATTTCCAGGTGACTGGGAAGAAACAGCACGTAAACAAAAACTATTTTTAACACAGTTTTTAGGTGGACCCCAATATTATAGTATGGAACGAGGGCATCCAAGAATGCGCGCTCGTCATTTACCATTTCCAATTACAATTGAGTTAGCTCACGACTGGTTGGATTGCATGGCAAAAGCAATGGATGATGTAGATTTAGATGAAGAAATAAAAGAACCATTATTATCTCATTTAAGAAATGTTGCTTACCACATGGTGAATCAAGAATAATTTAAGGGGATTATTATGAGCAAAGAGCCAATTATTTTATTTGATGGAGAATGTATTTTTTGTAATGGTGCTGTTCAATTTATTATTAAACATGACCAAAAAGGTTATTTTCATTTTGCTGCATTACAATCTTCTTTTGGAGAAAAGCTTTTGAAGGCTCATCCCGAACTTAGTTCAATTGATTCCATTATTCTTGTACAAAGTGAGCTTATTAAAATTGAATCTTCGGCTGCACTCCACATTGCAAAAAATTTAAATGGTTGGCCAAAATTATGCTATGGATTTATTTTGATCCCTAAAACAATTCGCGACTATTTTTATAGGCTTATCGCAAAAAACCGCTATAAGTTCTTCGGTAAAAATGAAACATGCATGATACCATCAAAAGATATTCGCGATCGATTTTATTTATAACAAAAAAGAGACCATTTGAAAAACCACAATGAATTGTGGTTTTTGTCATTATATCCTTATTTAAATGATTATCTTATCATTTCAGAAAATATTTTGATAATGCGAGGCCTATAAAACCAACTCCCATCCCGATTAGCCATCCTGAATGTGGTTCATGTAGTAAGCTTCCAATTCCACCGCCTAGAAACATACAACCTACAAAAATGATTCCGCCAATCCCAGAACCTCTATTACTCAAGTTAGAACATCCTCTCTAAATAAATTTTCTCACTATATTCAGTTCGCACACTTTTTGTATTTCTCTATTTTTTATTTTGATTTCACCTAAAAAATTCCAGTAATATTTAAAATTAAACCTATTTATTAGAATTTTATTACTATTTTGTAACAAATTTTATATAATAATATCAGACGTTATAATTTTTTGAAATCATTTATATATTTTTATGTGTAAATTTTAACGTATATCATTTTGATAAATAATCGGAGAGTGATCAAATTTGCAGAAACACAGGCGTAGAAACACACCAGCATTTACTGTATTAGCTTACTTTACTTTAGCAGCAGGAGTATTTTTGTTTTGTATCGGACTATACAATGCAGATATGGAACTAAATGAAAAAGGATATTATATAGCGGTTATGTTATTAGTAGCAGTTGGATCAATTTTAACTCAAAAGGTTGTTCGTGATAATGCAGAAGATGATGATATTATTGCTGACCAAGAAGTACAATTAAAAATGAAATTAGATAGTTCAACAAAGAAAGAGTCAAATAATTTATAAAAAAAAAGGGATCTCAACAGTTCGAATGATGAGATCCCTCTTCTTTATGTGAACGAAGTTTTTATTCCCAAACCCGTTTTAATTTAAAAAATTCTTGTAAATAACCATAAACTGAAACTGGTGACATAATCATTTGAAAACATAATAGGAAAAATAGAAATCCTAGACGATTTTTTCTAATTTTTAAGTTTAGATTTCGGAAAACATAATTTTTTTGATAGAAATAAAGTGTTGAGTAACTAATAAGTGTTAATGGAAGTACTAATAATGTCATTGGTCCTACAATTAGTTTGATTCCAAAAAACGCTAAAATCAATCCAGGTATCCAACAAAATGTATAAACGATATCTAAAAATGGCATCATGAAATTTATACCTGTTAAATACTTAGTGTACACTTGAGGCTGCTGCCAAGGTTTTATTTCTTTAAGCCCCTCAATCATGCCTCTTGCCCATCTCGATCTTTGTTTAGCAAAATGGCCAAGTGATGTAGGAGCATCAGTAAATGCGACTGCTAATGGTTCAAAGTATACCTTCCAATGGTTCTGTAAAAGTCTCCAAGTTAAAACGATATCTTCTCCAATCGCATCTGGCCACCCATTAACTTCCTTCACACAATCAGTTTTATATAAACTAAATGCACCTTGTGCAACAAGTGTTCCTTGATATAATCCCTGAAGCCTTTTTATTGAGGCAATACCTAATAAGTAATCCCATTCTTGAATCCTAGTCCAAAATGTTTCACGACTATTACGCACGAGCATTGATCCTGCAACAGCACTAACATCAGACGGGCTACTAATCATTCTAGCAACTAAATATCTTACAGCAGATGGATGAATTAATGTATCTGCATCTAGCGTAATGACATAAGTTGTTTTAACATACTTCAATCCCTTATTAAGTGCATGAAACTTACCTGGTTTTGATTCATGTATTAAAGTAATATTGGAATTTAACTCTTCTTTCGCTCTCATTACTACACGATCAGTATCATCAGTTGAATTATTATTAATCACGATAATATTTATTTTTCCCGAATAATCTTGATCTGAAATGTATTTTAAAGTATTAAAAATAGCTCCTGCTTCATTATAAGCTGCCACTAAAACTGTAATCGAATCTGTTGGAAATTCATTTTTAAAATTCGGTTGTTTATCGATCAGTAAACTTATAACTAAAAATGCACTCATATATCCCGGAATATAAGCAATTCCACCTATTATGATGATTGCAATTGGTAGCGTAACATATTCTGATAAATCTATTACCCAAGGTATTGAAAGATAAATCGAAAATAAAAACCAAGTAAATGAAATCAAATGGCTGAACCAAAATTTCTTTCTCACGCTAAAATATATTCGGGTTTGCTTTTTCTGTATTGGCGACAAATTTGGTAACAGTTAGTCTCCCCCCTTTTTGTAAAATAAAATATTAATTTTAACGGATAAAAATAATTATATCACGATAATTTATTTTAAAATGCTAACAACTTATGGTAAACAAAGTTTTTAAAAAAACTATTTTAAAAAATAAAAAAAGAACTGAAATTTTATCAGTTCTAGTAGTGGAACTATTATTTTTTAAATGTTAAACCTTTTTCTTCTAATGCTGTTTTTATTGTCTTGATTCCCTTCGGACCCATACCATGCAATTTCGATATTTCAGCCTCACTCAATTGTGTGAATTGGTCTAAATGTATGTAGCCCGCCGCAGTTAAAGCTCTGATTGCGGGTTTTGCTAAACCAGCTGGTAGTGAATTTTCACTCATATGTAATCATTTCTCCTTATTAAAAACTTTTTTCTAACCAGTTTAATAAATCGCTTTTCATCTTATTTGATATCGAATGATTTACATCCTCATATTTAAGAAAACTAATAATACTATTATTTGTCGCTAAAAAATCGAATTGTCCACTAATTGGAATAATCATGTCCTTCTCCCCATGTAAAAATAGCATAGGCTTATTAGAAAAAGTGTTTTTATTTTTAGGGTCATATTTTTCAAACAAAGACAATTCCTCATTCTCTAATCTAATTCTTCCATCTTTTTTACGAAAATCATTCTCTGAAAAAATAAAAGAACTTGAACCATTTATATTAATTAATCCAGCATAGCTCGTATTTGAAAAAAATATTCCGCTTGAAATAAAACCACCCATTGAACTTCCTAGCAGTATTGTATTTTCTTTTTGTAACTGAAGACAATTCATCATTTCATTTTCTTCATCAATCGTTTCAAAAATTGTTTTCCAAAAATATGTTTGTAAAACAGTTTGATCAAAATGGTTATGTAAAGCTTGTCTCGAATCATGGTATTTTAATTCGGGAATAACAACTTTATATCCTATTTCTGATAGTTCTTTACCGAGTTGTATTTGAGATTCAATCGTTGAACCCCAACCGTGAAACATTATGATCGTTTTTTTTCGATTAGATTTATTCGGATTTATTTCATAAAAATTAATCATTTTTTCCACCTAGATTTCATTATTTTCTTAATAATTTTAAATCATTCTAATAATAACAAAATTATTTGAATTTTGAATTGCCTTATGATAAAAAATGATATAAAATACTTTTGTTTGTACACAATTATACTATCTGTAAAATAAAAATTAGCCTATCTACTTTAAGCGGAAAAAATCGAGGATGTGTATTATTAATGGTTCAACATTTAAACGTTATAATTAATCACTATGGTTATGTAGGTATTATTTTAGCATTAACAGGGGGAATAATCGGATTACCACTACCGGATGAAATTTTGTTAACATACATAGGTTTTAATGTATTTCAAGGTAGATTGTCATATTTTCCTTCTATTGTTTGTGCTATTATCGGAATCATTTGTGGAATTTCGATAAGCTATTTACTTGGACACTTATTTGGTTTACCTTTATTAAATAAGTATGGTCCAAAAGTATTTATTACAGAGAAAAAAATTGAAATCACGAAAAGCTTATTTTCAAAATTTGGACCTTATATTCTTATAATAGGATTTTTTATACCTGGGGTAAGACATTTAACTGCTTATTTTGCAGCTATTAATCATTATTCTTTTAAAAAGTTTGCAACATTCGCTTTTGTTGGTGCCATTCTTTGGGGATTCACTTTTATTACAATTGGAAAAATTTTTGGAGATGAATGGGATAAAGTAGCATCGATTTTTGCAAAGTATAGCTTAGTTATTTTTCCATCTGCTTTATTCATTGCAGTTATATTCTTTTTCGTTTGGAGAAAACGTTTAAATACAAATTAGAATTATTTTTGAATCATTGTAAAAGCAAGTAAAAAAGACGAAACACAAAAGTGTTTCGTCTTTTTAATTATTTTGCAACTTCTTCTACAATTGCAATAACCATTTCAGCTGTTTTTACTAGCTCTTTAATTGGCATTCTTTCATTTGTAGTGTGGATTTCTTCATAACCGATTGCTAAGTTTACAATTGGGAAACCGTGACCTGCGAATACATTCGCATCAGATCCTCCACCACTTTGTTTTAATGCTGGTGTACGACCGATTTTTTCTGCTGCACGTTTCGCAACTTGAACAACATGGTCTCCTTCACCAAATTTAAAGCCTGGGTACATGATTTGTACTTCTACTTCAGCACGTCCACCCATTTCAGTAGCTGCTTCTTCAAAAGCGGCTTTCATTTTAGCTACTTGAGCTTCCATTTTTTCGCCGATTAATGAACGAGCTTCAGCTAAAATATTCACTTGATCGCAAACGATGTTTGTTGCACTACCACCTTCGAAACGTCCGATATTAGCAGTCGTTTCTTCATCGATACGACCAAGTGGCATTCTCGCAATTGCTTTAGAGGCAATGGTAATCGCTGATACGCCTTTTTCAGGTGCTACACCAGCGTGAGCAGTTTTACCATAAATAGTAGCAATTACTTTAGCTTGAGTAGGAGCTGCTACGATAATGTTACCTACTTCTTCGTCGCTATCTAGAGCATATCCGTACTTAGTAGTGATTAATTTTGGATCCATAGCTTTAGCACCGTGTAATCCAGATTCTTCACCAACTGAGATAATGAATTGGATTTCACCATGCTCAATATTTTGTTCTTTAATAATTTTTACAGCTTCTAAGAATGCTGCAATACCAGCTTTATCATCTGCACCTAGAATCGTAGTTCCATCCGTAACGATGTATCCATCTTTAATTGATGGTTTGATGCCTTTACCTGGAGTTACTGTATCCATATGACATGAGAAGAAAATACCGTCAACGCCTTCTTTCGTAGAAGGAATTGTAGCAACAATATTTCCAGCACCGTGACCTGTAACACCCATCGTGTCGTCTTCAAAAACATTCATTCCAAGGGCTTCTAATTTTTGCTTTAAAACCTTTGCAATTTCAGCTTCAAATTTAGTTTCAGAGTCTACTTGTACTAATTCTAAAAATTCTTCGACAATACGTTGTTCATTAATCATTTGTGTTACGCCTCCAAATTGTATATGTAAAAAAAATGTCTACAAAGGTATATTACCATGTTTTTTAGACGGGCGCTTTTCATTTTTGTTTTTTAATACTTCTAATGATTGAATAAGCTTTTTTCTAGTCATCCTTGGATCAATGACATCGTCGACTAAACCATATTTTGCAGCAACATAAGGATTAGAAAATTTCTCTTTATATTGATCCATCCATTCAGATCTTAATTCTTCAGGTCGATCACTTTGAGAGATTTCTTTTCCATATAAAATATTTACAGCACCTGCTGCACCCATTACAGCTATTTCAGCGTTTGGCCATGCAAATACTAAATCTGCTCCTATGGATTTACTATTTAATGCTACGTACGCACCACCAAATGCTTTCCTTGTAATAACTGTAACTTTTGGAACTGTTGCTTCAGAGTATGCATATAAAAGCTTAGCGCCATGCCTTATTATACCTCCATGCTCCTGTTTTACACCAGGGAAAAACCCTGTCACATCTACAAATGTGATGATTGGTATATTAAAGCTATCACAAAAACGAATAAATCTGGCTCCTTTATCGGCAGAATGTAAATCTAGTCCTCCTGCCATGAATTTTGGTTGATTACAAACAAGTCCGACTACTTCACCATTTAATCTTGCAAATCCTATAACTAAATTTTTAGCGAAGTCTTTTTGTACCTCGAAAAAAGTATCTTGGTCTACAATCATTTCTACTATTTTTTTCACATCATAAGGTCGACTACTTTCATTAGGGATTAGCTCCATTAAATCATCTATATTTTTATCATTTTTCATTTTTGTAGGTGCTTTTTCTTCCCAATGAGCAGGTAAATACTCCAATAAATTTCTAACGAGCTTAAGTGCGTCTTCTTCCGTATCTGCTTTAAAATGAGCATTTCCGCTTATTTCATTGTGGACCTTTGCCCCACCTAAATCTTCCGCTGAAATTTTTTCACCTGTCACACTTTCAATCACCTTAGGTCCGGTTATAAACATTTGGCTCGTTCCTTTAACCATTATGACGAAATCAGTAATTGCTGGCGAATATACAGCACCACCTGCACAAGGTCCCATTATAACGGAAATTTGTGGTACTACTCCAGAATAAATCGTATTTCGATGGAATACATGTCCATACCCATCTAAAGAAAGGACACCTTCTTGAATTCTCGCTCCCCCTGAATCGTTTAAACCTATAATAGGAGCTTTGCACTGAACTGCCATATCCATTAAACGACTTATTTTTTTCGCATGCATTTCTCCTAATGCTCCACCGAATACTGTAAAATCTTGTGAAAATACAAAAACTGTCCGGTCGTTAATTTTCCCATAACCGGTTACAACTCCATCGCATGCACCTTTTTGTTCATCCATTCCAAAATCGGAACATCGATGTTGAACAAAACTATATAATTCAACAAAACTACCTTCATCTAATAACATGTCTATTCTTTCTCGTGCCGTATATTTCCCCCGTTCATGCTGTCTTTCAATTCGCTCAAAGCCACCACCTTGCTCTATTTCAGATTTCTTTTCATATAGTCTATAAAGATCATCATACTTGCTCATTAAACTCCCCCCCTTTTTGAACAATTTCGATTAATACTCCGAATTGTTTAGGGTGAATAAAGGCAGCTTTTGAACCATCACTACTATGACGAGGCGAGTGATGTATTAAATTAAATTGACGTTTTTTAAGTTCGTTTAATGTTTTTTCGATATCATCAACTTGAAAAGCTAAATGATGTAATCCTTCTCCTTTTTTTTCAATATACTTAGAAACAGGATTCGTAGCTGTAAGTGGTTGAATCAATTCGATATTTATTTTTTTTGTATTGAAAAATGCTATTTCCACTCCTTCGTCTTCTACTATTTCACGGTAAGAAAAGGATAGTCCCAAGTCATTTTCATACTTTTTAATACTGTCGTTTAAATTTTTTACACAAATTGCCATGTGATCTATATTTGTGAACATTTTTTGCCCTCTCCTTTAAATCAATGCTTTTCTTAAATACATATGCTAAAATAGGACAAGACTTGTATTATAATTGTAAATAATAAGTAATCACATGAAATTCTTAATTTAAGGTGGTAATCACGTGAGAAAAAAAACACAAAAAATAGTCGTAATGATTATGTTAATTTCAATGCTTGCTACTACTTTACTTGCAGGTGTCGCTTCTTTTTTATAAAAGAATTGCATCAATGTCTTTAAACAATTCAAGGACAGAAAAGAGGATACATCATCATAANNTTATGATGATGTATCCTCTTATTTTATCTTATCGCACCTTGTACTCGAGCTAATTGTTCAAATGAACTAGTAGAAGTTGTTATTAACACTTTTGTTCCAAATGGGATTTTATCATAAAGTTCATTCACATCATTTGTGTACATTCTGACACAACCATTTGATATATATTTACCAATTGTAGAAGGGTCATTATTGCCATGTATACCATAAATCGAACCATCTGTACCTAGTGCGTCAAATCCAATCCATCTTGATCCTAGAGGGTTTTTAGGATCTCCTCCTGGAATATTCTTTTTGCGCCAGTAAGGATTTTTAGCTTTATATGTAATATTAAAAATACCTTCAGGAGTTAAATCAGCTGTTTTTCCAGTAGCAATTTTATAGATTCCTTGGACTTTTCCATTTTCTATATATGCTAGATGATTTACTTCTTTATTAATGATAATAAACGGCTCACCAACTTGCGGATTCTGTCCAAGTGGCCACACAGGACCAATTACTAAAATGAATGATAAAATAAATTTAAGCAAATTAACCTACTCCTTTCAAGCTAACGTAGAATATTTCCCTTTAAACTTCGATTTCATAATCAAAAAACTTTCCATCTCATTAATAATTGTTAATAGTGCTGCTCTCGTTTCAAAATCATCAGAAGTTTTTGGTAGAGGCATCTCCCGAAACAGATGATAGATTTCTTCTAACTGATGTAAGCAAATAACTCCACTTACGATGGGGTTGATTGAAAAGCTTAGATCGTTAAAAAATTTTGATAATATATGAGATTGTTCGTTGCTTACTTTAATGTCACAAACAGTTTCTATAATTCGGTGAATAACTTCAAGCTGTCGTTCTCTTAATAAAAAGTATTCGTAATCCTCGTCATTCGACGATTTAAAGTAATGGTTGTCGATCTCTAACTTAGAAATTTTTTTCGCATCTTGAAGTAATTTAACCGTTTCATCATACTCTTCTAAAAAACACTTATTAGCTGGTTCTTTTAAATAAATAGAAATCTTCTCAAATATAAAACAAAATTTAGAATCAATTTTAACTTTATAGTTTTTGATTTGATCATCTAAACTAGGCATATATAAATTACAAAGTAAAGCAACCCCTATTCCTATTACAATGACAGTCAACTCATCTAAAACGATTGGAAGCGTAACTTTTTTCAAACCATATAGATGAAGCATAATGACTGCACTAGAAATGACTCCTTCTTGAATTCTAAGCGTTACTAAGCATGGTATAAAAAATAAAAGTAACAAGCCAATAGCAATAGGTGTGTAACCAAAAATATAGAAGAAAAATATACAAAAAAGAATAATCAATAAACATGCAGAAAACCTTCTTAAAGCCGTATCTAATGAACGTTTTTTGGTTGGTTGAATACATAATATTGTTAGTGTTCCCGCAGAAGAATAAAAATGAACTCCCACCGCTTGTGCTATAAAAATGGCAAGTGCACTACCTAATGCCGTTTTAACAACCCTTGAACCGATTCTATACATAATATCACCTATTATTAATGTTTATCTTTATATAGTATTTGATTCGTAAAACAGCGCTATGGTAAAAAAAGGAATTTCTGCAGAAGAAATTACATTAAGACTTTCACTTCTTACTGAATAGATTTCATCTCATAATTACGCTTAAGAATAAATAGATTGGTAAAAATAGCAGTATTCTAAAAAAAGGTGTGAATTTATGAGTTCAAAATATTGTCACGAATCACGTTCAGCATTAACTGTTCGAGTTTTCCCGACTGACTTAAACAATCACCAAACTTTATTTGGCGGAAAAATTCTTGCTGACATGGATATGACTGCCTCGATTACCGCTGCTAAACATTCAAGATTGAAATGTGTTACAGCTTCCATTGATCATGTAGACTTCTTACACCCAGTTACTGAAGAGGATTGTATTTCATATGAATCTTTCGTCGTAGTAACAGGTACATCATCAATTGTCATTTTCGTAAAAGCAATTGCAGAAAATCTGATTACCGGCGACCGCCGTGTTGCTGCTACATCATTCTTGACTTTCGTTGGAATGAAGGATAATAAAACAGTACCAGTTCCATCTATCATACTTGAAACTGAAGAAGAACGAGAACTTGCTGAAATAGCAAAAGCAAGAATAGAAAATCGTAAAAATAATAAATTAATCAGCAAAAACATTGAAACAATCATCTCTACGAAGCCATTAAAGTTAAAACAAAATGATGAGTAAAAACCTGACAATTAAATTATCTCTACATAAAGAAAACTCGCCGATT
>NZ_NULG01000056.1 GCF_002577195.1 Bacillus sp. AFS041924
ATCTTGTATTGCTCAAAAAAACTAATAATTGACGTTTACTTCATGTTTTGTTTAGTTTTCAAAGTTCACCTTGTCGCTCTGAGGCGACTTAAACATCTTAACACTTTCTTTCGAATGTTGTCAATGTTTTTTTAAAAAGTTTTTTCGTTGTTGTTTCGTATTAACGTGACAACGTTTAATAATATAACACCTAGAAAAACAAAATACAATAGCAAATATTAAATTCTTTTTATTCAGATATTTAATATCGGATTCCAATAAATAAATAATGTCCTTATTCCTTTAAAAAGATACATGCAAACATAAAAAAACTGGCTAAAATGTACTCTTTTAGCCAGTTTTGTAACTTATTTATTTATGTCTCATTAACGGGAACAATAGAACGTCACGAATTGATGGAGAATTAGTTAATAACATAACTAATCGATCAATACCAATTCCAAGACCTCCAGTAGGTGGCATACCATGCTCTAATGCTTCGATGTAATCATCATCCATCATATGAGCTTCATCGTTACCAAGTTCACGTTCTTTAAGCTGTGCTTCAAAGCGTTCTTTTTGATCAATCGGATCATTTAACTCAGTAAATGCGTTAGCATGTTCACGCGCTACGATAAATAACTCGAAACGATCAGTAAAACGTGGATCGTCAGCGTTCTTTTTCGCTAGCGGTGAAATTTCAACTGGGTGACCATAAATGAAAGTTGGTTGAATTAATGTTTCTTCTACTTTTTGTTCAAAGAATTCATTAATAATATGCCCTACAGACATATTCTCATTAATTTCAACATTTTGTTCTTTAGCATATACTCTTGCTTGTTCAACTGACATCTCTGGCCAGAAATCTACTCCACAAGCTTCTTTAATCGCATCAACCATATGAAGTCTAGTCCACTTTGGCTCAAGATTTACAGTATATTCACCGTAAGGAATAGTAGTAGTACCTAAAACTTCTTTTGCAATATGAGCAATTAGATTTTCAGTTAGTTCCATAATATCAGCATAATCAGCATAAGCTTCATATAATTCGATCATCGTAAACTCAGGGTTATGTCGAGTAGAAATACCTTCATTACGGAATACACGACCAATTTCGTAAACTTTCTCTAGTCCACCTACAATTAGTCGTTTTAAGTGTAACTCGATTGCAATACGCATATATAATTCCATATCAAGCGCGTTATGGTGTGTGATAAACGGTCTTGCAGAAGCTCCACCTGCAATTGCATGCAGCATAGGTGTTTCAACTTCTAAGTAACCTTGGCTATCTAAATAACGTCTCATAGATTGGATAATTTTACTGCGAGCAATAAACGTTTTACGGCTATCCATATTCATTAAGTCTAGATATCTTTGACGGTAGCGTTGTTCAACATCTTGTAGACCATGGAATTTATCAGGAAGTGGTAATAATGCTTTTGATAGGAATGTATATTCTTTAACTTTAATAGATAATTCCCCAACATTTGTTTTAAATACCACACCAGAAACACCAACAATATCACCTAAGTCAGTAATATCAAAGATTTCATATTGCTCTTCGCCTACAGCATCTTTACGCACATAGATTTGAACTTGTCCATTTAAATCTTGAACATGTGCAAATCCAGCTTTACCTTTTCCACGTTTAGTCATTACTCGACCTGCAAAAGATACAACAATTGCTTTTTCTTCTAATTCTTCTTTAGAAAATTGGTCAAATTGTGCTAATAAATCATTTGAAGAATGCGTGCGCACAAATTTTTTACCGAATGGGTCGATACCTTTTCCTTCAAGTGTTTTTAATTTTTCCCTACGTATTAGGGCTTGATCATTTAATTCTTCGTGACTCATTTTCTCAACTCCACGTTATTATTCATTAAGTATTTAAATACAATATGATTTTAATAGAAAAACTGCCAGTAATTCGATCTGGCAGTTTTGTTTACTATAACTTATTATATTTTGTCAAGCGAAACCTGTCAAACTTACAAAGCTTGGGCAGCTTTCATTTTTGTTTCAACTTCATTTACGTATGTTGTTAATAGCTCAACCATTTGAGCACGAGTGCTAGCCTCGTTAATTTGGCTGCGTAATATCGTAGTACCTTTCAAGCCTTTTAAATACCAAGCTGCATGTTTTCTCATTTCCATTACAGCTACATGTTCATTTTTCAATTCAATTAATCGTTCTAAATGCAATAAACATACATCAATTTTTTCACGAGGGGTTGGTTCTGGCATTAATATACCAGATTCCAAATACTTAACAGTACGATAAATCATCCATGGATTTCCTAATGCAGCGCGACCAATCATTACCCCGTCGCAACCAGTTTCATCTAGCATACGTTTAGCATCCTGAGGAGTCTCTACATCACCATTACCGATTACTGGAATCGAAACATTATTTTTAACTTCTTTAATCCAGCTCCAATCAGATTTTCCTTCATACATTTGATAGCGAGTGCGACCGTGGATAGCTACAGCTTTTCCACCCGCTGCTTCTACTGCTTTTGCATTTTCTACAACGTAAATGTGATCGTCGTCCCAACCAAGACGCATTTTAACTGTAACCGGCTTACTAACATTTTGTGCTACAGCATAGACCATTTCATGAATCTTATTTGGGTCTAAAAGCCACTTAGCCCCAGCGTCTACTTTTGTAATCTTTGGAACGGGACACCCCATATTAATATCTATAATATCTGCATTCGTGTTTTCATCAACGTACTTAGCAGCTTCAACAAGTGAAGATTTTTCGCCACCAAAAATTTGTAAGCTTAATGGCTTTTCTCGTTCATCCATATAAAGCATCTCTAACGTCCTTTTGTTATTGTTAAGAATCGCTTTATCACTTACCATTTCTGCACATACTAAACCTGCACCAAACTCTTTTACTGTTAGACGGAAGGCTGAATTACAAACTCCCGCCATCGGCGCTAATACGACGGGATTTTTCATCTCGATGTCACCAATTTTTAGCACATCCCATCCTCCTTCTTCCAATACATTAAAAATCTATATTGATAATTCCTCTACACTTACTTTTAACTGCTTTGCACAATCATGTAAAAACTGTTCAGTTGGCATACGATTTCCTCGCTCAACTTCCCCTAATACTGAAACAGAAACGCCAAGATTTTCCGCAAAACCTTCTTGGGTATAACCTTTTAATTTTCTAAAAGCCCTAATCCGTCTCCCCCACTTTTCAGCTTCCATAATCGAACTCCTTTATCCTCTAAAAATTTAGTTTCAATCTTAATTGAATCGTTAATTTCTTTTAAAGGGATTAGTACAAAGCTTCTTTCAAACATTCTAGGGTGAGGTATTCTTAGATGCTCAACTTCTATATTCTCGTGATTATAAAGTAAAATGTCAAGGTCTATTGTCCTTGGACCCCAACGTAATTCCCTTTTTCTACCAAGACTTTGTTCAATTCCTTGTGTAACCTCAAGCAATTGTAATGGTTTCAAATTGGTAGAAATTTTAATGACGAGGTTTAGAAATGGATCTTGGTCTATGTATCCAACTGGGTCCGTTTCATATATAGAAGAAATATGTTCTACTTGAATATCAGAATGATTCTCTAATTCCTTAATAGCCTTTGTAAGAAATCCTTCTCGATCGCCTATATTCGTACCTAAACTTAAATAAGATTCATTTTTCATATGCGACCTCTTGTTATTTCAACTGCTACGTAATCATAATGCCCCGGTATTGGTGGATCCGGCTTTATGACTTTTACAGTACATTGTTGAATTAAATCATATGTAACTAATATTTGTTTAGCTACCTTTTCAGCCACTGATTCAACTAAATCATACGACTGACCTTGAACTACTTCCTCACAGGTTTTAAATAAGTCTGCGTAACTTACTGAATACGCCAAATCATCGGTTTCTCCTGCTTTTTTTGTATCTAATTCGACAATTAAATCAACGTTAAATCGTTGACCTAATGTTTTCTCCTCTTTAAAAACGCCATGGTACCCATAGAATTTCATACCTGTTACATAAATTTTATCCATTTTATACTCCAATCTTTAACATCGCATCCATCATTTTAGTCATACGAGAAATCGCTAATACATCATGTACTCGTACAATTTCGCAACCTTTTGTTATGCCTAAACAGACTGTAGCACCTGTACCTTCCATTCGTTCATGCACTTCCGTACCAAGAACCTCTCCTATAAACCTTTTACGTGAAGTACCAAGTAACACTGGATAATCCAATGCTTTGATTTGCTCCATTTGGTTTAATACTTCTAAGTTCTGCTGTGCCGATTTAGCAAAACCTACACCAGGATCCAAGATAATCATTTCATCTTTTACTCCTGCACGTTTTGCAATATTAATACTTTCGACTAAATCACAGACAAGATCACTCATTAAGCTATAATAGTTTTCGTCTGTTCGATTGTGCATTAAACAAATTGGTACATTGTATGCCGCTGCCACTTCAGCTATTTTAGGGTCTTTCTTCGCTCCCCAAACATCATTTATTATTGTAGCTCCCGCTTCTACAGCTTGTTTAGCCACTTCAGATTTATATGTATCAATTGATATCGGAACGTCTATTTCTTTAGATAAAGCTTTAATAATCGGTACTACTCTTCTTAATTCTTCCTCTTCATCAACAAAAGCAGCTCCGGGTCTAGTTGATTCGCCACCTATATCGATTATTTTTGCTCCATCTGCAATTAACTTCTTTGCATGCTGAACTGCTAATTCGATTTCATTGTATCGACCACCATCAGAAAACGAGTCTGGTGTTACATTTAAAATTCCCATAACGATCGTTTCATTTTGGATTGCTAATGAGTAATTTCCACAAATCAAAGGTTTTGTTGCTCTTCTCATCCTAGTTCACTTCTTTCCATTTCATTCATGCTTAATAAGGATCTACTGTAATATCGATAATCCTTTTGCAATTTCTTAATTATGCTACTTTCGCTAACGCTGTAGAAACGCTCACCAATTACAGTGACAGGAATGATTTCTTGGATTGAGTTAGAAATAAATATTTCATCCGCTTCTAACAACTCTTGCTCTGCGTAAAAACCTTCCTCCACTGATATCCCGTTTATTTTGGACCAATAGATGACAAACTGTCTCGTTATTCCATTCAAGATCCCTGTATCAACATGTGGCGTAAATAATCGTTCTTGTTTAATAAAGAATAGATTTGAAACGATTCCTTCTGAAAGAATTCCATCTTTATTCAAGAAAATACCCTCTATATTCGGAGAGTTACCAATCTCCTTTTTTCCAATAATATTATTTAAATAATGATGAGACTTTAAACGCTCTTTGCCTTCAGGAGAGTTTCGAGGGGTATTTAAGATTACCCCTTCCTTCTCTACAACATTACTTTCATGCATAGGCTTTATAAAAATGATTGTATTTGGATTCGTATACGTGCCGGTGTATAGACCTATTTCTCCTTCACCTGCTGAAACATTTAAACGTATATACGCATCCTCTATTCCGTTTAGTTCAAGCAAATTACTCAAAATCGTTTGAACTTCCTCGTTTGACAAATTCCATTCAATATTCAAGTTTAATAATGACTTTCTTAAACGCTTTAGGTGATCAAACAATAAAAATGGATGTCCATTATAGATACGAAATGTTTCAAATACTCCTAATCCATATAAAAACCCGTGATCATAAGGAGATATTTTCACTTCATCATCGTTCATGAATTCCCCATTACAATATATTTTCATACTGTACTCCTAGAAGGTTTATATAGTTGCAAAAAGTTTCTAAGCATCTCTTTACCGAATTGCGACATAATTGATTCCGGGTGAAATTGCACTCCTTCGATCGGTAATGTCTTATGTTTTAAAGCCATAATTTCTCCTTCATTTGTCCAAGCTGTTATTTGAAGGTCTTCAGGAAAAGTTTCTTTCTTAACGATTAAAGAGTGATATCGCGTAACGTCAATTGGCGATGGTAAATCACGAAACAAACCTAAACCTTCGTGTGTAATCGCCGATGTTTTTCCGTGCATTAAACGTTCTGCACGTACTACATCTCCACCGAATACTTGAGCGATTGATTGGTGGCCTAAACATACGCCTAAAATTGGAATTTTCCCAGCAAAGTGTTCAATTGCTTTTAAACTAATCCCTGCTTCGTTCGGTGTACAAGGACCAGGTGAAATCATTAAATAAGAAGGTGCTAATGCTTCAATTTCTTCTAGCGTAATTTCATCATTTCGTTTTACAATTAGCTCTTCCCCTAATTCTCCTAAATATTGGACCAGATTATAGGTAAACGAATCATAATTATCAATCATTAGTATCATTTTACATTACCACCCAACTTAGCTTTTTCTTCACTTATTTTCTTTGCTGTCCATAAAGCTTGAGCTTTCTTTAGGCTTTCTAAATACTCATGTTTTGGATTTGAATCAATGACAATACCAGCACCTGCTTGTACAAATGCTTGTTTGTCCTTTGTAATCATCGTTCGAATCGTGATATTTAATTCCATATCCCCAGTGAAGCTGATCCATCCGACTGAACCTGTATAAATACCTCGTTTCGTTGGCTCTAATTCTTCAATAATTTCCATCGTACGAATTTTTGGAGCTCCAGTGATTGTTCCCCCGGGAAATACTGCCTTTAATAAATCAAATGAATCTTTATCCTTTTTCAGCTTACCTCTTACATTCGAAACAAGATGCATTACATGCGAGTACTTCTCAATAACTAATAATTCATCTACTTCAACAGTTCCGTAATCACATACTCTTCCTAAATCATTACGTTCTAAATCAACTAGCATAATATGCTCAGCTTGTTCTTTTTCATTTGAACGTAATTCTTCCATTAGTTGCTGCTCTTCTTCAATTGTTTTCCCACGAGATCTTGTACCAGCAATTGGTCTTGTCCATACTTCTTGATCACGTTTTGCCACTAATAATTCTGGTGAACAACTAACAATTTGAAATTCTTCAAAATCTAAATACGACATATACGGTGATGGATTGATATCTCTAAGCTGCTCATATATATACAATGGATCCGTAACCAATGTTTCTGACTGCAGTACAGATAAATTCACTTGGAATACATCTCCTGCACCGATATACTCTTTTACTTGCCCGACAGCATCCGTAAACTTTTGCTCAGACATGTATATCGTTTTTTCCAATACTTCAGTAGAAGTTAGACTAGCTAAATCTATTTTTTTCGATTCATTACTAAATAACTTTTCAAGAGAGTCTAGTCGTTCATTTGCCATTTGTTCATTTTCCAGCTCATCAATAACAATAAAATATAATTGCTTTTCTTGATGATCAAAAATGACCGCTTCGTGGAAGATTAATAAATAAACGTCCGGAATGTTATAGACATCCTCAGCTAGTGATGGTAACTCTTCAATATACTGGTTGCAGTCATATGTGAAATAGCCAATCGCACCACCTTGAAATGGTGGTAATTCGTCTCTTTTTTTTACTGCGTACTTAGTAATATACTCTTTTGCTAAGTCGATTGGATTACCTATATACTCGACTTTTTCAGATTTCCCTTCAATTCCTTCTTCAACCGTTAATGTTTGATCTTTGCCATATAACTTCGCAACAGGATTTGATGCCATAATCGAATATCTCCCGTCACGACCACTTTCAAGAAGTACGGCATTCTTTTTCTCTTTTGCCGTTTCTACAAAGTGATTAAAGAAAGGTGCAGTATAATTAATTACTTTTGAAAAAATTTCATAATTCAAGTGAATATCCCCCTCTGATAGCGCTTCTTTTTTCATTTTACACAAAAAATAGGAAGTATACATCAAAGCATTTTATGGAAAAACAAAAAACCCCTATGCAACTAGCAAAGGGGTTTTAAAAATTTTTTTAATATATTACTCAAATTGGTATAATGCAGTACTTAAATAACGTTCACCATTACTTGGAATGATTGCAAGTACTTTTTTACCTTTTCCAAGTTTTTTAGCAACTTGTATAGCAGCACTTATTGCAGCTCCAGATGAAATACCTACTAGTAAACCTTCCTCTTTCGCCACTTTTCTAGCCGTCTCCATTGCCTCATCATTTTTGATTTGAACAATTTCATCATAAATATCAGTATTCAAAATTTCAGGAATAAAACCTGCTCCAATACCTTGGATTTTATGAGGTCCTGGTTTACCTCCAGATAAAACAGGAGAGTCTACAGGCTCAACTGCTACAATTGAAATTCCAGGATATGCTTCTTTTAAAACAGCTCCAGCACCAGAAATTGTTCCTCCTGTACCTACTCCTGAAATAAATGCATCAAGTTGGTCCCCCATTTGTTCAACAATTTCAGGACCAGTTGTTAAGCGATGAACTTCAGGGTTTGCAGTATTCTTAAATTGTTGAGGAACGAAGTAGCCATTTTCTTTTGCTAATTCATCAGCTTTACGAATTGCTCCGCCCATTCCCTCAGGCCCTGGAGTTAAAACTAATTCTGCGCCATATGCACGTAATAGATTGCGTCTCTCGATACTCATCGTTTCCGGCATTACTAGAATTGTTTTATACCCTTTAGCAGCCGCTACCATTGCTAAACCAATACCAGTATTCCCACTAGTAGGCTCAATAATTGTATCACCTGGTTTTATTAATCCTTTTTTCTCTGAATCCTCAATCATAGCAAGAGCTATACGATCTTTAACACTGCTACCTGGATTCATAAATTCTAGCTTTAAGTAAACTTCCGCGCTGTCCTCGTCAACTGATCTGTTAAGTTTTACAATTGGAGTTCTACCGATTAATTCGTACACTGAATTTGCAACTTTCATTCCAACCACTCCTAATCCCTAGTATATTGACCTGTTTAATATACATTATGTAAAAAACAAAAGAATCTGTCAATTACTTTCTCCTATACATAACTTGTATGAATTACATCATAAATTATGAAAAGAAAGTTCGACAAATCCCTTCATTTATCACCTACAATTGATTTATTAATTCTTTTAATTGTTCACCAGAATAATGATAAGGTTCATTACAGAAATGACACTTCACTTCTGCTTCTCCATCTTCTTCCAAAATTAATTCTAATTCTTGTTTCCCTATACTTAAAAGGGCACCTTCAATTCTCTCTCTTGAGCATTGACATTGGAATTTTACATCCATCGTCTCTAAAACTTTAACTTCTTCTTTACCTAATACTTCATATAGAATTTCTTCTGGGGAAAGTCCTTCTTCGATTAATTTAGAAACTGGTTTAATTGTTTTTAAGCGGTTTTCAATTTTTGTAATACACTCTTCGCTAGCACCAGGTAGAATTTGAATTATAAATCCACCACTTGCCAAAATTGTATGATCCGGATTTACTAATACACCTACACCTACAGATGATGGAGTTTGTTCAGATACAGCAAAATAATAAGTAAAATCTTCTCCAAGCTCACCAGATACAATCGGTACTGACCCAGTAAATGGCTCTCTCATACCAATATCCTTAACAACTGAAACTGTCCCTACAGTACCAACAGCTTTTGCAACATCAATTTTGCCATGTTTGTTAAGCTCAGTTTGAACATGTGGATTTGCTACATATCCTCGTACTTCGCCTTTTGCATTACTATCAACTAAAATATGGCCAAGTGGACCATTTCCTTCAACCTTCAATGTTAATTTTTCTTCACCCTTTAACATTGCACCCATCATTGTAGCAGCTGTTAGTGTTCGTCCTAAAGCTGCAGAAGCATTTGACCAAGTATCATGACGTTCTTGAGCTTCCTTCACGATATTCGTTGATCTAACACTATATGCACGGACTTCACCGTTAAAAGCTAATGCTTTTACTAAATAATCTTTCATGTTGTACCCCTTTTTATGAATTTCGTTTATAAATTAAATGTAGACCTTTTAATGTTAAATACGGGTCCATAATATCAATGATATCCGATTCCTTTGATATTAATGCCGCAAGACCACCTGTTGCTATAACAGTAGGTTCTACTTTTGCTTGAGCTTTCATTCGTTTTACGATTCCTTCAACTTGACCTACATAACCATATAAAATCCCAACCTGCATTGCCTCAACAGTGGTACGACCAACAATATTAGATGGTCTTGAAAGCTCAATACGAGGTAATTTAGAAGCCTTTGTATATAGTGCCTCAGTAGAAATATTGATCCCTGGTGCAATAGCTCCACCAATGTAATTTTTATTTTCATCTATATAACAATATGTAGTAGCTGTTCCGAAATCCACTATGATTAGCGGACTTCCGTATTGTGCAATTCCTGCTACTGCATTAACAATTCGGTCTGCACCCACTTCTTTCGGGTTATCATATTTTATGTTTAGACCTGTTTTTATACCAGGACCAACGATTAGTGGCTTTTGTTTAAAATATTTTGTTGCCATTCTTTCCAGCGAGAACATAATCGGTGGGACAACCGATGAAATAATAACTGCATGAAACTCATCAAACCCTATACCAGCATATTCAAGTAAGGAACCGATGACCATACCATACTCATCTTCTGTTTTATAACGATTTGTCTCAATTCTCCAGTGATGAATTAATTCATCTTCTTGATATACACCTAAAACAGTATTTGTATTTCCTACATCGATTACAAATAACATATAATCCACCGTCTCTCCATTTCGAAAATAAACCTTTTATTTTATATTTTTTGTTTCAATCACATTTTTTAATCACTATAAAAATAATGATAACACAACTTGTTAGTAGTTTAAAAATAGATGCTTCTCTATAAATATGGTCTATAAACAAAAGAAAGAGTGTCTAAAAGACACTCTCTACTTTTATTCAGTGATTTTTGGCTCAGTTGGTTCATCGTCCTTTTTAGTAAGGATGTTAACTTTAATATCATCTGTTGAAGTTGGAGATGGTGGAAGTGTGCCTTGTTCCCAAAGACTCTTAATTCCTTTTGCATCTAAAGTTTCAACTTCTAATAATGTGTTTGCAAGCAGATCCAATTTATCGCGGTTTTCCTTGATAATATCCGTCGCTTTTGCATAACACTCTTTAATAATTGTTTGGATTTCCACATCGATTTCATAAGCAATCTTATCACTGTAATTTTGCTCATTATTAAAGTCTCTACCAAGGAATACATTTCCACCTTGTGATTGACCAAATTGAAGTGGACCTAATTTATCACTCATACCAAACTCTGTAACCATTCGGCGAGCAATACCTGTCGCACGTTGGAAGTCATTATGAGCTCCAGTACTTACTTCACCAAATACTACTTCTTCAGCTACACGTCCACCAAGTAGACCTGCAATTTTATCAAGTAATTCTGGTTTCGTCATAAAGTATCGATCCTCTTTTGGAAGCATTACTGCATAACCTCCAGCTTGACCACGAGGTACGATTGTTACTTTGTGCACTACTTCAGCATCGTCTAATACTTGACCTATAACGACATGGCCTGCTTCATGGAATGCAACAATCTTACGCTCTTTTTCCGATATGACTTTATTTTTCTTAGCAGGTCCCGCAATAACACGGTCCGTTGCTTCATCAATATCAAGCATATCGATTTTCTTTTTATCTCGACGAGCAGCTACTAATGCCGCTTCATTTAATAAATTTTCTAAATCTGCACCAGAGAATCCAGGAGTTCTTTGGGCGATAGCCTTTAAGTCTACCTCTGGAGACAATGGTTTATTTCTTGAATGTACTTTTAATACCGCTTCACGTCCGATTACATCAGGTCGATCAACAGTTATTTGTCGGTCAAAACGACCAGGACGTAATAACGCTGGGTCTAATACATCAGCACGGTTTGTTGCAGCGATGATAATAATACCTTCGTTAGCACCGAAACCATCCATTTCAACAAGTAATTGGTTTAATGTTTGTTCACGCTCATCGTGACCTCCACCTAAACCTGCACCACGTTGACGACCTACAGCATCGATTTCATCTATAAATATGATACATGGAGCGTTTTTCTTCGCATTTTCGAATAAATCACGAACACGAGAAGCACCGACCCCAACAAACATTTCAACGAAATCAGAACCACTGATTGAGAAGAATGGAACTCCAGCTTCTCCCGCAACAGCTCTTGCTAATAATGTTTTACCTGTTCCAGGAGGTCCTACTAAAAGTACCCCTTTAGGTATTCTTGCACCTAATTCAGCAAATTTACGAGGATCCTTTAAGAACTCTACAACTTCAACAAGTTCTTGTTTCTCTTCATCTGCACCTGCAACATCTTTAAATCGCACTTTCTTTTTCTCGTCATTATAAAGACGAGCTTTGCTCTTCCCAAAGTTCATAACACGGCTTCCGCCACCTTGTGCTTGATTCATTAAGAAGAAGAATAGAATGAAAATAATAACAAATGGTATGAGTGAAGTGAAGATTTGCACCCATGCACTTGTTGTTTCAGCTGGATTCCAATTAGCCTTTATATTATAGTCAGCAACCGCTTTGTTAACTATTTTTGTCGTTTCGTCACTAATTGGTACTTGAGTTTGGAAAGATTCGCCTTTTTTTACATCTGTAAAGTGACCTCTTACTATGTACACTCCATTTTTAGGTTGGATAGATGTTAAACTGCTAACATCTCCATTTTGTAGCTTAGTATAAAATGTATCGTAACTTACTTTCTTAACTTGAGATTCTGGCCCATTGAAATATGTAACAACACCGATCACAACTAAGAAGATTAATATGTAAAAGACTGTATTACGGAAAATTCGATTCAATTCCAAACCTCCTCTCTTTCGATTTAATTACTTTATATAGTAGCATAGTTATACCATGTAAACAAACGAATAAAACTTGACTTATTTCGTGTATACTTCAGGCTTTAAAACGCCAACATATGGCAAGTTTCGATAACGTTCAATATAATCTAAACCATATCCAACTACGAATGCATCTGGTACTTCGAAGCCAACTAAATCAGCCTCGATATTCGCTTTACGTCCACTTGGTTTATCTAATAAAGTAACGATTTTAACTGTATTAGCTTTTCGATGTTTAAATAGTTCAACTAAATAGTTTAAAGTTAGACCACTATCAATAATATCTTCTAGAATGATGACATCTCTTCCTTCTACAGAAGTATTTAAATCTTTCACAATTTTAACTTCACCAGAAGAAACTGTGCTATGTCCATAACTAGAAACATCCATAAAATCAATTTCGATATATGTATCAATATGCTTGATAAGATCAGACATAAACGGAAGAGCTCCTTTTAAAACACCCACTACTAGTGGAAAGCGGTCTTTATACTCTTCTGTTAGTACTGCACCTAATTCTACTACTTTTTGTTGAATTGCCTCTTCACTTACTAATACTTGTTGAATGTCTTGTTTCATCTTTTCCTCCTAGAAACTCTTAGAAACCACCTGTATTGCAATGAGTGACTCATCTGTCGAAAAATTTCTTTCAAATGCAGATTTTTTTACGAAAGGTACCCATAATATATTATTTTGACTATCCGTAATTATTGGCCATTCATCACGTAATGATTGTTTCATTTTTTCATCAATAAATATATCTTTTAACTTTTTTGACCCATTCATACCCTTTAATGACATTCGATCACCATTCTTTCGATTCCTAACTATGAGTGGAAAAGAAACATCCTTGACAGAACAAATAAACATGTCGTTTTTTGGTTCAAGACATTGATTGTTTAATTCAACTTTTATCGAAAAACCATTTGGTAGTTCATATACACCTGGCTCGTTTATAGAAATAGTATAATACTTCACATTCAATTGTTCGAATGTAAATGTGCATTCATTATATGAGCGTGTAACAAAAAGCCCTTCAGGTAAATGCTGTTCCCACGTGGTTTTTTCGTTATGTAATAAAGTCAGAATTGAATTAAGATGCCCTTGTGTCAAGCCTTCAGGTAGATATAGGTAGACATATTCTAATATTAGTTGAATACATCTTCTTTGTAAAGATATAGGCACATTTAAAAACTGTTTCACATCAATCGTGACTGCTTGTTTTTGTTTATTTTTTATAACTGTATTCAATTTTTCTTCAGTTAATTCCATTAAATATAGTTCATCTTCTAATTGCTGTCTACTAAACTGTTGGAATCGCTTCTGTGCAGTTGGATTTTCTTCAAATATAAAAGGTAGAATATGATGTCTAAATCGATTTCTAGTGTAAACATCTTTATCATTACTTGGATCTTTTCGAGGAACTATACCTTGTTTTTGGCAATATGTAGTTAAGTCTTGTTTTCTTAGGTCCAAAAATGGACGAATAATTTCACCAGTACTATAAGGCCTTTTTTCTCTTATGCCGGCGTAACCGATCGATGAGCTACCTCTTACTAAGCGCATTAAAATGGTTTCAACTTGATCTTCCCCATGATGACCTAACGCTAAATAATTTGCTTGATATTTTCTCATCATTTCGTCAAAAAAACGATAACGACATTCCCTAGCAGCTAATTGGCTACTTAACCCCGTTTCTTCGATATACTGATTAACATTTATGCTCTTTCCTTCAAACTGAATGTTATTCATCCGGCACCAATTCTTAACATATTCTAAGTCATCCAGAGATTCCTGACCTCTAAACATATGATCCACATGTGCAATTACAATAGAGAAACCGTAGTCCTCTCTAATTGATAGAAAAGAATGAGCTAATGCCATTGAGTCTGGACCGCCAGATACCCCGATGACCACTACACTGTTACGAATAATATTATTTTGTTTTATAAAATCTTTTAATTGATTAATTACCATTTACCAATACTCCTAAATGAAAGTAAAATTCATATCTTTATGTTAACATTCCCACACTTGGAGTACTATGATTTAAAGCTGATAATAAAAATATAATGCATAAGCCAAACCCATTAGTAAAAGAATGGTAGATGTTTCGAACCAATGTATTCTTTTTTTCTTTTGCTTTACCTTCACGTTGCTTCCCGCTCTAGTCTGATTTGCTTGGTTTTGCATTTGATTTTGACCACTTGTATGTCTAGCTTGATTGGCAGACCGATTTTGATTTTTTGATTGCCTTGTTTGATTAGTAGAATTGTTTTGTGTTGCCGTTGTTTGAGCCTTTTTATTCTTCTTTTTTGTAGCATTTATTTTTTGTTCGTACATTAACAAAGCCTGCTTCATCGCGTTTGCACTTACATATTCACCCTTCAACCCCTTCATCAGAAAATCTTTGTATGGTTTGAGGGATTGCGTCTGGTCTATTACTTGTTCAATTTGCTTAATTCCTTGACCGTTTTTTAAAAACTGCTTTTTACAATGCAAGTGGATAAAAATCATTGTAATAGCAAATAAATCATAGGAAATTTCTGCTTTTCTAGTGCCTAATCCCCAGTAACCGCGATCAAAGAATTCTGTGAACTCTTTAACCGCTCGACCAATTTGGGTTACTCCCCCAAAATCGATCCACTGGATTTTGTTTGGTTCTTTCGTGACTAGTAGATTATCTGTTTTTAAATCTCCAAAAATAAAGCCTTTATGGTGCAATTTATCTAATAACGACAATAATTGAATGATAAAAATACTACTCCATTCAATTCCATTTCTCTCGATAAATTTTGGTAGACTTACACCATTTACATAATCCATTACATAGTAATAGCAACACTCTTTTGTGCCTGGATTTATATAATCGTCTACATCGATAAAAGAAGGCCCAAGGAAAGTATCCTGGACCTGGGTGATTTTTTTTAAAACATTTACTTCATTTGTAATATTAGTAGAATCCTTACTCAACTTAAGAGCGACATCTCCATTTTTTCCGGAGGCAAGATAAACTGTTCCATTCGCTCCGTTTCCAAGTAAACTCTTAATTTCGTATTGATTTTTATTCCACTTTCCAGTAATAAGAGTCCCTGGTGCTAGATTAATCTGCCCATTCAATTGATTGTTCATCATCACCATGATTACCTCTATCATATTTTTGTTCGTTAAAATAGTCTAATGCTTCACGTAACGCAGGCCCAGTTGGTGTCATACCACCCATCGTTAACTTAGGAAAGATTGTGTTTAGTTTTTCTAACTTAGGAGTCCAATCTAGTAATTTATCAACATCATCATGTTTCCCGGGAAATATAAATAATGAGTAGGCATTTTCTCCTGTTCTAGAGTTTAAACTAATTTGCAAATCAAATAATGACTCTTTAACAGTTTCGAGTTTATCTTTCATACTTGCACTCGTATCTACTAAAATAATAACTTCTAAGCCTACAGTTTCGCCAATATCCTCAACAACCTCATATACCTCTTCTCGCTTTGAAGGAGGAAGTGATTCAATTGAATTACTGGAGCCTAAAATTTGTTTTAATTCTTTATTTACAAATCCTTGAATTGTTTGGGTCATCGCTTTTCTAGTAACCATTTGGACAGTTTGAGAGAGTTGTTTCGTGTACACGACTTGACTAATCCCGCCACCTGCTTTTGCGATCTCTTCAATTTCCTTTAATCCGTCACCATTTTGTACATTTTCATCTAAAATTCCAATTACATTTACGGTAATACCATATTCTTGCGCCAGGCTTGAAACAGCTAGTGGATCTTCACCATGATTTGAATAACCATCTGTAATTAATAAGATTTGCTTTAAATTTCCCTTATACATACTTAATCCCCTCCGCGTAAAAGTTGTTACCATTTTGTCCAATTACGGGAGGGGATAAACCTTTATTTATTTAATTTTACTAGGCCATCGCACTATATGAAGAGATAGATGACCACTCCGGTAAGTTCCGTTTTACAACGGCAACCACAACCGTCATATCATCATTAATATCGCCTGTATTCGAACGAATCACTTCCTCTAGTAACAATTCTGCTACTGATTGTGGATCTTCCGTTTCAAGTTCACTTATTTTACGCTTCATCCACATTTCATAGTTTTCGACATGTTTAGGACCTTCAAAAATCCCGTCACTCATCATAATTAATAAATCTCCAGCCTTTAACTGTTCACTAACAACCTCTACATCAAATTCATCAATAATTCCAATTGGTAAATTACTACCCTCTATTTTAATAACTTGTTTTCCTCGTTTAACAAAGCTTGGGGAAGATCCAATTTTTAAGAATTTCGCTGAAGCGTCATGTAAATCTACCATTGCTAAATCTAAAGTAGCGAACACCTCTTCAGTAGTACGTAATGATAGAATCGAATTGATCGATTTAATTGCGACTGTTTCTTCAATACCTGAATTCAGTATCTTTTGTAGTAGTTTTAATGTTTCATTACTTTCAATATGGGCTCGTTCACCATTTCCCATTCCATCACTAATTGCAATCGCATGCTTTCCTGCCCCAACATCCATTATTTTATAGGCATCACCGGAGATAAATCCTCCACCTTTAGCCGCAGTCGCAACCCCGGTTTCAATTACAAAAGCCTTATCTGATCCAAATGTAACTAAGTAATTACCTCCATTTGGAATGGTTGCTGGCTCTTCTTTTAATACGACAATCGTCTCCTTTAAAATATCTGATAGAATTGGTGCTATCAATTTTTGACATTCACCATACTCATTTTCAAAAGGAATTAATATATCTATATCAATATTTCCTTGCTCTAAATTATAAATTTCAACTTGGCTAACATCAATTCCAAAGTTTAATAAAGCCTGAAGGATTTGATCCTCTTGCAATTGATGATTTTCCTTTTCTCTTTGAATTTCTTTTGCAAAGTCAACCATCACTTTTGAGACTCCACGTAATTGCTCTGCCACCAATCTTCTACTTTCTTGAACTTGTTTTTTCAGTCTTTGATTAGCACGGAAGTAGAATACCTCTTGCTTCATTAAGTCCGCCATTTTTGAAGAACGTTGGCAATATTTTTCCCACTCTCTCATAAATTGACCATTCTTAATCAGCTGATCCTTTTCAACTAAATGCATCATATTCTCCATGTACTGGTACGTTCGGTCACCATTGTTTGACCAGCAATGGTCCTTTTTCATACAACTGTTACAGCATTTATTTGAAATACTACAAATGAATAGCTCTTCGTCAGTTAACTCGTCTTCTATTTGTGCAAATTGGCTAGGTTGAGAAAAACTCGCAGATAATGCTTCAAACACATTTGAGAATTGAGTAATACGATTAGCCGTCAAATCCCTTATTTTTCGCAAGTATTGCTGTTGGTCTGTAGAATGTTCTTCTGTTCCAGGCACGAGTTTGGCTAATTGTTTTAATAGGAATGATGGTGTTATTAAGAATAGGACGATCGCAATAACGGATTCAATAATAGAAAAGATAATATCAGACTGTTTCTCTGCATAAAAGCTTATTAGGCATGTCCCAATTAGAAGACCTGCAGCTGCACCTAATCTTTTACCTTCCTTAAGTAGGCCCCCAAGCAATCCTGAAAATGCTAATAAGCTCATTTGATATAAGCTCGAAACACTTGCTAGACTTAAAATAAGCCCCGTTACAACCCCTACAGTACAACCAACCGTCCCCCCCGCTACGAAGGCAAATAGTAAGACAATGTATCTAGTAACGATATGCTGGATTGATAAGTCTTGAATATACCAGTCAGTTGTCCCCGTCACAACTGAAGCTAATAAAATAACTAAACAGACAATCTCCTCGACACCTAAAAGTTGCTTTCTTTTAGGAACAGCTAGTAGAGGTACACTTTGGAAAAAGATCATCGTTAAAATAAAACTCAATCCCGCTTCAACTGAAGCCATTAAAACATCGTACATTAGAACTTCTTGTTGGAAAGCATATGCAATTAATAGATGACTAATAAAAACTGATAAAAAAACTTGAAAAGGTACTAAACCTATATAGTGTCGTTTAACTCTAGCAAAGAAAATATTGAGGATAAAAAATAGAATAACTGTGGCAAATGCATAACTAACCGTTTCAATTGATACGGTTAATGAACCGATCATAAGGGCAACAAATGCTATACCAGTACGTTCGCGTTTCATCATATACACTGAGGCAAAAAAAGGTAATACAAACGGGAGAATATGTGATAGTATCAACGCGCGTCCTAATAAAAATCCCGTTAAAAAGATAAGTAGCCCCCAGTCAAAGAATGCCCTCTCTAACTTAGACTTAATTGATTTAGAAGATTGCCGAAATACTGATTGAAATCCATTAGTAGGGACCAAGCTTGCTGAAGAATTAGAAGACCCTCTTTGCAGTTTCGTCATATTTCCACCTCATCCGATTTGGTTTATTGACCATATTTTAACTTGTCTACTTGAAAGAATATGTCAAAATGACAAAGTCGATTAAGAGTTTTCTTCGACGGAAAAAGCATTTACGTACAACTGTTTTACAAAATATGAGAAAAGCTTGCAGCATAATTTCTCTAATAGGGTAAAAGAAACGCAATTATTAAATTTTATGTCAATCGAAATTCAGAATAAAAGGAGAGATTTAGGTCATAAAAAACTTCATCAAGAAAATGCTAGAAAATAGGAGAAAAAATCCTTGAAAAGATAATAGCTATTATAGGCATTAAAAATCGAGGTAATATATAAATAAATAAATAAAAAACGCCTAGCCTCTCTTATAGAGACCAGACGTTTTTGTTGTATGACCCGTACGGGACTCGAACCCGTGTTACCGCCGTGAAAGGGCGGTGTCTTAACCGCTTGACCAACGGGCCGTTAAAGGGAATGGTAGCGGCGGAGGGAGTCGAACCCACGACCTCACGGGTATGAACCGTACGCTCTAGCCAGCTGAGCTACACCGCCATTGTCTTCAAACGACAAGATTTATCTTATCATGGTACTAATTGACCGTCAATAGTTTTTTAACTATTATTTTAAAGTTTTTTTCATACAAAAACGCACTCGATTAGAGTGCGTGTTCTATATAAGCATTTATGTCCCTACAAGGTAGTAAATTAACCTCGACGAGCTCCACGGCCACCACGCTTAGATTCTGTGTTGCGTTTTAAAGAAGCTAGACGATCTTCACTGTCTTTTAAAAATTTACTCATTTTTTGATCAAAAGTTTCTTTTACTGGGCGTTGTTCTGAACGGTTTTGGTTTCTACCACGGTTCCCACCATTGTTTCCTCCATAAGAAGGTCTGCTAGTACGAGGTCTTTGCTCACGTTCTCCCTCTTTAACCTGTGGACGTTCTTTCGCTTTTTTAATCGAAAGGCCGATTTTACCGTCTTTCTCAACATTGATTACTTTTACTTCGACTTCATCGCCAACTTTTAAATGTTCGTTAATATCTTTAACATAGTTGTCAGCTACTTCACTAATGTGAACAAGTCCAGTTACTCCTTCTGGTAACTCTACAAAAGCACCAAAATTTGTAATACCTGTAACTTTCCCACTAACTTTGCTGCCTACCTCAATTGACATAAAAAAAATGCTCCTCCTTAAAATGTTTAACTGGATTTACTATATTATATAAAATTATAAAAACAAGTGTCAATGAAACGATAATTACTTAATATTTGGGAAAATTATTTCTCCTTTTTTAGAAAAAAATAAGTTTTTCCTAGCAAGTTCAATAATATATTGATCATCGTTCAATTGGTCAATCATTCGCTTTGAATCAACTACTTTACTTTTAGTTTTCTTTAAATCGATCTTTTCTAGCTTTAATTGCTTTACTTTAGAAGAATAAACATGTTGTTGTGTTGCATTATAGGATTGTAATAAAAAGAATAGGGGGACAGTTAAAAAGCAGAATAATGAAATGCGCACTAAAAACTTTTTAAAACTCCTTCTCCTAGGCTTAACACCTTGTTCTTCAACTATAGTAATATTATGTTGTTTATCTTGAACTTGCCTCGTTAAATCCAGCTTTCTCGCATGTTCCACCTATCTCTTCCTCCTATCTAAAAGATCCTTTACTTTTTTAATAGTAGTAAGGAAGATATTCTTGAATTTTCCGAAAACTCCTTTAAATTGCATTAAATAGTTTTTGACTCGTTTTGGCACAAAAAACCAACATACTCTGCCGAAAAACAAAAGAATTGATAGTACAACGTTGTAAAGTAAACGGATTAGTCGAATAATAAGTCCATAAACAAACAAAAGTATGACGATTATTAGCTGAATAATCCACTTTATTGGTTTGATGACAAAGATGACAATTAACTTCACTATAATACGGTAGATTCTAATTACTAGTTGAATAATAAATTCTAAAAGCTTTTTATAAATAGATCGTAATAAACTTTGGTATGCCGCATAGCCGCATAGTAAAGCTAATAGTAAATAAAACCTTAGCGCACCTTCGTTGACTAAATATAAAACATAAAAGACTAATAGCGCCTGAAAGACCCAAAACAATATATCCGTAGCAAATACAATCATTCGATTACGAGTACCTCGATATAAAAAACGATGGTATGTATCTAGTGCCATACCAAGATAAGCACCCATACCGACCATCGCTATCATTGAGTAGAACTGAACGTTTAAGCTCATTTAAATAGCTTGCTAAAGATCCCTTTAGCTTTCCCTGATTGATATTCGTCAATATAACAAAGTTCATTGATTTTTCCCTTTATTGCTACATGACCTTTTTCAACATCGAGGTTTTTCATTTGTAAATTATGACCTTTAATATGCAAAAAGCCTAAAGTGGTTTCTAACAAGAACTCTTCACTATCAAAGCTCTCAACCTGTTTTACCCCAGTAATTTCAAGATACCTTCTACTTTTTAGCGATAAATCTTGCTCGACTATTTGACTTGTATTTTTCGCATTTAACTCATACGGATTATTCATACTAGTCCCTCCATTTACATAAACTGTATTTTTTGCTAATGAATTCTTAATACAGTGTTATTTGTACAAGTATATGAAGGGACAACTTTTTTAGAACAAGCTATCAGACAGTTTTTCCTCACTTATAATCGTATACATTGCATCCGCTTCTTCTTTTCGAACAGTTTCTTTAAGTAAATTAATTTTTGCTGTTACAATTTTCTGTCCGAAACGAATTTTTAATTCATCATTTACTTTGACTTCTGTAGATGCTTTTGCGACTGTTCCATTAATCGTGATTCTTCCTTGATCAGCCACTTCTTTGGCAAGTGTGCGACGTTTAATAATTCTCGATACTTTTAAAAATTTATCAAGTCTCATATATTATTCTCCTCAATTCTTTTCAATTAGAGATTATTCGAATTTTTTAGCTTCGTTCCAGATTTCGTCCATCTCTTCTAATGAAACATCCGAAAATGTCTTATTCATTTCACTAAGTCTTGATTCAATATATTGAAAACGTTTTGTAAATTTCATATTTGTTTTTAAAATCGCTTCTTCAGGGTTTACCTTAATAAAACGTGCTAAATTAACAATACTGAATAATAAATCTCCTAGTTCAGCTTCAATTTTTGACTGGTCCTTTGATTGAACAGCATCAAGAACTTCAGTTAGTTCTTCCTTAACTTTGTCTACTACTGGTGGTAGATCTTTCCAATCAAATCCAACTTTCGCTGCTTTACTCTGTAGTTTCTCAGCTTTTAATAAACCTGAAAGATCCTTCGGTATGCCTGAAAGAACAGATTCAATTACATTTCCTTTTTCAGCTTGTTTTAACTCCTGCCAATTTTTTAATACATCCTCTTCACCATCTACATGAACAGTTGAAAATACATGCGGATGACGATAAATTAGTTTGCTTACTAACCCTTGAATTACATCTTGAATTGAGAAGTAACCCTCATCTTCTCCAATTTGAGCATGTAACATTACTTGAAGTAATACATCACCGAGTTCTTCGATTATATGATCATCATCTTCTTCATCGATCGCTTCAAGAAGCTCGTAGGCTTCTTCCAATAAATATTTCTTTAAAGATTCATGAGTTTGCTTTTGGTCCCACGGACATCCATCAGGCCCTCTTAAAGTAGCAATGACAGAGCGCAGTGTCTCGAATTGATGGTATAAATCCTCTTCTTTTTGAACTGGCGGTACGTATACACTAGTTAAATTATTTATAGATGTATCACGATCCAATTCAAATAAAGGTACTCTTCTTATTTGCTCATCTGAGCTACCAGCTGCAGTAACAATAACAACTTCATAATCATCTGGAAGTTGTTCCATCAGCTTTAATTTTGCATGTGAAGCAGTCATTTGATCGTAAACCTGGCATATGATCAAATGCTGTCTAAACGTAATATATTCCGACTCTAAATCCGTAGCATCAACAAACTGAAAACCTTCAATTGGATCAATTTTCAAACTAGTAAACATTGCATCTAAAAAGCTTTGTCCGCCTTTAATTTCTAGCTGGATATCTCCTTTATCTGCAAGTTCTATTAATAACTGAACAGTCTTTTCTGCCACTAGAGGATGTCCTGGCACAGCGTATGTAATTGATTCTTTCCTAGATGCATCCACTAATAATTGAACAATTTCTTGATATACATCTTCAAAGCGATCGTGTTTTTCATAAATTTCATCAAAGGATTGAAAAGTTAATCCTTCTTTTTCTAACTCATTAATAACAGGGTGGTCTTTTGTACGTAAATAAAGATTGTCAGTTTTTTGTAAAACTTTATAAATTCCAAACGGAAGTTGATTCAGATCACCTGCTCCTAAACCTAAAACTGTAATCCTGTTCATTTTGCTCCTCCTGTTCTTTTAAGAGAGCCATTTTTGTAATTTTTTACTTTTAACGATTGAGCTTAGCTCTTCTACTGTAAATAACTTTATTTTAATTAAAACAATCGCAAAGACGATTGCTCCTATAACCGCTGAGGATAACGCCTCAACTAACATTCTTAAACGAAGTGGGTTAATAAACATTGCATATTTTTCAAAAACAAATTCGTAACCATATACACTACCATACATAATCGCCAGTGCAACTAATAATTTCACAATAAATTTGATGTCAAAAAATGTTACTTTTGACAATTTATAAATATAGGCTAAATTAAAAATCGTAACGATGACTAGAGCAATCACTGTAGAATAAGCTGCTCCCTTAGATCCAATTTGCTCCATTAAAATCACGTTACCAATGAATTTAACACATCCTCCAGCAATTACATTTAATGCTGGGATTAAGCTTTTCCCTAGCCCTTGTGCGATTGAAGACGTCGTAACCGATACTCCCGCAAAGAAGATCGAAATACATAAAATAGTTAGGACATCCGTTCCTAAATCATTTCGGTAAAGCATTATATTCGTAGGGTGGATGATTGATATTAGACCAATTGTTGCTGCTGCTCCTGCTACAATACTTACTCTAATGGCACCAGAAATTCTCGTGTTAATCGAATGATGTTCTTTACGAACCAATTCGCTAGATAAATACGGGATTAAAGCAAGTGAAAAGGATGAAGCAATAACAGAACCTAATTGAATTAGTGGAAATCCACGGTCATAAATCCCCTTTACTAGTTTAGCTCCTTCAACATGATAACCATACTGAACTAATAATGGGTAAAAAGAAAGTGAATCAATAAACTGAATGAATACTAGCACTAAACTACTTAAGCTTAGTAAGATACCTTGATATAAAATTGTTTTTAATTCAGTACGATAGGTTTTAATTAAACCAAATGATGGTATCGTTAAACCAGAGCCGCGGAAAGAAACCCAATAAAAGAAGTACAGTATCGCTGCTATACTACCCAGTATTGAACCTGAAACAGCCCCAGCACCTACAATATAAAGATTGTCCGTCGTTTGCATTAAATAAAGTGACAATACTAAGATTGTAATCACTCGAATTAACTGTTCAATCACCTGGCTGACCGATGTAGGTCCCATATCACCTAACCCTTGATAATAACCTCGAAACGCTGAAGTAATTGGAACAAATAAAAATCCAACACTAACAACGCGAATTAGCATCGCTAGGTGATCATCACGCATAAACTTCGCTATACTATTACTTCCTACGTATAAAGTAAAGAAACATAATATACCAATGACTAACAACATCATAAATGTTGCGTAAACTAAATCTCTAGCTCCTTTATCATCTTTTTTCGCCAATCTTTCAGCCACATACGATGATAAAACTAATGGAAAGCCATATGTAGAAAAAGCTAAAGCAATTGCATAGACAGGATAGACCTGCTGGTAAATATAGTAACCTAAATCGCCTGCAATATTTTGATAAGGAATTTTATAAAATGCACTTAATACTTTTGATAATAAGGATGCTATTGTTATGAATAAAGCCCCTTGTAGGGCCGCTTTTTGCTTAGCTTTTTGCAAAAGGATAACAACTCCTTTGTTAGAGGGTTCACCCTTTAATGTATTACATTATTAGGGCTTATGTAAAGAGTTGCCAAAAGAAAATACCCCTTATTTCCAAATTTGGTAACTAATGGTTTCGTTTTAAGTGGGATAATAGAGGGAAAATTGAAAAGAAAAAACTAAAAAGCAAAGACCAGCTAAGGTAGAAATTCCCCTCAACTGGCCCTTGCCAAATCAATATATGATTATTGCTCCATTTGTCTAGCTAAGAAGTTAGTAGCAGTGTCTATTGCTTTCTTTTCAACTTCAGAAATTGTTTTATCTTTTGAAAAGATTACGACAGCTCCAATTGGATCCCCACTTGCAATAATTGCTCCTACTGAATAGGATTGATATTTTTCAATTACACTTTCGATAAATGAAGCTTCTCCAGGCTCACCAACTACTTTTGAGTTACGGTCTGCCATGGTTTTTTCGATAATATCACCGATATTTTTGTTTAAGTATTCCTTTTTGGATGCTCCTGCAACTGCTACAACTGAATCACGGTCGCTTATAATGACTGTATGTCCAAGTGTGTCGTATAGTGCATCAGCGTATTCCTTCGCGAAATCACTTAATTCACTAATTGGTGAGTATTTCTTTAAAATGACTTCTCCATCTCTGTCCACAAATATTTCTAATGGATCACCTTCGCGAATCCGCAAAGTTCTCCTAATTTCTTTTGGTATTACTACTCGACCTAAATCGTCAATTCGACGGACAATACCTGTTGCTTTCATACTTGTAAAGCGCCTCCTCACTTACTTGCATGTCTACGTTGATGAAAGATATCCGAGTGACAATGAGGTAAGGTCACCCTTAATTAATGATAGTATCCTACACAACGAAAGTTCTATACAAAATAAGTGAGATTTTTTAACACCTTTACTAAAAATATAGTACTGGAAGCACTTTTTGGTAACTTTTTTTCTTGATTGTCAAATTACAGGCCGATTAATTTCACTTTCTTAACTTCTCATCTAAGCATTTACACTTTCTTTTTTAACATTTTTTAGCCCATTAATTAAGCCTTCTAGTGTAGTTAGCCAGTCTGCTGGATTTTTCCCTTTTACATCTAAAGTAATTTTTAGTTTTGATCCATCCATACCTAGACCAATACCTCTACCGTATGAATTACATAATTGGAATAACTTCCCGCCGTCAATATTAGCACTTGCTTTCTCAGAGAAATACACACTGACTTCTGACTTAACTTGCTTTATAAGTTCTATTTTCTCTGCAATTGCTAAAAGCTTTATATGAGCAACCTGACATAGATAGCCTACCTCCACAGGGAAGTCACCAAATCGGTCCATTAATTCGTCTTGTAGGTCATTTAACTCCTCAAATGTTTCAATTCGTCTAAATTGTTTATACATCTCAATTTTTTGCTTACTATCTTGAATATACGTATCAGGTAAATAAGCATCTACTTCAATATCAATTTCAATTGAAATAAAATCTTCTTTCTTAATTCCTCTACGTTGCTCAATTGCATCTTTTAACATTTGAGAATATAGATCAAACCCGACAGAATCAATAAATCCATGTTGTTGGGCACCGAGTAGATTTCCTGCACCTCGAATTGAGAGGTCACGCATAGCAATTTTGAACCCAGAACCTAATTCTGTAAACTCTTTAATTGCTTGCAAACGCTTCTCGGCAACTTCAGTTAATACTTTATCCTGCTTATAAGTGAAATAAGCATATGCTACTCTATTTGAGCGTCCTACACGCCCTCTTAGTTGATAGAGTGTAGAGAGGCCCATTCGATCCGCATCATATACAATTAATGTATTTACATTCGGAATATCCACGCCTGTTTCAATAATCGTCGTGCTTACTAGTACATCATATTGACCATCCAAGAAGGCATACATAACTGATTCTAGTTCCCCTTCATTCATCCGCCCATGTGCAACAGCAACCTTTGCATCTGGTACAAGCATCGAAATCTGTTCAGCCATACGCTCAATATCTTCCACACGATTATATAAGAAATAAATTTGCCCATCACGAGCAAGCTCTCTTTCAATCGCTTCCCTAACTAATGCTGCATTATATTCAACAACATATGTTTGAACTGGAAAACGATTTTCTGGAGGCGTTTCGATAACTGATAAATCTCTTACACCTAACATCGACATATGCAATGTACGAGGTATCGGAGTTGCAGTTAACGTTAAAACATCAATATTTGCTTTTAACTGTTTTATTTTTTCCTTATGAGATACACCAAATCGTTGCTCTTCATCAATAATTAAAAGCCCTAAATCTTTATATAGAACATCCTTTGATAATAAACGATGTGTTCCAACTACTATATCAACAGAGCCCTCTTTTAACCCCTTCATTGTCTCAAGCTGCTGTTTACGAGATCGGAAACGATTTAACAGTCCGATATTGATTGCGTGATCCTGGAATCTTTCTCTCAATGTTTCAAAATGCTGTTGTGCTAAAATTGTAGTAGGAACTAAAATAGCAACCTGCTTACCTTCAACAATGGCTTTGAAGGCAGCACGAATAGCTACTTCAGTTTTTCCATATCCAACATCCCCACAAAGCAGTCGATCCATCGGGCGTTCTCTTTCCATATCCTTTTTAATTTCATGAATTGATCTAAGTTGATCGTCAGTTTCCTGGTAAGGAAATGAAGACTCGAATTCTTGTTGTTCCAAACCATCAGGTGAAAAAGCGTAGCCCTTTGATGCTTCGCGTTCTGCATAAAGCTTGATTAAGTCATCAGCTATATCTTGAACGGAGCCCTCAACCTTTTTCTTAACCTTTTTCCAATCAGTTCCACCAAGCTTATAAATCTTTGGCTCCTTACCTTCAGATCCAACGTACTTTTGTACTTGATCAATTTGCTCAATCGGTACGAATAATTTATCATCACCATGATATCGAATATGTAAATAATCTTTATGAATTCCATTAATCTCTAATGTTTCAATTCCTAAAAATTTACCAATACCATGATTAACATGAACGACATAATCACCGACTTTTAATTCTGAATAATTTTTTATTCGTTCTGCATTCGATAATTTTGTATTGATCCTTTTTTTCTTCTTAGCTTTTTTGGTGAATAACTCACGCTCTGTTATGAGTACAAATTTCTCTAAAGGAAGTTCAAATCCAGAACGAAGATCACCTTTCATGATGTATACTTCACCATTTTTTATTTGCTCAATTGAAGAAATTATTTTACCTTCAATTTTGTAATCTGCTAATATATTCTCAATTTTACTTGTTCGATCATCACTTTCACCAAGCATAACGATCGTGTATTTATTTTTCTTCCAGCGATCTAATTCATTTTTTAACAAATTCATTTGCCCATGAAACTCTTGCATCGATTTACATTGAATCGATACTACTTGTTCAGGGTGCGTATGAGGAACTCTTCTTGGAAAAAGACTCGTATGAATTTGTTGGCGCTTTCTTGATTGTAGTAACTCAAAAAAGTCATGTGAAAATGTTACGCCATGTAACGCATTTCCTTCTGCCAATAAGGAAGTATACCACTCTGCCTCATCTTTTTTAAGCTGTTCAACAATTTCATGAACTCTCGAAATTTCATCTATAACGACAACTGTTTCCCCGGGAACGTAATCTATTAAACTAAATTGATTTTCATAGATTAGCCCAAAGTATTTGTATATTTGATCGATCAACTGTCCTTGCTTCAGTTGCTCAATATCATAGGTTACTTTCTCAACTAGTAGCTCTTTTACTTGTTGATCACTTATTTTTGATAGAGTCGATTTAAAAGCTTGCTCAATTCGTTGAACTCCTAATTGCAAATCCGTTTTGGAAATAATTCTTTCTGTCGCAGGACCAATTTGTACATTCTCATATTTTGTAATCGACCTTTGAGAATCAGGTGAAAACGAACGGATTGAATCGATTTCTGTATCAAAAAGTTCAATACGTATAGGATCTTCATAGGTTAACGGGTAAATATCAAGAATCCCTCCGCGTACACTAAACTCTCCTTTGCTTTCGACCATTCCAACGCGTTCATAGCCCATTTGAACAAATTTTGAAATTAGATAAGATAAATCGATTTCTTCCCCAATTTCAAAATTTATCTGATAGCTAGCCCATAAATCAGGAGACGGTAAATACCCAATTAGCCCCGACACAGGTGTAACTACTATCGATGGTTTTTTTGACATTAAACTATTTAATGCAATTAGTCTTTGAGATCTAAGCTCAGGACTCGATACTGCAATCTCTGAAGCAATTAATTCGTTTGCAGGATATAAAAATACCTTATCTTCCCCAACTACTGATTTTAAGTCTTCCGATACTTTTTGGGCTTGAAGAAGATTATTCGTCACGATTAACTGTGTTTGTCCAGTTTCTTTAAAAACAGCTCCAGCAAGCAACGTTTTGGCAGACCCTGTTAAATTTGTAACCAATTGTTCTCTTAGCCCATTTTTTAGGCCCGTTATTATTTTTTTAATATCTTTATACTGGTTAAATTGTTCAATTAAACCAATCACGAAGTCAATCTCCCCTAACAGTCAATCTAAGTAAACAATCGTCTTAGTTGAAGTTTATATTTATAGTTTTTTAGTAAAATCTTCTGTCAATAAGGCATGTTAGCTCATAAAACCCACTCTTTTTCATGAAAAAATGACTTTAATAAATAACAACACCATTAGTTTAACAGAGCCTAAGAAAAAACAGAAAAACGCCTCAGTTAAAAACCAAAGGCAATTTAATTTATGAAATTCTTATATCCATGATAATGCGGAAACTCAGATAGGGCATTTTCGCAATCCTCGCACACAATATAAATTACTTGATTAGGAGATTGAATAAAATTTACAAAATCGCTTAATTCTTCATCAAAAGAATGACAATACGATGATGAAATTTGTAACAACTGATGCTTTTCAATACTCCCCATCTGTTTACAGCAATACCGACACTGATAATCTAATAATTCCATTACTTCCTCCATACTACAAAAAAATTCATATATACAGTATGGATTGTACTAACTATACTTATTCAATGTGAAAGCTTAAATTCCTGTTTTTTATTTTTTATTAAATTGATTCATTACATCCACGAAAGAATGCTTTAAAAAATATTCACATGCATCCGCGGCCCTTTTCACACCATCAACCACTTCAGCTACTTCTTCTTCATAAAAGTTAGATAATACGTGATTTACGACACTCATACCATTCGATGGACGATCTACACCAATTCGAATACGTTGAAATTCTTGAGTTCCTAAATGCTGAATTAATGACTTTATACCATTATGCCCACCAGCGCTTCCTTTTGTACGTAAACGAAGCTTACCAGTTGGAATATCCATTTCATCGTAAAGTACAACAACATCTTCTATATCAATATTAAAATAATCCATAAAAGGTCTTACACATTCACCTGACAAGTTCATGTATGTTAAAGGTTTTAATAAATAGACTTTTTCTCCATTTACAATACCAGAAGTATAAATACCATTAAATTTTTGTTGAGTTAATGAAATGCCCCAGCGGTGGGCTAATTCATCGATAGCAATGAACCCGATATTGTGTCGTGTTCTTTCATACTCTCTACCTGGATTACCTAATCCTACAAACAACTTCATCCTAATACCCTCCATTCTAATTCTCTCGGTTATATTACGAAAAGACGTAACCACTTCTGGTTACGTCCTCTTATCAGTTTTAAAGCAAAGATGTAATTTTTATATTAATCAAATAAAGTACTTACTGATTGCTCTTCGTATACGCGAATAATCGCTTCGCCTAGCAAGCCTGCAACTGATAATTCAACAAGTTTATCAGTCCTTTTATCTTCAGTAAGACAAATTGAATTTGTTACAACTAATTCTTTAATACAAGAGTTTTCGATACGATCAATTGCCGGTCCAGACAATACAGGGTGTGTACAACATGCATATACTTCTTTTGCACCGTGCTCTACTAATGCATTAGCAGCAAGTGTAATTGTACCCGCTGTATCAATAATATCATCAATTAAGATAGCCGTTTTACCTTCAATATTACCAATGATGTTCATAACTTCAGCAACATTTGGTTTTGGACGACGTTTATCAATGATAGCAATTGGAGCTTTAAGACGATCAGCCATTTTACGAGCTCTTGTTACTCCACCGTGGTCAGGAGAAACAATTACGATATCTTCAAGCTGTTTTTTTCTAAAATAATCTGAAAGGATAGGTACACCTAGTAAGTGATCAATTGGAATATCAAAGAATCCTTGAATTTGTGGAGCATGTAAATCAAGTGTAATCACTCGAGTAGAACCAGCAGTTTCAAGAAGGTTTGCAACTAATTTAGATGTAATTGGCTCACGTGAACGAGCTTTACGATCTTGACGTGCATAACCGTAGTAAGGAATTACAATGTTAATTGTTTTTGCTGATGCACGTTTTAAAGCATCAATCATGATTAACAATTCCATAATACTTTCGTTTACTGGGAAACTTGTTGATTGAATGATAAATACATCACAACCACGGATACTTTCCTCAATGTTAATTTGCACTTCTCCATCGCTAAAACGAGAAACCGAACATTTACCAAGCTCTACACCAATATGCTTTGCAATTTCTTCCGCCAATTTAGGATTCGAGTTTAGAGTAAATACTTTTAAATGCTTGTCTGGATAATGATTAGGCATGTTTCGTGTACCCTCCGCTTTTTTCTTTTCTTTTTTATCTATAATTAATTTTTATAGTAACCTTCTTTTGTCACTTGCCTTGCTCTCGCAATTGCTAGTGATTCCTCTGGAACTTCATCAGTAATTGTTGAACCAGCTGCAATGTATGAACCTTTTTTCACAGTTACAGGTGCAATTAAGTTTGAATTACAACCAACAAAAACATTGTCCTCAATCGTTGTTTTAAACTTGTTTTTACCATCGTAATTTACAGTGATTGAGCCACAACCAAGATTAACGCCTTGACCTACTTCAGCATCACCAATATAGCTTAAATGAGATGCTTTACTTCCGTTACCGAAAGTAACTTTCTTAGTCTCAACAAAATTACCAATTCGAACTTCATCACCTAATGTTGATGCAGGTCTAATATGAGCAAACGGCCCAACTGTAGTTGAATGACCAATTTTACTTTCATGTACAACTGATTGTTTAATAACTGTATCATTACCAATTTCACTATTGATAATTTCAGCATTTGGGCCAATTGTACTATCTGATCCAATTATACTATTTCCATAGATCATTGTGCCAGGGTAAATAATTGTATCCGAACCAATTATTGCATCTGCAGAAATGTATGTGCTTGCTGAATCGATAATCGTTACACCGTTCAACATATGTTTTTTGTTTATTTTTTTTCGCATGATTGATTCTGCTACAGATAATGCGTATCGATCATTTACACCTAATGTTTCATCGAAATTTGCTGTTTTATACGCAGCTACAATTTCACCTTTTGCTCTTAGTATCTCAATAACATCTGGTAAGTAGTACTCACCTTGAGCGTTATCATTATTTACTTCATTTAATGCATCGAATAATGCTTTATTATCAAAACAATATGTACCTGTATTAATTTCTTGAACTGTAAGCTCTTCCGGACTTGCATCCTTATGCTCGACAATTTTTAATACAGATCCATTTTCGCCCCTAATTATTCTACCATAACCAGTTGAATCCTCAAGGTGGGCTGTTAAAATGGTAGCTTTTGCCTGTAATCTTTCATGTTCATTGAATAAAGCTTCAATTGTTTCAGGTGATATTAATGGTGTGTCACCACAGATTACTAAAGTAGTACCTTCTTTATCGTTTAACATTGGCGCTGCTTGAATAACAGCATGTGCAGTACCTAATTGCTCAGCTTGTAGAGCATATTCACTAACTTCACCTAATTGTGTTTTAACTAATTCCGCTCCGTGTCCTACTACCGTAACAATATTTTGTACACCAACTGATTTTACGTGGTCTACAACATGTTGAACCATAGGTTTCCCACAAACAGGGTGGAGTACTTTATATAATTTTGATTTCATTCTAGTGCCTTTTCCTGCCGCTAGAACAATCGCATATTTATTTGACATAGTCATCCTCCATCAATCACTAAATACCTATACTAGTTAGCTCAAAACGCTAATTTTAATATTTTTCACAAAATACATCCATTTTATTATACCATAAAAAAAGAACCCATTATACATTAATGGGTTCATTTCGGTCATATTTTTAAGAAGCACCTGCTTCTTCAAAGTCTTCTTCTAACTCACCTACACGGTGATATTCTGCTAATACAGAATCCTGTATTTTGCTACGAGTTGAAGAGTTAATCGGATGAGCGATATCACGGAATTCTCCATCTGGAGTACGTTTACTTGGCATTGCTACAAATAAACCGTTATTACCATCGATTACGCGAATATCATGAACGACAAATTCATGATCTAATGTAATTGATGCAATAGCTCTCATACGACCCTCCGTGTTTACGCGGCGTAGTCTTACGTCTGTCACTTCCATCTTGTTCACCACCTTTTTCAACTTAAACCATAATTAGTAAGTTTCAACAATTATCAATAATTTCCTTCTTTTTGGAAAATTTTTTATTTAAATTATTTAATTTTTAAAAATGTTTACTAAATTAGAGGCCTCAACTTATTTATCGGTGTTTCTCAATTGAATTTTAGTGAAAATAAAAAAAACCTAAAGAAATTTTCAGTTTTTTTACGCTGCTGTAATCAATCCTGTCAATTAATTACCAAATTTTCATAAAGCGAGTTTAGTGATGTTGATTTCCACTACGGGGTGCTCACTTTCCATGGGGCGAGAACCGAGCCTCCTCGGCGAGCCTACGGGGTCTCGGCCTTCCCGCATATTCCATAGGAGTCGAGCACCCCTTCGTTCCAACCAACTTATTCATCAAAAAAAGTCTGCAATAAAAATCTAATTAAATAGCCCTTTACTTAGCGTAAACTAACAGCTGTTTATTAATCAGTTTTTGGGTCAATCAATATCGAGCACATTTTAATAAACTATTAATTGAACTTGTTTTTCTAAACATGCTGGGCGCACCAATAAAAAAAACCTGAAAATAATTTCAGGTTTTTTTCTTATATAGCTGCGATACACTCGATCTCTACCAATACGTCCTTTGGTAGTCTTGCAACTTCAACACAACTTCTTGCAGGTTTGTGGCCATTAAAGAATTCTTCATAAATCGCATTAAACTCAACAAAAGTTGATAAATCTTTTAAAAACACAGTCGTTTTAATAACCTTTGATAAATCTGTACCAGCTTCTTCTAAAACGGCTTTTAAATTAGCAAATACTTGCTTTGTTTGCTCTTCAACTCCGCCCTCCACAATGGTTCCATCTACAGTTAATGGAATTTGTCCAGAAGTGTACAGTAATCCATTTGCGATGATTGCTTGTGAATATGGTCCAATTGCTTTTGGTGCATGATCAGTATGAATTAATTGCATATATGTAATTCTCCCTTCTTTATTATGACAAACAACTTTTTTATCAATGACTATAAGCTTTTAGTTTCAATAAATGATTCTTCTAGGTAATTGCCTCTTTCAACTCGAATAAGTTGCTCTCTTTCATTTACCTCAGATAATTTTACAAGCGAGATATAATCTTCAACTAATCTTTCTTCAATATTTACTGCTTCAACTAATACACCAATTCCTGCGACATTAGCTTGAAATTCTTTTAGTAAATTTTTCATACCAGTAATTGTTCCACCAGCTTTCATGAAATCATCGATAATTAAAACATTTGAACCGGCCTCGATGCTTCTTTTTGCCAATGACATAGTTTGTATACGTTTTGAAGAACCAGACACATAGTTAATACTTACAGTTGACCCTTCCGTAACTTTGTTGTCTTGGCGAACAATCACAACTGGTACATTTAAAAAGTTTGCAACAGCATACGCTAATGGAATTCCTTTAGTAGCAATTGTCATAACGATATCTATTTTTTGATTACCGAATATTGATGCAAACATACGGCCTACACTATTAACATAGTTAGGATTGCTTAATATATCAGTCATATATAAGTATCCACCAGGTAACACACGATCTGGTTTTTGTAGTAAATCGCATAATTCTTCAATTAATGTATTTACTTCTTGATCACTAATACTAGGAATATACTTTACACCACCAGCTGCTCCTGGCACAGTCAATAGCGTTCCAATCCCTTGCTGTTCAAAAGTCTGTTTAATAATACCTAAATCCTCACTTACAGATGATTTAGCAGACGCATATAAATCAGCAAAAAATGTTAATGATACTAACTGTTGTGGATGATGCAACAAATAGTGTGTCATACCTACAAGACGAGAGCTTCTTCTAATTTTCATGCAGCACCTCAAATCACGAATATTTTATAAAAATTTTATAATAATATTCGTTTTTAATCAAGTTTTTCCCTTTCACCTAACATCCGAACAGCGTAAACTTGATCGCAGAAACCTTTTAACCCATTATAAACACGATTCATTCTAGAATCATGACGAACTAGTCCGAATACTGTAGGACCACTTCCGCTCATTAAAACAGCATCAGCACCAAAACGTTTCATTTGATCCTTAATCATAGCAACCTCAGGATGTAATTGTAGTGTAACCGTTTCTAATACATTACCCAATGACATGCAAATATCGTCGTAATTTTTATTCGAAATGGCATTGACCATACGATCTACATCAGGATGTTGAACATTTTCTAATTTAAGCTTTTGATAAACAGTTGCCGTTGAAACACCTTGTGTTGGTTTCGCTAAAATAACCCAACAAGGTGGTGGCGTATCAATATGTTTAATTTTTTCGCCACGTCCTGTTGCAATAGCTGTTCCACCGTAAACACAAAACGATACGTCCGACCCAATTTTAGAACCAATTTCAGCTAATTCATCTAACGAACAATTTAAATTCCAAAGCTTATTTAATCCTCTTAATACTGCCGCAGCATCTGAGCTACCTCCAGCTAAACCAGCAGCAACAGGTATATTTTTTGTAATAAAAATATGCGCTCCTAATTTAACTCCGAACATTTCTTTCAATAGCATAGCAGCTTGATAAGCCAAATTACGTTGATCATCAGGCACGTATCGATTGTGAGATGTAACAACGATCTTATCTTCTAAAATAAGCTCTAACTCAATTCGATCAGCTAAATCGATCGTTGTCATGATCATTTTCACATCATGATAACCGTCGTCTCTTTTTCCTACTACATCTAATGAAAGATTAATTTTCGCAGGAGCCTTGACCATTAATTTCATTATTCTCACCTTCTTATGAACACTTACTTTTTTGCTATTGTATCATAATTAACTCATAAGAAAAATGTAGCCTATTGAAAGTGATAGATCTCAGTGAAATTTCTTTAAAAAGATTCACAAAAACCGAAGCAAAATGTGCTTCGGTTTAATGTGTAGACAAATTCTTTTGTCGAAGTGAAGATTGTTTATTGTTGCTTATTTGATAATTGTAACTCAGCTAATTCGATTGCCCTTTTAACCATGTTGCCGGCATCCTTCGCTCGAATGCCTCCCCAGCCTTCTTTTTGAACAACGTCATAGAAACCAAGATCTTTTGCAAGTTCTTCTTTAAACCCCTGTGACATTATACCTTTTCTTCTTCCCAAAAAAAGCAACCCCCTTTTTCCACTTCGACATTATTAGTATGTGTAAAAAGGTTAAATTCATGAATAATAAAAAGAAAAGAGACAGTAGATAATTCTACTGCCCGTTCGCCATCAGTCCACTTGTATGGTCATCACAGAAAAACAATTCAACTGTTTCTGTTAAAATATCTGCATAACTAAAAGATAAGCGTTCAAATGTGTTCTCTTCTTGATCTAATTGTACTACGAATATGGATGGATATGTTTCTGCTAATACACCGGATCGCTCCACAGTCTTTCTACGTCCGCTGTTTGCTTTCAATGTAAGTCGTTGTCCAACATGACTATCTAAAGTATCCTTTATTTCAGATAATTTTTTTGCCATTTCATACCACCTCACTATGACAAGTATACCATCTTATGTAAACTAAGTCAAAAAAAGATAAAATTATACCAACGATACGGGTTACCTGTCAATATTTTTTTGCAACACCCGATTATTATTTGTTTAAATTTTAAGTTTTATGTATCATAATGAAAAAAAGATTTTCTACAGACGAGTCCACTCGTTTATGTAGAAAATCTTTTCCTCATTCCTCTTCCATCGATTGGAACGGAAGCCCTGTTCTTAAAATTCCTTTTGTTTCAACTCCACCTAGTCCTTTTTCACCTGTAATTGTATTTCGAACAACTTCATATACATTTACTCGATCCATAAACGATGTAAAGCTTATTTTCCCTACTACATAAACAGGATCTAATGCATGTATGTTTACCCTAGTTGGCGAGCTTGCAAAGTTTGCTCCCGCACGTATAATCGCTTCAAAATGCGATTGACATGCTCCCGCAAAAATAACAAGGTGGTCTAAAGAAGGAACTTTTTTTCGCGCTTCTTTTACAGCGTCGACGAAATATCTTGAATGTCTATAAGCTTCTATATCAGTAACGTCCCCTTTTGCCTTCGTGTAAGCATCATGGCCAGTTATAACTAATATATCAGGGCGATAATGGTCTAAATAATAACCAATTTTCGTTGGTAATTCTGTTTCCTTACAATAGATTCCTTCAACAGGAACACCCATCTTATTGTACATCTCAAGACATTTTTTTAAGTAAATTGGATCTCCATCGATGTGAAGAACCCGACCTGGTATTTGAAAAAGATTTACATCTGTTCTAAAACCATTCGTTGCTTGAAATCTTCTTTTTTCTTTTTGTTCCCTAGCTTCCATTTTAAATAATTTGTAGTTTTCCTCAATTTGAACAGATGATCTTTTACCTTTTTCTCGATACTCTGATTCAATGATTACTCGCAGGTCGGATAAAGGCGCATCAGCAATTAAACGAAAATCGTCACCATATAAAACAGCAATGACTTCATCTCCGATTTGTTTTACCTCCACTACTCGAAAAACTAAGTCATATTTATAAGATGCTCGTTCTACAATATCTCCTACATTAATATTCACATGCCTTCCCCTCCAAAATTGCTTAAATCTCTACGAGTTAGCTTTCTTTTCTTAGATTATGTATGGACAAAAAAAAGGGTGAAAAGAAGGTTTATTGAACTTTAGTGGGGCATCGGAACTAAAATAGTACATCAAATAAAAAAGACGATTACAAACCAATTAGAAAATTAGCTTATAATCATCTTTTTGTTATTTTAACTGTTTATACAGACTATTACTTAATGTTGCAAATTCTTGAATTGATAAAGTTTCTCCTCTTCTTGTACCTTCAATACCAGCTTCTAAAAAGCATGCCTCAAGGATTGACTTATCTTTTTTCAATTTAGAAAAATTATTTAATAAATTATTATTTAATGTTTTTCTTCTTTGAGCAAAGCTTGCTCTAACTACTTCAAAAAAGAATGACTCATCAATTACCTCTGCCGCCGGTTTTTCACGTTTTATCAGTTTAATAACAGCCGAATCAACATTTGGCTGTGGCATGAATACTGTTCTAGGTACGGTCATAACAGTTGAAGCTTGAGTATAAAACTGTATTGCGATTGATAGTGATCCATAATCTTTTGTTCCTGGCTTTGCAGCGATACGATCAGCTACCTCTTTTTGTAACATACAAACAATCCCTCTAATTGGTAAGCCTTCCGTTAATAGCTTCATAATGATAGGTGTCGTTACATAATATGGCAAGTTTGCAACGACCATAATGTCTTTCTCATTCGGTAAATATTCGTTGATCGCTTTTTCAACATCTGCCTTCAGCACATCTTCATTAATGATTTGAATATTATCATACGGTGATAGAGTATCCTCTAAGATTGGGATTAGTCTGTTGTCAATTTCAAAAGCTAAAACCTTTTTAGCTCGCTTAGCAATTTGCTCTGTTAATGCTCCTATTCCAGGACCAATTTCAATTGCACAACTTTCTTCAGTTAAATCTGCATAACTTACAATGTTCTCTAGTATATTTGTATCAATTAAGAAATTTTGTCCATAGCTTTTCTTAAAGAAGAAATCGTATTTGGCTAATATTTCTTTCGTTCTACTAGGTGTCGCGATATCCTTCATTATTTTTCCTCCATAAAAACTTTTTTAACTGCTTGTGCAAATTCATCTTTTGATATTTGAAACATTTGCAGTCTTTTCTCTAGTTGTTTACCGTTCGTATAACCTATATTAAGAATTTTACCAAGTTTATCTCGTCTTTCACTTGATGAAGGAAGACCAATTAATCCTGCATCTATTAAATCTTCTTTTGTAATTTCCGATTTAACTTCAGTAAATTCCTGCTTTACATGAATTAAGGCATTTCGAATAGATTCTCTTGTAGCATGCTCGATCCCTAATCCTTTTTTACCTGAACGAACTGCTTCCTCCTTTGGTAAAAACGCATGCTTACACCCTGGCACATGTTCTTTAATAATCGAACGAATACGTTGACCAGGATAATCGGGATCTGTAAACACGATTACTCCTCTAGTCTCCTGAGCATGCTTTATTAATTTTAAAGTATCTTTATTGATAGCAGAACCACTTGTTTCAATTGTATCTGCATCCACTGCTCTTTTAATTGCCGCTGTATCATCTTTACCTTCAACAACGATGATTTCTTTAATTTTCATTTGTTCCTCCAACCATTACAAGTATATGTAATCATACCATAAGGATAATAAAACTTCATTCTCTGTTAAAATTAGTATAAAAAAAAGCAGAAGGACTTATCCTTCTACTTTCTCTATATCGATCTATTTTAAAAATATTAACTAATAATACGGACCTTAACAGTACGACGACCAAAGTCAAAACAAGCATCTTTTGTAGGCATTAAGATATCAATTCTTTTTCCTTTAATTGCTCCACCAGTGTCACCAGCAATAGCAATACCATAGCCTTCTACCCAAACTTTTGATCCTAGTGGAATAACATTTGGATCGACAGCAATCAGTTTCATATTAGGTTTTTTACGAATATTAATACCTGTAGCTGTTATACCAGACATACCAGCATCATAAGGAGAATATGCAGTTGCTTCAACATACATTTCTTTTACTTTACTGTTAGATTTTGGCGCACTAGATTTTACTAATGCACTAGATTTAGGAACAGACTTAGTTCCTACTGCGACCACTCGATCAACAGGATCTTTTAATAGAGTTTCGTCTACTAATGTTTTAGAAACTACTTTACCATTTTCCTTAATCAATTCAAAGTTACGTTTAACAAGTCCTTTTACACCTTCTGAAATGACCGATGATTCACCTTTATACATAGAAGAATCTTCTTGTTCTTTCTCTTTAAAATCCACAGGCTCTTCCACCACATCGTTGACTTTTTCGACACGGATAACTCGAACTGTATCATTTTGTTTGATCATTTCGCCAGCATCTGGTTCAACTCGGTCAAGTTCGTTTAATGTAATGTTCTGCTTTTCTAAAAAGTCAGCGACAGTAGTCGAAGTTGCAAATACTTTTTTAGAAACTCCTCCGTCATTTAAAACCATAGGGAATGCTTTTTCGTAAGATACTTTACCATTTTCCTCTAAAGGTGTTGACAGTGCAGGCATTATCACATCATTAGGATTAGTCTTAATATTTTGTTCTTTTAATAATTCTTTTACAGTTTGAGCAGTTGTCATAATGACTTTTTCCTGCCCATCGATCGTAAGTTTAACAGGCTTTGCTAGATGTACAGTAATATCCATATCATCTGATATTTTCGTTTTGGTTGACGGATATACTTCATCTTCATTTGTAATTTTTACATTTTGTTCTTTCAATAATTCAGCCACAGTATTTGCATGTGTTTGAATAACCTGTTCTTTCCCGTCTACCTCAAGAGTTACCTGTTCTTTAAGTCCCTCATATGCTCCTGTACCTACTGATCCAGTGAAAACTAAAGCTCCTGCAAGTTGTACTGCTAGTTTTTTACTACTCCCAAGTCTAGAAAGTAACCTATTCGCGTCTATCACGATTTTACTCCTCCTTTTCGCCTGAGAAAAAAGATTGACTAGCTCCAAACCTATTAACTAGTGCTTCTACTCTACTGAATGTATGTTTACTAGATTTAGAAGTAGAAGAGTTTTCTTTCGACAAATTCTTCAACTCTTCATACGTGAACTGTGACGAATGATATATATATTCGTACTAGTTCATGAGATCATTTGTTAATCTGAAAAACATTACACGCATTCTCAAAAGTTCGTTTCTGAACTTCCTCGACTGATATGTTCTTTAATCGTGCAATTTCTTCAGCAACAAGTGATACATAGCTAGGTTCATTTCTTTTTCCTCTATACGGATGTGGGGTTAAGTATGGACAATCCGTTTCGATTAATAGATTTTCTAACGGAATTTCTGTCGCAACTTCTTTTGGTTTTTTTGCATTTTTAAATGTAACTGGTCCTCCTAATGAAATATAGAAGTTCATATTAATACATTCTTTTGCAGTTTCCACACTTCCGCCGAAGCAGTGCATGATGCCACCTACTTCTGATGCATTTTCTTCTTTTAAAATGGTAACAATGTCTTCTGTTGCGTCTCGATTGTGAATGACAATCGGTAGTTCGCATTCTTTTGCTAATTGAATTTGTTTTCGAAATACTTCTTTTTGGATTTCTTTTGGTGACTTATCCCAGTAATAATCTAATCCAGTTTCACCAATTGCTACTACTTTAGGATGTTTTGATAATTCCTTAATCCAATTGAAATCTTCTTCTGTTGCATCAATTGCATCAACTGGATGCCAGCCAATTGCTGCATAAAGAAATTCATATTTCTCAATTAATTCCATAGCTTTCGTAATTGTCGGGCGATCAAAGCCAACAACTACTTGATGAACAACTCCTGCTTCTAGAGCTCTACTAATTACTTCTTCAAGGTCTTCTTTGTATTGATCTGCATTTAAATGTACATGTGTATCAAAAAGCATTTTTACTTCCCCTTTGCTCATCTGAGATTTAGTCTAGCATACCGTAAAATTTCTTACCTAACGCACAGTTAACAATTCCGTTACAAAAAGAAACAGACGAAATTAAGCAATTTCTAATAAAATTTTAAAGCTGTTTTAAATCAATTCCATGTTATATCAAGACTTTTATACTTTTTGTCATAGAATTCAGATAATTTGCTCATTTTACCATTGTAATGTATCTGTAATATTTTCTTCATATAATGACATTTTCTAACAATATATGGGTAACAGATGCCATATTTCAACATATTATTATTATATTTGTGGTTTTTATGATATTTTTACAAAATTCTGCACAACACAACAATTATTTCAGTAAAACAAATAAAAAAAAAGTATTTCATGTTAGTTTTTACACGAAATACTTTTCTTAGCAACATTATTTAATAATAGTACCGTTTGGTAATGATTGATCAATTGTTGCAAGTGATAGTTTACCTTCAATACTACCTGCAAGAATCATTCCTTCGGAAAGTTCTCCTCTAAGTTTTACAGGTTTTAAATTCGTCACACAAATCACTTTTCTACCAATTAAGTCTTCTGGTTTATAGTATTCCGCTATACCTGAAACAACTTGTCTTGATTCATTTCCTAAGTCTAACTGTAGTTTAAGAAGTTTTTTTGCACCTTTTATAGGACCACATTCTTTTACTTCAGCAACTTTTAGTTGGACTTTAAAGAAATCATCGATTGTAATTTCAGGAATAGTTTCTTCTACTTTCTCTTCTTCCACAGGTTTTACAGAACCTTGCATTTGCTCTTTAATATATGCAACTTCAACCTCTGTCTCTAAACGCGGGAAAATTGGATCACCTTTTTGTACTCTTGTATCTTCTTGAATTGCCCCAAACTTGTTAAGGCTGTCCCAAGATAGTATTCTTTCATCGTTTAGTCCTAATTGAGTGAATATTTTTGTTGGTGTCTGAGTTAAGAAAGGTTTTAATAAAATTCCTACATGACGCAATGATTCAGCTAAATGTGCCATTACAGATGCTAGTTCTGTAACGCGGCTTTCGTCTTTAGCTAATACCCAAGGCTGCGTCTCATCAATATATTTGTTCGTACGACTAACGAACTGCCAAATATTTGTTAACGCAACTGAAAACTCCATATTTTCCATTGCAGCTTCCACAGTTTCTTTCGTACTTTTTGCTATTTGTTGAAGGTTATTATCAAAGTCCGTTACTGCACCGTTAACTGCAGGAATATTCCCATCAAAGTACTTTTGAATCATTGCAATCGTTCTATTCAATAAGTTACCTAAGTCGTTCGCTAAATCAAAATTAATTCTGTCAACGAATCCTTCTGGCGTAAAAATTCCATCTGAACCAAAAGGAACTTCACGTAATAAGTAATATCTTAGTGCATCTAAGCCATATCGATCGATTAATACTACTGGATCTACAACATTTCCTTTTGATTTACTCATTTTACCGTCTTTCATTAATAACCATCCGTGAGCAAAAACCTTTTTAGGTAATGGTAAATCTAGCGCCATTAACATGATTGGCCAATAAATAGTATGGAAGCGAACGATTTCTTTACCAACTAAATGAACATTTGCCGGCCAATACTTTTTATAGTTTTCATCTTGATCTGTACCATATCCTAGTGCTGTAATATAGTTCGATAATGCGTCAATCCAAACATAAATAACATGTTTAGCATTACCTGGTACTTTTACTCCCCAATTGAATGAAGTACGTGAGACAGCTAGATCTTCTAAACCTGGTTTAATGAAATTATTAATCATTTCATTTTTTCTTGATTCAGGCTGAATAAAATCTGGATTCTCTTCATAATACTTCAGTAATCGATCAGCATATTTACTCATTTTAAAGAAATATGACTCTTCTTTCACTAGCTCTACTGGATGACCGCTGTCCGGACTTTTTCCACCAATTATTTTTCCTTCTTCATTATGTATAGGATCTACGATTTGAGTCTCAGTATAGAATGTCTCATCCGGTACTGAATACCAACCTTCGTACTCGTCCAAATAAATATCACCTTGATCAAGTAACTGTTTAAAAATCTTTTCAACAATATCCTTATGTCGATTTTCTGTTGTACGAATAAAATCATCATATGAAATATCTAATTTTGTCCATAGATCCTTAATCCCAACAACGATATTGTCTAAGTATTCTTGAGGCGATACATTTAACTCTTCAGCTTTTCGTTGAATTTTTTGACCATGTTCATCTGTACCCGTTAAATAAAAAACATCAAATCCTTGAAGTCTTTTATATCTAGCCATTGCATCCCCAGCAACAGTCGTATAAGCATGACCTATATGTAATTTTCCGCTCGGATAATAAATTGGGGTTGTAATATAAAAACTTTTATTACTCATTTTCCAATAGTCCTCCTTCAAAAATTTCTAAATATTGACACTAAATTATTCGCATGATTTTGCATTTCATTATAAAATGAAAAATGAGTTATCTGCATATCCCATCTACTATTACAACTTCATACTTATTTTATAAGTTAAATTTTACACAATAGTAACATCTATTTCTATTATTTCTCATAAATATACACACATTTTCTCTTTATTTTATCCATTTAGCCATAACAGCATTAAGTAGTTGTATTTTAAGACTACATGCACATTTATTTTTATAAAAATTTTTTATATAGGAGGCTTACTTATGAAATCTACGGGAATCGTACGTAAAGTAGACGAGCTTGGCCGAGTTGTAATTCCAATTGAACTTAGAAGAACACTAAACATCACAGAAAGAGACACACTTGAAATATTTGTACAAGATGATCGAATTGTCTTAAAAAAATATGAACCAAATATGACTTGTATGATGACTGGAGAAATTTCTAAAAATAATCTCGAGATTGCTGATGGCAAAATTGTATTAAGTAAAAAAGGCGCAGAGCTTTTAAAATTCGAGATCGAACAATTTATAGCTGATAATAATTAAATTGAAGAGGCTGCTTATTATAATTGCATTCTCTAGATCATCACTAAGTAAAAATGAGTAGAGAAATTCATATAAATAAGACAGCCTAACTTCATTTTTAATACCTATTAAATTTCGTGATATTCTGCATAGACATCTCTTTTATTTAATGACCGATCCTTTGCAACCAGTTTTATTGCGTCTTTACTTTTTTCATTTTTTTCATTTATGTACCAATCCACATGTTGGTTAATGGAGAGCTCTTCCCACCAACATTCCTCATTGTTTTTCACTTCTTCCTCAGAGGCACCTTCTAATATCACTACAAACTCTCCACGCACTTCTTCATTCGTTGACCAACTTATCGCGTCACTAACTGTGCCTCGTAAAAACTCCTCAAACTTCTTCGTTAATTCTCTACAAAGAACAACTTTTCGATCACCTAACACTTCATGAATAACTTGAAGCGTTTCTTTAAGGCGATGTGGAGACTCATATAAAATAACCGTACTTCGCTGACTCTTTAACGGTTCAAGTTGTTTCTTCTTATCTTTCTTTTGACGAGATAAGAATCCTATGTATAAAAATGAATCTGTAGGTAGTCCAGATGATATTAAAGATGTTAATGCAGCATTTGCACCAGGTAAAGGAATGACAGAGATTCCTTCTTCTAAACAAAGCTTTACGAGCTCATAACCTGGATCATTAATGCATGGCATACCTGCATCGCTTACTAACCCGATCTTTAAACCTTTTTTTAAATCCTCTACAATTTTCAATCCTGCTTTTTCTTTATTATGTTCATGATAGCTTATTAATGGTGTCGGTATTTCAAAGTGATTACAAAGCTTTTTAGAGTTACGTGTATCTTCCGCTGCAATATAATCTACTTCTTTTAAAATACGTACGGCTCTAAACGTCATATCTTCTAAGTTCCCAATAGGCGTTGGTATTAAATATAGACACCCTAGCTCTTCATTTAAAAAGCTCTTTTGGCTTTTTATCATAGCTCGTTCCCTCTCTCATATATCGTTCTTTATTTTCTCTTGTTAATTGCTTAAATGCATATTCAGCTTGCATCGCTTCTCTTTTCGTTTCATACTCCTCAAAAAATATACACTTTACAGGTACTCTACCTCTCGTGTATTTTGCGCCTTTACGATCATTATGTTGTTTTACTCTACGCTCAATATTTGTCGTATAGCCCGCATAGAAAGTTGCATCGGAGCATTCTAGCACATATAGATAATGTTTATGGTCTTCCATATAGAATTTCCTTTAACTCAGCTGTATACTCATTATTTTCTTCATACACATAAACTGGAGGTAAAATTTTCAGGTCCGCTTTACCACCTTTTATTCCCTCAATAAGAAGTGTATTTGCTTCCTTACCCATTTTAGGGTAAACAAACTGAATTCTTTTCGGCTCAATGCCGTGTTTACGCATAGTAGTAACAATATCCAACATTCGTCCAGGACGATGAACCATCGCCAATTTTCCGCCATGCTTTAAAAGCTGTTTACTTGCATTAATTACTTCTTCTAAATTTGTCTTAATCTCATGTCTAGCTATTGCATAATGCTCATTCATATTCTGTTCTGAAGATGGAATATCTTGAAAGTATGGAGGATTACATGTAACGACATCTACAAATTCTCTTCCAATTTTAGCTGGTGCATTTTTTAAATCGTCATGTATCATTGATATTTTTTCATCTAGCTTGTTGTATTCAATACTTCGTTTAGCCATATCATACAATCGCTCTTGTATTTCTACACCTATTATGTTTGCCTTAGATCTACGATGAAGCATTAATGGAATAACACCATTCCCAGAACATAAATCAACAATTGTACCTTTTTGAATCGGTACATATGTAAAATTAGATAAAAGGACTGCATCTAATGAAAATGAAAAAACAGATGGGCTTTGAATAATCCTCATATCATCGGTTAATAAGTAATCTAAGCGTTCGTCACCTTTAAGCATAATTAATTCCTTTCAAATAACAGACCAATATTTATCTTTTATCTTTGCCTAATCGTTTAATAATTAACTAGTAATACATAAAAAGAAGCTATTCCAATTAGAATAAAGCCTTCTTACCTATTCATACAGCTTATCTAATGGCTGCATGAATAGATAATCGTTCGCTTCTTCCGGAATAGCCTACAATTACTTTTTATCAAAGAAGGATAAACAAAACAGACAGTCCTCACCATGACGCACGCTTCCATAATGTAGATTACAAATATGGAAACCTTCTTGGTATAGTCTAGCTAAATTATCATAGCCTTCCCCAAGATCCTTATCCTTTTGTACCTTTTTCTTCTTTGAGTCTTTTATTTGTTCTTTTTCTTCTACACGCTTGTCTAGACCTAATCGTTCTCGTAAGTGGTCATTTTCAATTTTCGTATAGTGGTTTTCTTCTAGAAGCTCAGCAATATATTGTTTTAAGTCACTAAGCTGTGTTGATAAATCTTGAATTTGTTCTTCCATATTGGAAAGAGATAAGAATATATTCTTCTTGTCCAATCTTACCACCTCTTAATCTGTGGTTTGTATTGACACAACTCCCTCATGAATTAAATCATCCAGAGTATACTCCACAACGCGTTCTTTTTTGATCAATTCTACTTGAATAACTCGTTCTAAGATGTTCAATCCTACTACTCTTCCAGGACCTTCAGCTGTTTCAATAACATCCTCTAAGTCTGGAAGTTGTTCTTTTGCAGCTTCATACTCATCATTCTCATACTTTAAGCAACACATAAGTCGGCCGCAAAGTCCCGAAATTTTTGCTGGGTTAAGAGAAAGATTTTGATCTTTTGCCATTTTAATGGACACTGGTTCAAAATCACCTAGGAACGTTGAACAACACAACATTCTACCACAAGGTCCAATCCCACCTAGCATTTTAGCTTCATCTCGTACTCCTATCTGTCTTAACTCGATTCGAGTACGAAATACTGCAGCCAAATCCTTTACTAATTCCCTAAAGTCTATTCTACCATCCGCTGTAAAATAAAAGATGACTTTATTTCGGTCAAACGTATATTCGACATCAACTAATTTCATATCTAGTTCATGTTGCATAACTTTACTAGAACAAACTTCATATGCTTCTTTAGCTGATTGTTTATTCTCTTCAACAATCATACGATCATGCTCATCAGCTAATCGCATAACTTTTTTTAATGGAAGGACTACGTCATTTTCTCCGACCTTTTTATTTGGTACAACTACTTTACCAAATTCAATCCCCCGCACCGTTTCAACGATGACAAAAGTATCTTTAGGGATTGCTAATCCATTTGGGTCGAAATAATAGATTTTACCAGCTTTTTTAAAACGTACTCCGACTACTTCGTACACAATCTACAATCCCTCCTGTAGCTCTATAATCATTTGCTCTAAAACCATTAACATGTTTGCGTTTGATGTTAATCGTTTTTTAGCATCAAGGATGATCTCTAAACAAGTAGTTATTTTCTCTAATGAAATACGGTTTAATGCTTGTCTCATTAATGATTCTTCATTTTTAAAAACAACATTTTGATCTTGTTCAGCATATATATATAACATATCTTTAAAGGCTAATACAAGCATATCAAGCATCATTTGTAACTGTTCTTTCGTATCGAAATGACGAGAAACATTTTGTTGCATGACTAAAAGACTATCTTTTTTTGTCGTTAATAATGCTTCATATAATTCTATCACTAAATCTCTTGCTTGTGCAAACCATTCTTCTTCAGCAATTTGGACTGCTACAGCCTCACTATTTGTTAGTCTTGCTAATAAAGGAATTATGTTTGATTGTAGCTCAATTTTTCCTAAATGTTCTTCAAAATATTTTGTTGGTAATGGATTAAAATGAATTGATTGACAGCGAGATAGGATCGTCGGCAAAATTTGTTGTACTTGTTCGGTTAATAAAAACGCAGTTGTAATTGAGATAGGCTCTTCCAAAAATTTTAATAATGAATTAGCTGCATTCGTTGTCATCCGATCAGCATGGTCTATTATATAAATTTTTCGATTCGATTCAACGGCCGTTTTAGCGAATTCTTCTTGTAATTCTTGAATTTGATGTTTCTTTATTGATGTTTCTTCCGGTTTAATTAAGTAAACATTTGGGTGATTACCGGAATCAACACGCCTGCAATTGCGACAAGTTCCACAAGGTGTAGCTTCACTTACATTCTCACATAGTAATACTTTTGCGTAATACAATGCAAGCTCACGTTTACCCGTTCCTCTTGGGCCTTCAAATAAGTAAGCATGTGCCACTCTGTTTTTAATTACTGCATTTTTTAACATTTTTGTAGCAACTGGCTGACGCTCGCTTAGTTCCTCCCAAGATGTTTTCATGTTTACACCTACTTATATATTTAAATTGATTGATTACATAATTCTAAACTCACTTTTTATTTGCGATTCAAGTTAATTTTTTTAACTCTTCCTACTTCTATTATAACAGTTCATTGATTTTATTGTTCATGTATTCAATTTTAGAAATTAATTAAATTTGATCTATTTTTTCCAAAATAACTTCTAGTGTATCTGTGAATACTTGATTAATTGAGTTAGAAGCATCAATTTTTTTAAAGCGTCCTGGTTCCCTTTTCATTATTTCAGCGTAGCCACTTTGAACCTTTAAATGAAAATCTAGCTCTTCTAAATCAAGTCTATTGACTTCTCTCTCATCCGCTTGGTGAACTCTTTTCAGCCCAATTTTAGGGTCCAAATCAAAATAAATTGTTAAATCAGGCATTAATCCATCGATTGCAAACTGATTAATATTGTAAATTTCATCTATACCGATTCCTCTACCAACTCCTTGATATGCAAGTGAGCTATCTACGAATCGGTCACATAATACAATTTTTCCTTCTTCTAATGCCGGGATTACTTTTTCTGCTAAATGTTGTCTCCTAGCTGCAGCGTATAACAAAGCCTCCGTACGCTTGTCCATTTCAACATTTTCAGTATTTAAAATAATATTTCTTATACTTTCAGCTATTCGAATACCACCTGGTTCACGAGTAGATATAAAATTTACGCCTCGATTTCGAAGTTCTTCTGATACCATATGAATAATTGTTGTTTTTCCAGCACCCTCTGGTCCCTCAAACGTAATAAATAAAGATTTCAACCTATTTCCTCCTAAATCAGTACTTCAATTTGTAAATTTTTATTCTCAATTAAGTTATGAATCGTCATTCCATATTGATAGATATTGTGAATATAATCAACATGCTTAGTAGTGATTAATTCACCTTTTAATAAAATTGGAACTCCTGGTGGATATGGAACAATATTTTCTGCCGAAATTTCTCCAACAGAATCAGCCAAATTTTTTACCATCTTTCTTTTTTTCTTTAAACCTGCGTAGCTATATGAAACTGTACTTGTAAAATTAGGTACGGTAAGCTTAGGCTGTTTATTTTCAATAAAATTCATCGAATCAGTTGCTTTTTTTATACGACTAATAAGGTCATTATAGTCAATTTTTTCATCTAGAGGTAGGATAAATAGAACATGTCCCCAATCTGAAAGTTCAGTATAGATTCCCTCTGTTTCAAATATTTCCTGTAATTGCTTACCGGTATGTCCTTTTTTACTTTTTACGATTAGTTTTAATAAATCCTGCTTATAGTTTAAATGACCAGTAGTAACAATGTTTAAATTAGATAGCTCACAAACACCCTTCATGAACTGTTCAATTTTCCTCTGAAGTTGGATAATCCTATCAGAAGAAAATGATTCGACAAAGTTCCTTGCGTAGTCTAAAGAAGCCATTATCGGATAAGAGGGACTACTACTTTGTAGCATTCTCAGCATTTCTTTTATTTTTTCTTTAGAAACAAGTTTTGATTTTATGTGTAGATATGAACCCATTGTCATCGCAGGTAAGGTTTTATGCGCCGACTGTATAACGATATCTGCCCCCATAGAGAGTGCGTCTTCTGGAAATGGTGTCCCAATAATAAAATGCGCTCCATGAGCTTCGTCAACTATTGTAGGGATTCCCATACTATGGGCGAATTCAATTATATTTCCTAAATTCTGAGACATTCCATAGTAGTTAGGATTCGTTAAAATCATTGCCTTTGCATTAGGATAATCTTTTATTACATTCATTGATTGGTTAATATTAATCCCAAGCGGCTGTCCTAACTCTTCATCAATATCTAAAGGCAAGAATATAGGCTTAGCTCCAGCAAGTAATAGCCCATGAAAAATTGATTTATGACAATTGCGTTGAACAAATACTTCATCATTTTCATTACATATAGCTAAAATAGAAGCTAAATTACCTACAGTTGATCCATTCACTAAAAAGAAACTCTCTTCCGCATTATATACTTCAGCTAATATTTTTTGAGCCTCATAAATTACCTCTGAAGAATAATGTAAGTCATCCAATCCGTTTAATTCCGTCACATCATAACTTAATATATTAGGTAATTCTAAATCCTTTATGTATGTATGCTTTCCATTTTTATGTCCTGGAACATGTAGAGATATTGTTTCTTTATTAACAAACTCTTTCAGTGCATTTAGTAATGGCATATTATTCATATTTAACGCTTCCTTTAATTACACAATTTATTTATATGTTCGCTATATTAGTATATTTTTTTATTTATAGATTTAAATAAATCTTTAAAATCCATTTAAAAATTTAAAGACATTCGCCTAATTCCAAGCACATATCTCAGTGCTTTACGATTAAGTTTTAGTGGCAATATAAAAACCGATTACATTTACAAGATCTCTCCATGACTTAAAGGTTTAGTCACTTAAGAGCAACCAAACAGTAATTTATTATGGCAGAGGTCCTTGTATTCAGTAATCGGTCCTTCATTTTATACTTTATTTTATCTTACAACACCTTATAAGACTACTACTATTAGTCTACTATGTTTATGTTAATCTTTAATTTGCAATTTCTTGTTTCACCGTATTAATACTTCTTAACTTCTCTACAAAGGAATTGTATATAGGTGCATCTGTTTCAGTTGTTACAATTTTCTTTTCACACTCTTCACAAACGAATGCCTCAATAATATGAATACCTTGTTCCTTTTTCTCTTCACAAACAATACATTTTGTTAATTCATTCACCTTAATTCCTCCTCGAATATTTCTTCAGTACAAATCCTCATTGATTAAACAATTTCGTTTATTATTTAGTTTTGCAAATTAAAAACTTTTTATACAATTTAGAGCCTATTTTTTTGTAATATATGAAAATAGTTCTAGTTTTGTGCTTTATTTAGAAAAAAATTACACCTAATCCATTACTACACTCCTGCTTTGTTCTATTTCCCACCAGGTTCTACTAATAAAAAAGGACTACATAATTTGTAGTCCTTTGAAAAATTTTATTTATCTTTAATTTTTGGTCCTAATAATCCAGCAAATCAAAGAATTGCTAGCTCAGAATTAACTGTACAACCATTCAAATTTTCTTATCTAAAAATAATTAATCAAAGTAGCAGCGCTTTTGAGCAATACCTTTAAGTGAAGTGCCAGTTAAATTAGCCTCGTTTAAGTCACATTAATCAAATTTCAATATTACTTAACTTTGAATAGTAAAAATCAACTTTTCTTAGCAAACTCTTTTAAATTTTTATTCGTTTTAATTTTCCATATCTACATAATGTTAAATTCGATAAGAAGTCATTAAATAATCCATTCTGAAGTGTCGCCTCCGTCAAGTCAAAGTCTAAAGTTTTTGTTTCATTCAATTCAATTAGATGAACAGATGCTTTCCTAAAGACTAAAGTCTGTATTTAACAAATCACATTTATTAAAAATCACTTGTTCAAATTTAATTCGTTTTATTTCCTCACCAATAATAGAGCAATTATTAAATTCTGTTTCACTGAAATAACGATCCTCTTCCAGTTCAATTGCACTCAATGTAGTGAGCTCTCTTCGGATTATAGGTTGCTGAAATTTACTCATTGATTTATACGCATCCTTCTCTTTTCAAAACGATTATTTTTTTGATCATATTCGTTATTCGACAAACAGAATCAATTAATCCTTTTTATTTGATAGGCTATTTTCGCATAGATTATTGCATGTTTAAATACAAAAAAACATCAGCCAAA
>NZ_NULG01000057.1 GCF_002577195.1 Bacillus sp. AFS041924
ACCACTATAATCACACAGGAAGACTAGTTATCCTGTGTGATTATAGTGGTTTTTGTTCTACTAGAGTAGTTCTAAGTGCAGTAACAAGGAATTGCCCTAATTGTAAGCATAATGCTGCTATGTGACATGTATGTTACACCTAATAAAACCCTGACTCTAAAGTAAGGGTTTTGGAAAATGAATAGAAAATTGTATTTTTCCATCTGATAATTTCACTTCATGTTTTAATTGGTGCCGGTTTAAAATTGATTTTACGATTGCGAGTCCTAAACCTGTTCCGGTTAAATGTTTATTTCGTGAAGGCTCCATAACATAAAATGGATCCCATATATTCTGAATTTGGGTAGAATCTTTAAGATTTGTTTCATTTTCTAAAATGAAAATAATTTCCTCTTTATCTTCTAGAAATTGGATGTTAATTTCCCGATTATTTGTATATTTAATAGCATTACTAATTAAATTATTAAATACTTTTTCAATTTGGTCACGATCGGCTTCTATTAATAGCTGCTGTGTGGGATTATAGTCTTTTTTTAGTATTATACTATTTCGATTCAATTCTATATCAAAATCTCTCAAACAATGATCAAAAAGCTGAATTACATTTATTTGTGCTAGCTTTATTATTTCTCTTTCAATTCTTGATAACTCTAATAATTTATCGATTAATCGATTTATTTGATCTGTTTGTTTTATAATTGTATCAATGTATGTTCCATCATCTATTCCATCTTTTATTCCTGCAGAATAGGCTTTGATTAAAGCTAACGGTGTTTTAAGTTCATGAGAAATATCTGAAATAAATATTTTTAAATTTGCATTTCGTTGATTTAAATCTTCATGTGCAACCTTTAGTTTGTCACTCATTTCGTTAATACTTTTAGCAAGTTCTTCTATTTCATCATTTGTTGATATTTTAGCTTTTTTAAATTCTAATTGGGCAATTTCTTTGGAAATATCTTTTAACTCTTTTAATGGATCCGTTATTTTTTTTGACCAAATCCAAACCATTAAAATCAACAGTACTATTAAGAAAATCATAATATAAATGGTGAACTTATTAACGATTTGAACTGCATCACTTAAATAAACAATCGAAACACCAACTACAATAAACAAATTGTCCTTTTGAATAAAATCGACTAAAAAGCTAGATTTCAATTTACCTTGGTCGTAAATTTTACTAATTCTCTTACCACTTTTTACTTCTTTTAATGTTTGATCTGTTACCCAAAATTTATTTAAGGTTACTCTTTTTTGAATCAAATTATCTCTTAATGATCCATTAAATTGATCTAAATCTGAGCGAGTTGGTTCATATACAATCGTTACATTATATTTTTGCTCAAAATGTGTAACTGATTGTTTAAACTCATCCATTGGCATTTTGTTTAATTCACTTGAAAGTTCATGTACTCGATTTTTCATTTGAAATAAGTAATATTTAGGTAATAAATATGAATTGATAATCAGATAGAAAATAAAAACAAAAAGAATTGATACTGTAATTGTAACTGATATTTTTCTTCCTAATCGATTCATTTTTCTTTTATGAGACTGTATCCTAAACCTCGATGTGTTTGAATAAGATCTTCTCCTATTTTTTCTCTTAATCTTCTTATATGTGTATCAACAGTTCGGTCATCCCCATCATAATCAATTCCCCATACATTTATTAATAAATTTTCACGTGATAAAATGTTTCCTCGATTACGGACTAAACAACTTAATAAGTCAAATTCCTTTTTAGTTAAATTGAGATTATCATCGTTTTTATATGCTAACTTACCTTTAAAATCTACTTTTATATTACTAACTACAATAAGATGCTCATCGTTTAATAACTTTTTAGCTCTTGTAATCAAAACGCCTGGATGAAATGGCTTCCTTACATAATCGTCAGCACCTTGTTTTAGCGCTTGTAATTCGTCTTCATCCTCACTTTTAGCAGTAAGCATTAATACTTTTGTATGTCCATTTTTCTTTATTTCTTTACACACATTTATCCCACTATTGTATGGCATCATCCAATCCAAAATTGCTAAATCAATTTGCTCACTATAAAATAGATCAATTGCCTGTTCCCCGTCTTCTGCTAGAAAAACATTATATCCTTCCTTTTTAAAATAAGCTTGTAAAATCTTTAACATATCTTTTTCATCATCAGCGATTAATATATTTATTTTTAATCCCTCCACTATCTTTTATATTTTGTCACTTTCATGTAACAAATAGAACTTAAGCTTGTTTCGAGGAGTGATAACATGAGGATAATTGAAATTTTAGTCAGTGCATTATTCATTGTATTTACGCTTTATTTAGTTTCAATTCATTAATAAAAGGTAGGTAATCGTTATGAACTATAACATATTTCGAAAGCTAATTAGAAGTTTAATAGTTTTTACTTTGATATTATTAATTTTTCCAATAATGATATATAGTTATTCAAAAAATATCGAACCAAAAATGTTAGATTTAAATCATGTGACTATTTCTTCTAAATCCGTTTCAAATGAGATGAATGGACTAAAGATTGTTCAAATTAGTGATAGCCATTTAGGTACTTATTTTTCATTAAAGCAATTACAAAATATTGTCGCTAAAATTAATAAACAAAATCCAGATATAATTGTGTTTACCGGAGATTTAATTGATAATAGTGCTCTATACGATAAAATAGACCAAATCCCTTCTGTACTTCACCAATTAAAGGCAAAACATGGTAAATATGCTATTTACGGTAATCATGACGTTGGTGGTGCTGGGAAGAGGATTACTTCATCTGTATTGATTAATTCTGGTTTCACAATTTTAGAAAATAAACAGATTGAAATAAACTTGGACGAACATAGTAAGTTAAATATTATTGGATTGGATGACTACCTTTTAGGCAGACCTAACCCGTCTGAAGCATTCAAGAATGTACAAAACAATGCGTTTAACCTATTACTAGTACATGAACCTGATGTAGCAGATCGACTAAAAGAGTATCCAATTGACTTACAGCTATCAGGACATAGCCATGGTGGCCAAATAAAACTACCATTTCACGAAGCAATCTATACTCCACCACTAGCGAAAATTTATACTGAAGGGTTGTATGAATTAAAGAATCATCTAAAACCAATGTCATTATACGTGAATCGTGGCATTGGTACTACGAGACTTCCATTTCGACTTTTTAGTGTCCCAGAAATATCTGTATTTACTTTAACGAACAAATGATAAATCCCGCAAGGTTATATTTGGATCCTTGCGGGTTTACTTATTAATTTTAGATTGAATTTAGCCGATATCAGAACAGTTTAAGACATTGGACTAAAATCCTTCCAAATTGTCACTGATAAAAGTTCATGGGTTAGATCATCACTAAACCATGTTTCATTCCATTCATCTTGACTTCTCTCAAATTTTGTTCTTTCCTCATATTCTTCAACATTTCTATATTTAATAAATAAATTAATGTAATAAAATTGATCATCTTCTCTTTGCATAAAATTCATTCCAATATTTGACGGCTCTGATTGAAATTTTGATGATGCTGATTTTTTTAATCTTGCTTTAAAGTCCTCTAAATATTTTTTTTCAAGCTTATACTCAAACAAGACGGTAATCATTTTTTCAACCCATTTCTATCAATCATTATTTTTTAACTAAAGACTAGTATAAGTAGTTGATTTCTAATTTATACTTTCTAACAATTCATACATAATGGATTAATTTGAGTGGATAATATGAAAAAAATGGAAAATTCTACATGAGGTGCATATGGAAGAGTTAACATCACAGAATCCAGCCGATAATTTAACAACTCTAATTTGGAAATTATCAATTGGTTCTACTTTAGCATGGGAAATCTCAAAGTTTTTTGGTTCTGATCATCCATACTTAGGGCCGGTCTCTCTAATACTAACGATCCAATCAACAATGGACAAAACAATTAGTCTATCTTTGAAACGAGTAATTGGAACAATGATCGGAATTGGAGTTACAGTAATAATTGCGAGTTATCTAAAAGTTACCGGCTTGAACTTAGGGCTATTAATCCTGATTGGTTCTTATATTGCTAAATACTTAAACTTAGATAAAAAAGTACTTCACCAGGTTGCTTTAACAATTCTTTTTGTATTTGCATTTGAACACCAATCAAAAGACTATGCAATGGATCGAATGAGAGATACTCTTGTAGGTGTTTTAGTTGCTAGTTTAATACAGTTCATTTGGTCTTCAATAACCTCAAGAAAAAGAAATTGATTTAGGTCAAATTGAACATCTTAGTCCTTAATTTTAAAGAGGATTAACTTAGAATAATGCCTAAGTCAACCCTCTTTATTTTAAGGCTTATTCTGAAAACTTAACTTCTTTGGATATTATCCCTCAATATTTTCATAAAATACAATTCGATTACCGAATGGATCCCCAATGCGAACCTCGCGAGTATTCCAAGGAGTTTTTTCAATCCCAGGACGTGCATATTTGTAGTTCTTCGATAGTAGCTTGGAGTGAAGTAATTCTAAATTTTCTACCTCGATCCTAATAGCACCTCCTGGACTACAATCTCCATGGTGTTCAGAAAGATGAATAATACAATCGCTAAATGATATTTGCATGTATAAAGGTAGATCATCTTCAAATCTATGCTCCCAATCGATTTCAAATTCTAAAAATGTTATGTAAAATTCTTTTGCCTTAACTTCATCGAATATACGTAATATTGGCGTTGGACTTTTCATTGTTATTTTTGATTTGCTCATTGAATACATCACCTTTTCTTATTTTATTTTGAGCTCTATTAATTTTTTATTTCAGATACAAAAGATTACTTAAAGAATCTTTTTTCAAATTGAACACCACTTGTTACAAACAATCCTGAAAGCAAAATAACCAATCGTAAGATGATCATCTTGTATCTAAAAGAGATTTCCCCACCCTATCTGAATTCCATACTATTCTAAAATACATTGATGAAATATTTAGATTAAGTTTTCAATTTTTAAATATAAATTTATTATTGCTAGTTAACTATTTCAACATTTTATACAAAACTACCTTTTTCACCTATCCTTACTTTATTCATAATTAAAACCATAATTAAAATCATGAATTTGCTATACAAATGAATTAACTAGTTATTTAAGAAGTGGAAAATTCTATGTTTCTAAACTTAAAAAGAATAGTACGAAAAGGGATGATTTGTGCATGAAAGTTCAAATCACCCTCTAATTAAATTCAATTTGACTTTTTAAATGTCATTATTTTTACGAAATTATACAAGTTCTGTCGAATACATATATTTACAGGTTCCAATTTTTCAAGTCAAATCATCCAGGAAAGTAGGTTTGTATATGAAAAAGTGGCTTGTATGTTTTACTTTGGTTTGGTTTATAATCGTCCTTGGTGCATGTAATAAAGAGCTCACAAAAAAAGAAGTAATTGCTAAAGTTGAAGATCATGCACACGAAGTTGAGGATTACCATGCTGTTATTAAATTAGGAGTAGAAATTGTAGACAATTCATCGGATAAAACACTGCAGTCATCTAAAGCCATACTCACTACTGATTTGAACGAAAAGAATTTGGAAGGTTACGGACTTGTTGAGTCAAATTCAAATGGAATTTCAACCAATTCTGAGTATTATTTTACAAAAGAAAACACCTTTATAAACCAAAATAATCAGGGTTGGCAGGTAGTACCGAATCAAGATCAGATCATACAAGATAATACTTTCTATAAAAATGTCTTTCATATTATACCGAAGATTGCAGATAAATTAGTAATGACAAAACAGGCAGATTCATATGTCTTTACTTTTAAAGGAAAAGATTTAGACGTCTATCGGGCATTTGAAGATCCTTATTCAGTTAAGTTTGTTGGGGTTGAACCAGAAGATGTTCAACAAGATATCACGATTGTAATCAATTCAAAAACTTTTTATATTGAAAAACTGACAAACACTTTAAAAGGTCAAAAAGACAATATTTCTATCACAATCAATATTAATCACGTCTATAAAAAAATGAATGATATTGAAAAACTTAAAATTCCTAAGAAAGTAATCGATGAAGCCAATTTCTAAGAATCAAAAGGTTCCATAAGCAGGCTCTTGGAACCTTTTCTTGAAAATGTATTTATCTAGTTCAATAACATGTTCTACTAGTAGTGAATTTGTTGCGTTTAATTGATTCTTTTAATCAATTTTTCAATTGTTTTAGTTGAATAAATTAATTAGTATTCAAAAAAAACTGATTTTTGAACGACTATCACACATAATTTTAAAAATTGACTATTAATCCTCTTTATCTTATTGAATCAATAATCCTTTGAATTACTTTCATACTTTCAATGTCCTTTGGTCGAAGCTTACGTCCTGTACCTTTTTCATATATCTTTTTTTCTTCGAGTAACTGGTTTGGGTTTAGGACGCTAATCGAAATACCTTTTAAAATATAGTTCTTCAATGGTAAGGCATCTTTCCTCCATTCCCACTCTGGAAAACCATTGGCAATGATTTTACCTTCTTCCGATACGATTACAAAAACAAAACTCACATCAATATCGTTCTTTAGGAAATCTGTTTGTAGTTGACTAACAGGTATTTTCTTGAAACCAGCACTAACCAATGCATGTTCTATTGCATCCCTATATTGAATTAAAGTGACAAGATCAATATCTGAATGTTCGCGAGTAACTTGTCCGAGAAGAAAATCAATTGCCCAACCTCCTCGTAACCATATTTGAATATCTCGAGCTTTGCATATTTCATTTATTTCACGGAGTACATTTAGTTGTTTCTCTAGTAAACTAGTTTCATTATTGTCCAAATTACACCACACCTTTTTTACTGTTAATAATAAGTTTCGCTCTTAATGGATTCAAACCTTCTTTAACTAAGTATGGGGTAATTTATTATCCAAAAAAAACCATTAACTTCGTCTATTAATTACAACGATAATTACGTCGTTATTTGTATTCACAATACTACTTGTATTATTAATTTCTTGTGTTTAATTGTCTTTTATCTTAATTCTTGTTCATCTAAATCTATTCCTTTTTAAATAAGAATAAATAAAGGTTGTCTAATTAGACAGCCTCTTTTTCAGATCAAAAATCACCATTCATAAAGACAAAATTAAAAGGCTTCTTCATTACGAAGAAACCCTTTCTTGATGTCCCATATTTTGATTTATTCCGTTTGGTTTATTAAATACAGCTATTGAATCAACGATCGATTTGCTTGCTGCATTTAAACCAATTATGTTAGTTTTTATATTATTTTCGTGGAATTTAATCACTAGTTTATCAATAGCAGCTACACCAGATTCATCCCATATATGAGCTTTTGATAAATCTACATCAACAATTTTCACTTGTTCTTTAAAATTAAATGCTGCTACAAAATCAGTAACAGATGCAAAAAACAATTGACCTTCTACCTTATAAACTCGCTTATTTAAATCAATTTGAGATGTTACTTTTACTTTGGAGATTTTAAAAGCAAAGAAAACAGCGCTTAATACAATTCCGATAATTACACCAATTGCTAAGTTGTGCGTTGATACTACTGCTACAACCGTTACAACTAATACAATTGCATCGGTTTTAGGTAATTTGTGTAATGTTTTTATAGATGTCCAATCGAATGTGCTTATTGATACCATGAACATTACAGAAACTAATGCAGCTAATGGTATTTGGACGACTAATTTATTTAAAACAATAATTAAAAACATTAAAAATGAACCAGCGACAAAAGTAGATAATCTACTACGACCACCTGATTTCACATTAATGACAGATTGCCCAATCATTGCACATCCAGCCATTCCACCGAATAACCCATTAACTATATTTGCAATACCTTGACCTTTTGATTCCTTATTTTTATTACTTGTTGTATCTGTCAAATCATCAAGTAGTTGAGCTGTTAATAACGATTCAATTAAGCCAACTAACGCTAATGAAACAGCATAAGGAAAAATAATCTGAAGTGTTTCAAAATTAAAAGGCACATTTGGTAAGATGAAACTTGGGAGTGATCCTGAAATATTCCCCATGTCTCCAACTTTATTAACGTCACTACCAGTAAAAATTGCAATCATACTAATCACAATGATTGCGACTAAAGGTGCAGGGATTACCTTTGTAAGTCTAGGAAACGTATAAATTATTATTAAACCACCAATAACCATCGCATACATTTGCCATGATTGACCAACAAAATAAGGTAATTGCGCCATAAAAATTAAGATTGCTAAAGAATTAACAAACCCCGTCATAACTGACTTTGGAATAAACTTAACCAATTTACCAATTCCTAGAAATCCTAGTATTAACTGAATAATTCCAGTTAAAATAGTTGCAGCAAGCATATACTCAATTCCATGTTTTTTCACTAAGCCAGCTAGCACTAAAGCCATTGCACCAGTTGCAGCCGAAATCATACCTGGGCGACCTCCAACAAATGAAATGACAACAGCAATACAGAAAGAAGCATATAACCCAATCATCGGATCGACACCAGCAATAATTGAAAATCCGATTGCTTCAGGAATAAGAGCTAATGCAACAACAATCCCCGCTAAAACATCCGCTCTACTATTTGAAAACCATTCTTTTCTTATTTTATTTACCAACTAACTTTCACCTCAAATACCATTTATTGACTTTTAACTCTCATAAAAGTCGCGACTGAACACTAAAAATTAGTCTACCATCTTCTTTCCCAAAAAGGAACCTTTTTTGGGCATATTATATGTTATGATAATGTAAACCCCTTAACAGTTAGGAGATAATATATGTTAATCGGATATATGAGACCGAATCATGATGACCCAAAATGCGAACAACAACTAGCTCATTTAACACAAATTAATTGTGATGAAATCGTTATGGAGGATCATTCATCTGCTAAAAATAGAATACAACTGGATAAAATCGTAACTAACCTCATGCATGGTGATACAATCGTCGTTACAAAACTATTCAATTTAGCTGATTCAACTCGTCATCTTATGGAAATTTTAGAGACTTTAAATTCAAAAGGTGCTTTTTTACAATCAATAGAGGAAAATATAAATACTTGCATTCAATCTAAATATTTTTTCATCGAGATCGTAAAGCATTTGCTTTCTTTTCAAAGTGATGTAATAAGTGAAAATACGAAACAAGGATTATACGAAGCAAAACAAAAAGGGATATCTTCCGGACGTCCAAAAAAACCAGATGAAAATGTGAAACGAGCTATTTTAATGTACGAAAGTAAAAAATATACTTTAGACGATATTAAACGTGAAACCGGGATTAGTAAGTCAACGCTTTACCGTTATTTAGAAAATTAAAAATGACCTTTAACATCGCAAGGTCATTTTTTTTGATATTGGTATGGATTCTTTTAGTAATAAACAAAAATCCTATATTAGAAAAAATTAATAATCTCTAAAATTTAATTCCCTAAAAAATCCGGTTTAACACTGCAACGACAATTACCGCAAGAAAAAATGCAATTATGGCAGTTGTAACGGTCGTATCCTTTTTCTTACATTTTTTTTGCATTTTAATAAATCAGTCGTTAGTTAAAATTTTAAAATTACTACTACCGGTTTCTCTTTTTTAACAACTTGACTACATTCTCTTTTGGACTCCAGCAATTAAATTTATAATGTGTCTTCGTTTCAAAACCCAACCTGCTACAAGAATATCTCATTCCTTCTACTTTTTTCTCTGCTTTAAAATGCTGACATGTTGCACAGCAATGGTAATCCTTCATATATCCCCCTAATTATCTTCAAAATCTTGCTTTTTAACATACGATGAACTTTCATGAGTTAGTTTTTTTCTTCTTCTGAACCCTCATAAGTTAGATTTTTATCATCTTCTTTTTCTTCATGAACCAATATAATCAATAATTCTAAATTTAATCCTATTGAAAATAGAATAATTAAATTTTATTTTATTTCTCAGTTTTTTAATTGAGCACAAAATCTCATTTACTTTTAATACTTCAATCAATTCATTTTAATATCGAATTTTTTAAATTATTAGTGCTTTAAGCGAGTTCTTTTCAATATTTTACGGTTATTTTCTTTATAATCACAGAAAATAGAAGAGCATAGTAATTTATGGAAAAGGAGATTTACCGATGAAGCTTTGGATTACTTCTATTTTCTCTGTATTAGTAGTTCTATCAACTGCATGTTCTTCAGTATTTGCTGAGCCTAATCATAAGGTTGCTATTGTGATTGATGACTTTGGCAATAACATGAAGGGCACCGATCAAATGCTTTCTCTACCGATCCCGTTGACAGTTGCTGTCATGCCCTTTTTACCATCTACTAAGAAGGATGCAACAATGGCTCACTCTAAAGGCTATGAAGTAATTGTTCATTTGCCAATGGAACCAAGACGAGGAAAAGCAAGCTGGCTTGGCCCTAATGCAATTATAACTAACTTAAGTGTTCAAGAAATTAGAAGAAGAGTACTAGCAGCTATTGATGACGTCCCATATGCGATCGGAATAAATAATCATATGGGTTCGAAAGCAACTTCTGATGAGAGAGTAATGCGCATTGTATTATCGGTTTGTAAAGAAAGGGGATTGTTTTTTTTCGATAGCAAAACGAATTATCGAAGTGTAGTTTCGAAAATTGCAGATGAAATTGGAGTGCCAGTCATTGAAAATAAACTATTTTTCGATGACTTATACACACTTAACCACATTGAAAAGCAAACTCGATTACTATTAGAAAAAGTAAAAATAGAGCCCACTATGATTGCTATTGGCCATGTAGGAGAACCAGGTGAAATTACCTCAAGTGTGATAAAGAAATACATCCCTAAAATTAAACAAGAGGCAACATTTGTATTTTTATCTGAATTAGTTGAAAATGTCCCTATTCCATTACATTAAAAAAAGCTGGTGGAATATACAAAAAAATTAGGAACCGCTCTTTTGCGATTCCTTTTTTGTTATTTTTTTAGAATGCATACTACATCTGTTAGTTAAAATAATTTTCAATCTCACTTATATTATTTACAACCAATATTTTATCATTGTAATCATTAAACTTTTGAAAGAATTTTGGTTTTCCTACTTCTTCAAAATACTTATTCCATTTAAACATTTTAAGGAATATTTTTAGTGTAGGTTTATAATTTGATTTTTCTAGTCTAAGCTTCTGTAAGAAAAACCTTCTAATTATTCGATAAGTTCTAACGGAATAACTAGTATCTAAAAAAATGATTAACTCTGCTTTTTCAAAACTATTAGTAACCCATTCATCATTATGTACACCTTCAACAATCCATGTATCTGAACTACTAATGAGCTTATTTAAATGTAATTCTCTTTCTTTTTCTGATCGCATTAAATCTTTATGTCCCATTCGCCTTTTCCACACAACATTATCTAATTCATAATGGGGAATATTTAGCTCGGTAGACATTTTTCTTGCTAATGTAGTCTTGCCACTTCCAACTGAACCAATTATATGTATTTTCCTTGGCAAATTATTTTTCAATTAAATCACCACTTATCTTTATAACATTGAATCTATATTATTCGACTTAATACTTAAAATGACCTTTTCGGTTTATTATTTAGCGTGGAGAAGGTGACTTTCGTTCGTAGATTTAACGATTATATCCATTCATTACCGTGATTTCGAATGAACATACTATCTTTTAGATAATGTTCTAAATGCCCTTCCTCAATCATCCTTTGAAAAGCAACATCACCTTCACTTGCTTTTCTTTTAATGGTTTTACACAATCCTTCTAATCTTAACAACACCATCTTTAAATAATCTAATTCCTTTTCTTCACCGTAAGACTCAAAAAACAGGCTAACCCTTTGTTTTATCCGTTCTCTATTATGTAAAGGAGAATTATAAACTTCCTTACCACTTTCTGATAAATAATATCTACTTAGTGGTACACAAGTATAAAGTGTGTAAGCTATATCCCATAATCGTGGACCTGGTCCGGCAACATCAAAATCTATAATACCTACTGGTTTTTCATGTTGAAAGATAATATTATATCTTGCAAAGTCATTGTGACATAATACCTCCATTTTCCGAGGTGTATTATCAATCGCCTTCCAGTCATCTGATAACGGAAAATCACTGACGGCATCATGGTAAAGACGAAGCATTTTCGCTATATCTTTTAAGGAATCATTGGACCACATGTATTCTTTTAATGGGTCATTTCCAGCTTCCCCTTCAATAAACGATAAGATTTCTCTTCCATTTTCATCTATCCCTAAAAACTTTGGAGCATAAATGTAGCCCTTCTTCTCCAAATGTATTAATAATTTATGTATTTTGGTACTTTCAGGCTTTAATTCTCGTCGTACAGTATTACTGATGCGATAGACATTTGAAACATTACCTCCTGTTAGCTTTTCTTCATTTTCATAGTTTGACATCTAAAATTCCTCCTAAATTCCACTTACAATAGGAAAATTTATTTAAAATCATTAAGATCTTTTATTGCTACTTTTCTTAGTCATATTATATTTAATTTACTTTTTTCATACCTTTACCTCTAAAAAAAATAGGAACTGATCACTCAGTTCCTATTTTTTGCGCTTATTGACCTATTCTATTTTCTATCGGTTTAGCAAAAATAATCGAAATTAAAAATACGAAAAATCCACCACTAATTGAAGCAAATAATGTTACCTCTAAATCTGGTGCATGAAAAATGAATCCTCTAACAACAAAATAAATAACTGAAAAGATAAGTGCTTTAAAGATATTATTATATACTACTCTTTTATATATCAATTAGTACCTCCTTAAGCAACAATAAGTCTGATATGAAATAATTCGATGATAAAAATTAAAAACCTTTAATAAATCAACTTAAGTGTTAAAAAATCATAATTTTTATCGAATGTTGCACCTTATATTGATGTACGTATTTTTTTACATCTTTCTAATTCCACCGCAGTTCGTAACTTTATTTAATATTTTCTTACCTCCATGTAGCAATAATAAGATAATTGTAGTAAGAAGAGGCATTGAAATTACTTGCATTACAAAAAAGCATGACAATATCGTTGTCATGCGTTTTTACATAAGCTTAAAGACTATCTCCAAAAACTCGTATGGCCTGCTTTATCTTGAATATTAAATTTAATCATTTTCTCAAGTAATTCGTAATTTACAGGTTCTTTCCACGGAATGCGAAACAAGCCTTTTGTATAGCTATAACCAGCCTGTTTGAGATCATTAGCAAATTTTGTGATACCTGCTTCTTCAGGTGAAACGCTCATATGTTGCTTAGCTGTTGAAAAGCCCATTATAAATGTTCCATGATCAGAAAACATTGGCGTATTCCATTTGATTTGTGGTTCTAGATTAGGAAATTTAGTAGTAACCCACTCTAAAATTTTAGCTGTTCGCTCTCGGTGGTCTGGATTATCAATACTTGCTAAATAATCTGCAAAAACTTCCATCTTCTACCTCCTTAAATAGATTCTATTGTTCAGAAATGTTCTTTCATTTCTTCAACGATAAATTAATTTCTATACTTATTGTTTACAACTATCAATATTATCAATCAAAAAGGTATAAAATCGAAAACTCTCATTTATTCTTATAATCACATAAATGTCAAATTTTCTATTTCAAATGTGAACTTACCACATATCCTTTTTTGGTACCTATTTGCACGTAACTGTATGCTCGGCCACTTCCATAACCCTTACTTAATACTTTTACAGTCGTGTTCGAGTATAGTGTTTTTATTTTTTTCCCAGAGCTACTTGCAGAAGTTCGTAAATACGTTATAATTTTTGTTTTCATTGATTTATTTACTATGATCGCTTTTGGTGCAAAGTTTACTTTTATTCCTTTTGAGATGTTTTCGGCACTATCCATACTTTTAAACGTAAAACCATATACTTTTCCAACAATTGTTGCACCTTTATATATAAAACTACTTCTTCCTTTTGGTACCGTAACTTTAGACCCATTTGGAAGTGTCACAATCGTCGCCTTGTAATCATATTCATTTGCAGGTGTAAACGAAATTGTAATTACACCATTTACATCTTTAAATTTTATATTTTTAGCTTCAACTGGTGGTCGACCTGGATCTTCCCATAAAATTGTTTTACCTTTTGAGACATTCCCATTCCAATCTACTGTTTGAAGTTTAATAGTTGTAATACCAGTAAAGCTTGTTGGTTTGTAAGTAAGTATCCTCGGTTTGTCATAGTCATATATCATTTTTTTACCATTTGGAAGTGTAAGAATAGTCTCGACAAAATCTTCATCGCGTGGGTTGTCCCAGCTAAAAATTAAGTCATTTCCTTTACGCCATGACAATGCATTATTTATTTCTGCTGGTGCTTTCTTATCATATGTTGTCTTAAATGAAACTTTCTCGCCTTCTTCTAAGCTTTGTTCATTACCTTTCTGATCATAGCTTAAAAAATAAAAAGTATAAGAAGTATTTTCTTCTAAATAAAGAAGTGAATTTCTTTATCTCCCGCTTTAACATCTGTAACCCATTCTCCATCTTTATCGTAGATTGTTACACCTTTGTAATCCCAACTATATGGTTCATCCCAAGTGATATGAGCTTCTTTATTTATAGTTTCAATCTGTATATTTCTGATTTTATCAGGTGCGTATTGATCACTCGTAGTATGTACGTCGATCGAGAATTCATCACCATATTCCCTATTTGGCCCTAATCCGTAAACTGAATACTTATAATCTGTATTTTCGAATGCTATTTTGTCTGTAAACGAAGTAACTCCAGCGTTCACACCAAATGAACTGATTTCTGTTGCCGATTCGCGAATTATCATATAGCCGTTCACAGCATCAGATGCAGCTTCCCAAGTTAAGGTCACATTTTGACCAATTTGCGATGCTTGCAAATTACTAATCATGCCTGGTTTTATATACCCAGTTGCACCAGCACTCTTTACTGGAATAATAAATACGAATAATGTACATATACATATAATTCGAATCAATTTGTTCAAAATAACCTCTCCACCCTTTATTAAATTAAACGATAATTTACTAGTTTTTGACTAATTTTATTAATTTTTGACCTAGAAATTATTTATTCTATTTACTATTTTAACATCCATTTAACCGTTTTTTAATTAAAAACTAATTTTTAATAATGAATTAAATATACAATTCTGCTTTTAAATAAAAATAGACCACCTTTTCTTAAATAAATGGTGGTCTATTTTTATATGATTCTACTTTTATTGCGATTATATCTTTTAATTTGATTAAAAGATATACAAGGAAATAAATATAAAACTCCCTTTAATTTTTAATTCCTTTTTCCCTCAAATAATTTTCATAAACATCTTTTACCTTATCAGATTTTGGTGCTACTTCCGAGAGTCGATTATTTAAATCATTTAAAAGATAGATTCCTCTAAATAAAGTACCAGCTAAAATTCTAAAAACCTACTATTACACCCACAAATCCAAACATTGAAAGTAGATAACCTAAAATGGTTGCTTAAAACGATTGATAAAAATAATTTCATAAGAACGCCTCACTTATCTTTTAATTAAATATTTTCCATAACTTCTAAATCGCTACCAAATCGCTTTATGTAAGCCCCAATGGCAAATAAGCATATTCACCGTCCTTAATAATTTCACACTTCTTAACTAGAATCGGTACATTAAAAATAGGCCCATCTATTACCGTAGTGTGGAATTCTCCACTTTCACCGCATGGGTCAATTCCACGCGCTTCAAGTTCTCTTACATATTCTAGAGTTAATGTACGCCCTAAATCTTCTTCTCTCATTCCTAACTTTAAATTAACAGTAACAACAATCGTTTTAAAACCTCTATTTATAAATTCTTCGACAGCTTCACGATGATTCATTTCCCATAATGGCATCCCAAGCTTTAATCCCACACTTTTTGTAATCTTATCATGCCAACAATCTTGAACTGGCATATCCAGGTCTCCCGTTACTAATACTTCTGCGCCTTGATTTTTAGCATTTTCTAATAGCTGAGTGAATACCTTTTCATAATCAGCCCAACTTGCCACTCCAGTATATACAGGTAACCCAATTGAATCAGCTTGAGCACGTACTAATTCAGGAGGCATTCCATGCGATCTTGAACGTTTTCCTTCTTCCTCTAGCATAACGATTAATCCAATCGATTCCCCTACTTTCATTGCTCTATATAAAGCTAAGACACAATCTTTACCCCCACTAAATGAGGTTATAAATTTGCGACCATGGGCGTTATTTTTCCAATTTAAGGTTTCTATCATTCTAACTTTCTCCTTCTACCTAATGACTTTTTCATATATTTTTAAAAAGCTATATTTCTAATGTATTCATAGATCCAGGAGGAACCTTATATATCATCTTTCCATCTCCGTCTAAAAATTCAATACTTGGAATATCGTTTTCATCAACTATCATTCGAGTACGCGACTTACCGTTATGATCTGATAACTGAACCGTTACTTCTCCGATTGAATTTTTCCACATAAATGCATGAGGAGTATTTCCTCTCCAAATATTTTCTAACTCTCTATCTTTTTCTTTATAGTTAAACCAGTTTACTATATTTATATTTTCAACATTAATACTTTTGAAGTCATTAATAGAACTAGCCCCTATATTTCTATCTATTGGGAGTTCTATAATTTTCTTAATATTCCTTTTTTTAACAAAATACTACATTTGATATTTGTTTATTAACCGTTTCTACTGTTAACTATTAAAGACTATTAAAAAATGAAAAACACAAGATATTTCTCTTGTGTTTTTGGGTTGAGCTTATTTTCATTTACATACACAATTTATATACAATTTGTGTATCTAGATAATTCATAGTGTATTCATTAATTTTTCCCATTAACATTTCAAAAATATTGTGTAGTTTTTTTGAGGAATCATACTGATTACAAACCTTTCGTCTGTCAGTATTATTTTTCATCATAGTTATTTTTCTTTTTTACGTCTTCTAATTTATCTACTTTATGTTGTACGCTATAGCCTTTATTCACGGAAAGTACAAATGCTCCAAATATTACCACGATAATGATTCCGCTAACAACAAAAACTCCAGTCATGTGATCTCCTCCTAAATAACTTTATTAGTATGATGAAATAAAATGTCCAATTGCCAGAAATTCAACTATTTTAATAATATTATCAAATATTCTATCAATAATAATAAAACAGTTTAGTTAATAGACACACTTATACTTCTAAGGGTTTTTCACTTTAGAAACAACAACCTTATAATTTTTATGTGCTACAACTGTTCTATTTCCTGCAAATTCCATATTCGTCTTATTTTCAGTGATAAACACAATTACTGAATTTTCATAGACCTTCTCAACAATCCCTTTTATTCCATTCTTAAAAATGATATATTCTCCTAATTCTGCAACTTTTTTTTGCATTAAACACATCATTTTATCCCTCCAATCTATAAGATAAAGAGTGTTATTGCTTGATTTTTTCCCAAAAAATATAAATGGTCATCACTTTTTTCTCAAGTCTTAGTTGCATTCCTAACGAAGCTTAACGGAAGTATCAAAATTGAGGACTCATTAAACAACTTGTAATTATTAAGCATGGTTTTAACTTATACTTATCTAAAAAATACTACCGCATTTAAGACACTACCTAAAATAAGTTATTTTACATTTTATTGGAAAGTAACTACTTTTCAGTTTATTTTACGGTAATTAAAATTTTCCCCTTGAGAATCAACAAACTTATTCACAGGTTCTACTAGATTGAAGAGCATACTGGAAAGAGGAAAAACTACTTATTAATTGATTTAATTCATTTTTAGCTTTCTCCAAAATTACTTCATCTTTATAAATCGAAAATCTTGAAATATATCGATCTAATTTATCGTTTAGTTCGATAATATTCTCTTTCGCATTTAAACAAGTTAAATCTTTTGCCAAAGCTTCACTTAATGAGTGTATACTAGGAATATCTATTTCTTTTTGGATAGAAACAATAGCTGGTGTATAATCCATTCTGTATGATTGACCTGGTATTTGCTGCCAAAATTCTTCCCATTCATTAAGTAATCCTGCCATATAAAGAATCAACTTTAAATATCCACATAACCATGCAGTACAGCTAGTGTTTCTATTTTTACAACCTTTTCCATCTTCTAAGTCATTGCAATACATACAACAAGACCCACCATTTTCAATACAAACATTACAGATGACTGAAATACCAACGCCCTTTAAATACAGATGTCCAAAGTGTATCAGTTCTTCCCTTGTCATGAAACGTTTTTTTTCAGAAGAATTCATCACTTTTAATCCTTTCTTTTTTACTAAAAGAGAGTGTTTTGCACTTTAAAAACAGTTGAAATCTTTAAAACTAATCCCCATTGAATTGATCGATCATTGAGAGTGTATCGAACAAATACTGATTAAACATTTAACGATTAAATTATTCGATATTCAATAGGTCTTAAATGAAATAGATAACATTGTTACCTTCTTTAATGTCAGAAACAATGCTTTTACTCGTAATATTACAAGTTGTTGAGATCCCGTAGATCATCCATTTATCAGCCTCAAGGTACGTATCAATTAGATGAAATTATCGTGTTATTCAAGTGTAAAGATCCTGTTGTCTATTTTTCAAACACACTTATTCCACTTTGAAATTACGTTTGTTCGTCTTCCTGCTCATCTCTTTTTGCTTGTAAATAAAATTCTACCAATGTGTCAAAACCTTTGCGAAAATACGGGTCTCGATAGAATTTGTTGACAAATCCTTCTTCCGATAAACCATTCATCTCTTTTACTATTTCTTTTACGCTTTCTGCTGCTCCTTTTTGAATTTCATATTTTAATTTCAAATGCATACGTCCACTCTCCATTACTCTTGTTATTCATCTAGCATCTTTTACGAGTTAACACGCATATTAACCACTGTCCTAATCCTGAATAACTTTCGCATTTATTAAACAAGTAGTATTATCGTAATCCGACGCTCTACTTCATCGCCTACATCTTTATACCCAACATTATCTATGTTTATAAGAGCCAATAATAAAAATTTTTTCAAACGTTTTTAATCTTCATTAAATTTATCTAACATATTGATCGTATCAACTAAGTGATTATTAAAAATTTGACGGGCAACTAACAATAACTCAGAAATCACTGGATCTCTAAGGGAATATGTAACTTTATTCCCTTCCTTCCTACCATTTACAATGTTTTTATTTCGTAATATTGATAGTTGTTGAGATACTGCAGACCCTTCACTACCAATTATACTTTGGATCTCATTTACATTTCTTTCACCCTCACTCAAAATTTCAAGAATTTGAATTCGAAGTGGATGACCTAGTGCTTTAAAAAAATCTGCTTTAAATTGTTGTAGTTCTAAATTCAATTATGCTCCTCCAAACTATCTACATGATCAAAGATCCTAATTCCAATCTATTTATTATCTTAACTATACCTATTCAGAGTGTTATTTTATACTCTTTAAAATAATTACTCAATAGAGTCTAATATCTTAAGATCTATTTCTCCGTTTTTTTGATCCTTATTATCTAAAAGTTTTGGTTTGGATAAGATCGAACATTCTAAAAATGCAAAGTGCTTGCAACCTAGACACTTATTATAATTAATATTTAATAGTGCGTATGAAATGGCCTCACCTGAATGTTCAAAAATATTTTGTTTACCAATCACATCATACAGTTTGGTACGAATTAGTAAATCTTTTGCTTGGGAGTGAAGACCTGTAAGTAACACAAAACTGTTATTTTCTCTATGAAAATTAACGATACTTGCTAACTTAGCTTCACCTGTTGTATCGATAAAAGGAACCTTTCCAAATCTAAGAATTATGAACTTTGGTTTATTATCTGATAACTTCAACATAGATTGTTCAAATAGATTGGCAGTTCCAAAAAATATTGGACCTTCAATTGTATAAATGCTGATTTGAGGACAATCGTGATCATCATTAACCGTATTTGGCATCAATTTTTGATTCTGACGGGAACGATCGGGTAATACCTTTCTAACGATATGAAGTTCGGACATTCTTTTAACAAATAAAATAACTGCAACGATTAAGCCGACCTCAACAGCCGTTGTTAAATTTAGAAAAACTGTCAGTAAAAAAGTTAAGCATAAAATGATTGTGTCACTAGATTTAGTTTTAAAAATATGAATAAACTCTTTTCTTTCACTCATATTCCATGCTACAAACATTAATATTGGGGCCATACTAGCTAAAGGTATTTGTGATGCAAACGGTGCAAGCGCTAATAAAATAATCAGGACAATAATGCCATGGATAATTCCAGAGATGGGTGAAACAGCGCCACTCTTTATATTCGTTGCAGTCCTAGCAATTGCTCCTGTGGCGGGTATTCCTCCGAAAAAAGGAATAACCATATTAGCGATCCCCTGTCCTATTAATTCCTTATTACTATTATGCCTACTACTTGACATACCATCTGCGACTACTGCTGATAATAGTGATTCAATCCCACCAAGCATTGCAATGACAAACGCAGGACCAATTAGTGTATGAATTTTTTCCAAACTCAGATTAAGAAAATGAAATGCTGGAATACTACTCGGAATAGCCCCAAATGTGGAATTAATTGTTGGAACTTCCCCTTTAAAAAAAATGTAAGCGATTATACTAGAAAAAATAAGACCAATTAATGATCCAGGCAACTTTGGATATAGTTTAGTAACTGTAATAACGGAAATAAAACATATTATAGAAGTTATTAAACTATAAGGATTAATTGTTGTAATATGTAATCCTATTTCTCTCATATTTGAAATGAAATCTTCATGCGTAGTTATATTTTGAAGTCCTAAAAAATTAACAATTTGTCCAGTAAAGATAATAACTGCTATCCCTGCAGTAAAACCTATCGTAACTGGTCGAGGTATAAATTGAATTAGGAAACCCATTTTAAAAATTCCCATTAAAGTAAGAATAACACCAGCTAAAAAACCTGCAATAAGTAAGTTTTCATATCCGTAATGAATTACAATTGATAATAGTATAGGTATAAATGCGCCTGTAGGACCCCCTATTTGAAACTTAGATCCTCCAAAAATAGATATTAATATTCCACCAATAATTGTTGTATAAATTCCGTATTCAGGTTTCACCCCTGAACTAATCGCAAAAGCCATACCAAGAGGGATTGCAATAATTCCCACAATTATTCCAGAAATTAGATCCTTTCTAAAAAACTCTAAATTATACTGTTCAAATCTCCCTCGCCAACTCAAATTATTACACCTTCTCGTATATTTGATTATTTGAATATACAAATATTTATTATTATCATAATAACAGATTACTTCCCCGTCAAACAAAATCTTACAATTTGACTTGTAACTATTTACCAAAAGATTTTTACTACTTTCAATAATGTCTCTTGCATATAACTATTCATCAAATAAAAAAAGAACCTCGCTGAAAGGTTCTTTTGAAAAAGTGATGTATAGTATAAAAACATCTATATTTTTTTTACAAATTCAGATTTTAATTTCATTGCTCCAAATCCTTCAATTTTGCAATCGATATCATGATCTCCATCAACCAAGCGGATACTTTTTACTTTTGTACCAATTTTAACCACGAGAGAAGATCCTTTTACTTTAAGATCTTTGATGACAGTCACTGAATCACCATCATTTAAAATATTTCCATTAGCATCTTTTACAACTTTCTTATCATCCTTTTCAGTTTCAATATCCAGTGTCCATTCATGCCCACATTCAGGGCATACAAATAGATTCTCATCATGATATGTATATTCTGAGTTGCATTTTGGACAATTTGGTAGTTCGACCATTTTTTTATCCTCCTTAAAATTGCTTTTTTAATCAATGTTTTTATTTGGAAAAGAATACTTCCATTCAAAAATTTCAAAGGAAATTCTTCACCCACCTATACTGCCATAGTTTAATCATCCTGACAACTTATATTTATGTAAATTTGAATATTTGAATATACATATTTAAATTTGAAAGATTAACAATATTAAATTGCTTAATGTACCTAATTCGTTTTTTGCAAATAATGTCATAATTGAATGACACAATTTAATTTTTTCAATATAATCATCTGGAAACTCAATAAATCCCCGAAAATTCAACTCTCTGCTTTAACACTATTTGAGATAAGGTTCACGTAGTTATTTAAGCGGCAAAAAAAATGACAGGAGACCTTAATCCTGTCATTTTTTTGTATTATTTACTTCTTCAAGACTCTTTCCCTTTCCTTAGTTACTAATATAGTATCGAGATGAAGCTAAAACCACTTGAATCTTATCGGGCATAAAACTCTCCTTACTTATTGTAAAATATTTTACTGCTTGACAAGCTACTTCATGATTTAATTGTTAATGGCCTATAAGTATAATTGATATTATCAATAATATGATATTAGAAATAGGAGGGATTGAAATGCCGTTATCTACCATCAATTTATACTATTGGAAGCCATTTTCAACTTCACCACCACCACCGTTTACTTCAGCTGTTGAATCAACAATGAATGTGCTTATATTAAAAACAGATTAAGAATCTGCGAAATATAAGCTGTTTCGCAGATTCGAAGGAGTAGACGATGAAATCTAAAATTCAATTCTTACTATCAATGGTGATTTTTGGTACGATTGGCGTATTTGTGAGATCCATTGATTTAACTTCGAGTGAAATAGCTTTATTACGTGGTTTAATTGGAAGTTTATTTTTAACTACAGTCTTATTAATTAGAAAGAAAAAAATATTATGGGCTTCAGTAAGAGTTAATGCTTTACTTTTATTACTTTCAAGTATTACTTTAGGTGGAAACTGGATTTTCCTTTTTCAAGCATACAAATATACGACCATCTCTAACGCAGCACTAAGCTATTATTTCGCACCTGTCTTTGTTCTAATTTTTTCACCTTTATTATTGAAGGAAAAATTATCAACAAAGAAATTAATCTGCATTGGTGTTGCCATGTTAGGAATGATCTTAATTGTCGGAAGTGGCGGGTTAAGTACATCTGGTTTAAAGGATTTAATTGGGATTGGTTTTGGATTAATGGCAGCAGTGTTCTATGCTTCTCTAATGCTATTAAACAAGTTCATTAAAAACATGGACGGTTTGGAAACTACACTCATCCAGCTTGCAACTGCAACATTCCTTCTCATGCCCTATGTGTTCTTTACAGAAGGAATCGGTATTTTAGAAGTATCAGACTCTTCAATTCTATTAATATTTATCTTGGGAATCGTACACACGGGTATTGGTTTCTTACTATTCTTTTTAGGTATGCAGAAATTAAATGGACAAAGCATTGCAACATTAAGTTATCTAGATCCAATCACATCATTACTAATTTCTGCTGTTATCTTACAAGAACAAATGACAATTGTTCAAATGATAGGTGGGACTTTGCTATTAGGTTCCACTTTTGTAAGTGAAAAGCAATCTTTCAGATCATCGAAGCCGGTAATAAACAGATAAAATCAAATAAACAGTGGGAAGCTTTTCGATTCCCACTGTTTTGTATTTTAGTTTATGAGTTTCTGTACTTAGCAAACATAATTTCATCATAATATTTGTCAAGGTGAGGCAATTTCAATTCTTTGGCAACCCTTATTTCCTCTTCCTTATCATATTCTACCCTAACAAATTGGATCGAATTAGCCTTGTTTGTACCATCAAGGATCGCATATGATGCTGAAGTTAAATCAAGTGAGTTTCCGACACTTCCAACATTACATAGAATTCCATTTTTAAAGGTTTCTAAAAAGGTAGTATGTATATCCCCATAAAAGACGATATCAGGAGATTTATGGTTATCATTAGAATTTGTCATTTCGCTGTTCTCAAACATACTTAATCGCTTTTCAATTGGGTGAAAAGGCAAGATTCGCTCAAATTCACTTCTTGGTGAAGCATGAAAAAATCTGATTAATTGTCCATTTAATTCAAGATCTATGCTATATGGTAACGAGGAAAGAAATTCATAGTCTTTTTCAGTTAATCGATCTTTAAACCATTGAATAAAATCATTATCAGATGGTGATTGAATAAAGACATCCCAATTGCCACGAACTACTTGTTCACAATTTTTTTGAATGAGCTCTATACACTCTGAGCCTTGAGGTCCTTTACCAATTAGATCGCCTAAGCAAAAAATCCTTTCGATTTGTCTTGAGCGAATGTCTTCTATAACAGCTTCTAATGCCGTTTTATTTCCATGGATATCCGAAATAATTGCAATTTTTGTCACGTTTCTTCCTCCTTTTCATTTTGTCTTTTAATGCAGATTCGACGCTATCGATGTCCATTTTTTCGTGCCTGCTTATACCCATAATACACACATGTACCGTTTGTAGATATATCTTTTACTTCAAAACCACATTTTCTATAGAAATCGAAATTGTTAGTAGATGTATGTGCAAACCAATCACCATGTGGGAGTTTTTGAACACATAGTTCAACTAGTTTTTTGCCGATCCCTTTACCGCGATATTCTGTGTTAACGATCAAATCTAAGATGTTAGCATACATAATTTTATCTGAAATTACTCTTACCATTGCAATTATTTTGTTGTGATCCCAAACAGTAAATGCCCAAGTTGAGTTTTCAAAAATTAAGGTAAACTTTTCCCGCTGCCAGCTTGGAGTATTACTAACCCACCCTGCATCCTCAAAAAGGGCTTCAATGTCATCTACTGGTATTCCTTTAGTACTTTCCCTAATCACTAATCCATTGAAATATTGATACATACTTAAGCCCCCTTTAATAATACTTTTTATATACTACGATTAGAAAGCTTTTACCTTTAAATTCTATTAAATTAGTAAAATTGGGTAATAGTTTCTATTACTTTCTTTGATGCCCTGAATATTGTCTTTCTATTTGATAATATTGCTTACTCATAGGGGCTTCATGAGTTAATTAAATGTCATTTTCTTGATTTTTCCTTACTCATATGGGCTTCATAAAATAAGTTTGTAATTTTGCATAAAAAAAAAGAACAAAGAATCGTCCATTAAGGTCAAAAATTAAAGATATAATGTTTTTTCGTACTGGCAAATAGTAACCTACATTTCAATATAAATGTATTCAAAAACTATTTTAAGTAAAACAGTACTCTCATATTATTTTAGCATTTAATTTTAAAAAAGCTTGAATCTTGGACATGCGATGTAATCCTTAACATAATTGGGATAATTTTGGGTTGGTTTATTTCGAAAGTATATTCTTCTTGGTATATAAAACAACTCATACGTGCCAGTAAATCCTTGTGATATTTACCTGAGGTCAACAACAGCTATAAATTCATTTTTTAATAAGATCATCTAGCTATATGTAATAGAAGTAGATTTAATTTTCATCTACTTCTATTTTTATTAGCTTTCTCATTTAACTGATTCTTGTTTTTCACTCCTAACTTATTAAACTTATTTAGTCATTAAAGATGTAACATATCAATTTTTGAAATATATCCACATCATTTGTGATTAGGAAAACTGGAAGGAACATCAGAGTAATTAATGGTAGGAGATTGGCAATGAAAAGGAAGATAAATAATCTTTTTACGAAATTCATTGCTATGGTATGTGATAAGATTTAATATGATTAAGCCTCAATAACGTTACCTCTCCACTAGCTGCTACTAATTCAATTACTCCTTCCTCCACTCTCTTGAGCAATCCAATTTTCATTGGATCATGTCCCCCATCAAAAACGACAAATTTTCCTTGTTCTTTTTTTAATTGTGATTCAATTAAACGTGAAAATGGCATATTAGATGGATTTACTGGTAATAATTCGATTTCTGCGTTATAGGGATTTGTATTATGATTGTATGGTGTAAGCCATTTTAAATGAGATAATGAGATATATAACATTTTAAATACTGGTGAATAAAACACGATATAGTCACTTAATACATTTGTAATATATCCATGAAATGTGATGTTCCCAGTAACATAAATTTCTGCAAAAATTCCTTTTGCATTCATTAATATTTTTCGATAAGATACTGTGCCTATATCTTCTGCAATAGAAGGGGTAATAGGATGATCGATCTTATCTTTAAAGTTGTTACTAAGATTTACCCTATGGACATGAAACCATGGAATATAATAATATTTCTCACCATTATATAAAACTAAAACATCCTTACCATAATCAGTTAGAATCCCTTCAAAATAATTTTCTCCTGATAATTGGACATAAACTTTTTCACCAAGTAATGATTTTACATCACTCAATTATATTTCCTCCTTTTGTTCAAGTAGATTTTATACTTTAAATTAAGCGAAAATTAATTGCACCCAATAAAATAGTAGAAACAGCGTAACGATTGTTGTTAATGGGATTACGATTAATGATACATTTAGATAATCCTTCCATTTCACTTTAATTTTATTTTGTTTTAATATGTGCATCCAAATAAGCGATGCTAAAGTACCTACTGGGAGTAATAATGATCCAATGTCGCTACCGATAATATTAGCTAGATAAATCGTCTTCAAGGTAATTGGATCAAGCCCCATTTCCGTCAGTGTGATCGTTCCAACCATTAGAGCTGGATGATTATTAAACAAATTCGATAGGATTGAAACTAATCCACCCATTATAAAACTTGCTTGTAATAATCCATGGTTTACGATTGGTTCACAAAAATTTACTAATGCTGCAGTTAAGCCAGCATTATGCAGACCGTAAATAATCACATACATCGAAAATGCAAAGACTAATATATGCCAAGGTGTCTTTTTTAATATATCTACAGGGCTTGTCCGTAAGTGATACCATCTCCAAGCTAATAAGACGAGTGAACCTAAGACTGCTACATATTGAATCGGTATTCCCATGAAGGAAGCGACAAATAATAAGCAGCGCATTAGGAAAACAAATCCTAATACCTTTAACATAAATTTTGTTCTTTTTTGCTTTGTTTCTACTGACATTTTTCCTTTTAAAGGATGGAAGTTTTTAATAAAAAAAGACTCTTCAATATCATCGGTAGACACTGGTAATCGTTTTGGTAATTTATTTCTTAATACCATGTACATTAGCCATGACATAAAAAGTAGTCCTGTACTTGCAGGGACAAACATCATAGCTGTGTGCATATAGAGAGTCATATGAACAATTTTTAATGCGATTAAGTTTACGATATTACTTACACCGATCGGTGCACTCGAAGCTGTAGCAATTAATGCCCCGCTAAGAAGATATGGTATTTGTTGATGTGGCTTTAATCGTAGATTTTTTAATAGAAGAATTAAAATCGGAGTTGTAATTAGAATACTACCATCATTATTAAACAGTAATGTCATTAAAAAGCATAAAAGCTGGATATACCAGTATAATCTGCGCCCTGACCCTTTAGCTAAACTGGCAAGTCTAGCTGCAGACCAATGGAAAAACCCAAAACTTTCTAAAATAATCGCCATGACGATCGTTGCGATAATTGTAATAGATGCTTCTCCAATTTTGTGTACAATATCTATTAAATTACTTTTTGTTACGATCCCGGTTACTAAAATGATTGCTGCTCCAATTGCAGCAGGCCATGCTTCATTTATTCCTTTAGGTCTCCAAAAAATGATAGCCATTGTCAATAGAAAGACACTAGCACTCATTAAAATTTCGAAATTCAATAAAACTCACCTTCTTATAACATATTTTTCAATAGAACTTGTCCATTTGTTATATTATTATTCAAATATAACAATCATGTTTTAGGTTATTTCATTAAATTAAGAAAGATAGTTGTTTTACCTATATAATTCAAATGTCCCCTAAAGATAAATGACTATAGTGACAATTGTCCAATGGATCCGTGCAAATACCCTAATACTCCGTTTTGCCTATCTAATAAAAAAAGAGAAGCTCTAGTAAAAGAACTTCTCAATTAATTAATAAATAGATTTTAAATTTAAATGATTAAAGTTTGCTAGACTATTTAAGGTAAATGAACGGACTTTACATGGTTCAGTCTTAAATAGGCAATTTCTCCACTTGCAACTGAAAGCTCAATTACGCTATTTTCAATCTTATTAAGCAAACCAATCTTCATTGGGTCATTCCCACCGTCAAAAATAACTAGCTTTCCCTCTTCTTTTTTTAATTGAGATTCAAATGAGCGCACAGGGGAGATATTAGATGGATTAATTGGAAAGTTTGCATTATCAATTGAATACGGTGTCACATTTTCTGGGTAAGGTGAGAGCCATTTTAAATGGGATAATGAGATATACATCGTTTTAAAAACTGGGGAATAAAAAACGATATAATCACTTAAAACATTTGTAATATAGCCATGAAATGTTAAATTACCAGTAACATATATTTCTGAGAAGATTCCCCTCGCATTTGTTAAAACCTTTCTGTAGGAGATTGATTCAATTTCGTTTGCAATTGAAGGTTCGTTAGGTGATTCGATCTTTTCTTTTATTAGTTGACACAAATGAACACGGTGAACATGAATTCCAGGGATATAATAATACTTTTGACCATTATATAAAACAAGCATGTCTTGTCCTCCATCTGTTAATATCCCTTCAAATGCAATATCACCAGATAGAAGCACAAAAACTTGTTGACCTAGTAATGAATCTATATAACTCACCTTCTACTCCCCCTCGTTAATCTAAAAACAAAACTTTTTGTACTAAATGTTAGATAAATGAATAATCTATTTATTCCTTCCATTTTACTTCTATTCTTTTTTGCTTTAATATATGCTTTTAAACTAGTGTCACTAAAGTACTAAATTTTAAATTTTATAACACTGAATAAAAATAGCTTGAATCAATGTTATCTATGTAAACATTGATTCAAACTACCTTACATCTTGATAATATGAAATGCTTTATTAGAAGATTCAATTCTTTCCCTTCAATTTTAATCTTTTCAGATTTCAATAATTCAGCCCCATAATACTCGTAAAAATAGCGAGTTTTATTATCTTCTAACACTTCAACAAATACATTATTGAAATTCAATTCTTTAAATTGATTAAAAAGTTGCTTCAATAATTGCTTTCCAATTCCTGTTCCTTGATATTCTTCAAGTAGATAAATAGAAGTGAAGTCACCTGAATGTTCGACTTTATTCTTTTCTCTTTTTCCACAAGTCCCAACACCAATAATTTCTCCATCGTTATTTTCTGCTACATAAATAGTATTACTTTTATCAGTAAAATTCTGATTCCATGAAATAGTTCTTTGATCATATGATAGGCTTTGTAAAATATTTCTATAAGTAGTTCTCCAACTATCGACGTGTATCTTAGCTATTCTTTCTGCATCATTAAGATTAGCTTTTCTAATATTCATTTAATCCACCTCACACTTTTTTAGAGGTAAATTATATAATACATTTCAAACTTGGATAGTCCTTCCGCTTATCGAACACTCCAGCAGTTTTGTCAGCCCACATTTCGAGTATTTTCGTTTATAATCCCTATTCATCTAAAGTAAATTTCGTAGAATTCAAAAAACCTCCTGATTTTAGGAGGTTTTGTCATGGATTTCAAAGTTGCTCGATCTTGATGAGTAAAGTGATGATCGCTATTGTGAGCACGATCGCAAGTGCTACCGATCCACCACTTGTACCACCAACGCGTTCATATTCAGCATTTTTTTCTTGTGTTGAAATTGATTTTCTTTTGATTGCATCAATTTTTTTCGCAGCATGCGCGAAATACATCGCGTTGCCGTACATTCCGATGAGAATACTGATAACAAAATTCACAAAACGGTCTAATGCACTCACCTGGCTAAATAATAAATCGGACAGGACAAAATAAGCAAAATAAACACTGACCCATCCCCACATCTTGCGGTACGCCATCCAGTACACGCCTAAAAAGAAACTTGCCCAGTTCCAGCTCAATTGCTTGTGTTCCCGTGCATAATCATAGTCAGATTGAGAATAAATTTTCAAACGATTTGCGTACACATTGGCGTTGTAGCCGGCGAAAAGCCAAAATCGTTCCACATCCCGTGTGTCTGTTATGTTACTTGTTTGGTCTTGATCTTGTTCGGACATCGATCTATCCCCCTTTATATTTAATAGTATGACAGACACAATTGGTCATGAAATTTTTTTTCGAATTGTCTGCTTATTTATAACTTCCATAGAGGAATCGGAAATTTGCGTCTAAAGTGTTTGGGAATTTGCTTTAGAGTGTGTGTTAAAGGATTGAGACAAAAGATAGACGAACAAGTTGAAATTCGGACTAGAGCGATGGCTTGCTAAATATGTTTACTAAGGATTATCCTCATAAAAAAAGATCTTCGTAATTGAAGATCCTCTTTATTAGCTATATTATTGAGCTGGCAAAGTTGAAACCTGCCATGTAACACCAAATTTATCTATTACTTGTCCGTATAATGGACTCCAAAAAGTTTCGTGTAATGATATGATTACTTTACCGCCATCTTGTAATTTGCCAAATACTTCTTTCGTTGTTTCAACGTCATTAATTGAAAGAGCTAAAGTGGTCTGATCGCCAATTTGATATGGTAGACCTGTAAATGTGTCAGAAATCATTAAATCTGTTGAACCAACTTTGAGATGCGCATGTAGGATACGGTTTTTTTCTTCATCAGATAGTTTTGTATTTTCATCTCCAGGCATGTCGCCAAATCTTTGAAGTACAAGGGTCTTTGTATTGAATGCATGTTCATAAAATGAAACAGCCTCCTGTCCATTTCCATTCAATATTATATAAGGGTTGATACCTAAAATCATCGAAACACCTCTTTTTTATTTTCGATTTAATCTCTCCATCTTTTTTACTAGTATTAATCTACTTTAGCTTTAGACTGGTCACGATTTTGTTCCCACTTTTATAATTTCTACTTTAAAACATTCATTCCTTCAATTTTAAGTAAAAGGTTTTTTTAGCTTTGATTTATTAACAATTATTTAGTTCATTAAGGTGTAAACCGTCTTTTATTATTAATAAATTATCACAAAAATATACTATTTCTTTTTTAACTAACCGCTGAAAGAATTCAATTAAATAAAAAACAAAAAAGATACCACACTTTCCTGCACAGCAATTTTGAACTTTAGAGTGATTTAACTGCTTTTTCACATCTATGCATTCATATATTAAAAATTAAAAAAGATCTATTCACAAAAAATGAATAGATCTTTTTAGATTATTGATTGACTTTAAACATTAAATATCATATTTACTGCATGTGCGTTTAAATAGATTCAGACATTTAAATAATATCATCTACATATTCTCTCAACATTTCATCACTCAATTTTCCTACCCCAATGTCAAATGCGTCACAGTAAGTTCGGTTTATTGTTTTTCAAACATTTTATTTTTTAAAAAATCCATAAAAACAGACTTCGGTTTACCCTTTAAATAAATAAAGTCAATACTAATATTTGTTTTCACCGGAGGATTCATTTCTACTCTAAAAATTTCTTCATTTTCTAATTCTTTTCTTACACAATGTTCGGGTAAAAAGCTAATGCCTAACCCTTGCAATACCAAATTTTTAGCGGTTTCCATATGATCAACTTCAACATATATATTCGGTTTTACTCCATTACTTAAAAAGAGGCGATGAATAATAAGCCAATCAATAGAGCCATAATCAAAAAAGATTAGAGGCTCTTTGCTTACATTTTCTACTGTAACGCTATCCTCTTTTAAAAAAGGATGGTTTGAAGGGACAAAAAGACTAATAGGATCATTGTATAGACGAATTGATTCTACTTGTGGGTGAGTTTCTGTTCGTACAATTCCAAAGTCAACCTCCTTGTTGATAACCTTCTGTAAGATATCTTTTGAATGCCCCGTTATAATTTTCATCTTAACGTCCCCATACTTAGATTTAAAAGCTGGCAATATATAAGGGAGAACGTTATTGGAAATTGACAAAGCGCTCCCAAGAACTAGCTCATAAGGTACAGTAACTTGTTGTAATCCATACTTTGCTTCCTGATATGATTGAAGAATTTTTAGTGCATGTGGAAAAAAATATTCTCCCTTTTCAGTTAAAGAAATTTTGGTTCCATTGCGATGAAAAAGTTTTAAATTAATTTCACGTTCAAGTGATTGAATACGTGCTGTTACAGATGGTTGAGTTAAGTAAAGAGCCTCTGCTGCTTTATTGAAACTACCGAGTTGACAAACGTAGATGAAAGCTTCAAGATTTTCAATGTTCATTTATTACTGCTCCTTACTTCTTTAAGTGCACAATTGAGTTTACCTATTCTATTATATCTAATTTCATAATTTAATTTTCACCATTTGCATTTACTAATTCTGTCTCATGAGCTGATTTAATAACGATCCTAGCTAAAATTTCTGTTGGATCAATAACACAAATTTCTTCGGATGATTTAAGTACAAGAGGAATCTCTGTACAGCCTGCTATTATTGCTTCTGCCCCATTATTTATCAATATATTAGCTACTGTCGATAGGTATAAGTGCCCTTTTTCCATATCACTTCCTTTAATAGCATATATCCCATTCATCACTTCTTTCTGCATTTGTAAATCAGGTTCGATGACATTAATATTGTAAGCATTACAACAATGTTGATAAAGTCTTGTTTTTATTGTTCCATCTGTTGCTAATAACCCCACTCTTTTAATGTTGTTTTTATGTAAAAACTTAGCTGTTTCTAAAGGCATATTTAATACTGGGATACTTATAGAATTTTCTATTGAGTTAAAGTAAAAGTGAGCTGTATTGCATGCAATAACAAGAAAATCTGCTCCGGCATTTTCTAGTCTTTGTGCTGATTGTATTATAAATGGGGTTGGATCAGTCCCATTTCTCAAAATAGCTGTAGTTCGATCAGGTATTTGTGAGAAATTATCTGCAATGATATGGATATGATCCTGATCCTTCTTTGCAGGTGTATAAAAAATAATTTTCTTCATTAAATCGACAGTTGCTAATGGTCCCATTCCACCAATTATACCAACTACTTTTTGCATTTCCTTCACCACTTACTAATTAATTTTTTTCTAAAATTTTCGAAAAGCTCTCCTATATTATAATTTTTAATTTAATTGGCGGATTATAGAAATAATCTATAACCTGATAGAAACAATATATCGGTAGATAAATCGTTGAAATAGTTTCACCGTACTAATAATTTTTCAAATCCTCTTCATAAACGTTACTTTCAAACTCACTTAATATTGCTGTGTAACCTGCCTCTTACAGATAATCTTTATTGTTACGTTTCGTAAGTTAATTCAGTAGAAATGAAAAAGGCACTTATTTCTATAAAAAATAAGTGCCTTTCTTCCATATACATCTACTCCGAAAGATTATGTAGAATATCCTTCTAAAAAATTTGGTCCTTTTTTGGTCTATATTTTCTCCTACTTCCACCCCTTCTTTTTGTCCAAAATAAAAAACCCTCAACGCCAACAGCGTCAAGGGTTGATTTGATTAATATACTGACATATATTGATCTCTTTCCCAAGGGTGAACTTGAGTACGGAAGATATCCCATTCGATTTCTTTTGCTTCTACGAAGTGCTCGAATAAGTGTTCTCCAAGAGCGTTTACGATAACTTCATCTGTTTTTAATTGATCTAGAGCTGCTGCTAAAGTTGCTGGTAAGTCGATGATACCAACTTCTTCACGCTCTTCTTTTGTCATAACATAGATGTTACGATCAACTGGAGCTGGAGCTTCTAGTTTGTTTTTGATTCCGTCTAATCCTGCTGCTAATAATACTGATAATGCTAAGTATGGGTTTGCAGCTGGGTCAACTGAACGTACTTCTACACGTGTGCTTAAGCCACGAGATGCAGGAATACGGATTAATGGACTACGGTTTCTTGCAGACCATGCAACGTAACATGGAGCTTCATAGCCTGGTACTAAACGCTTGTATGAGTTTACAGTTGGGTTTGTTACCGCTGTAAAGTTTGGAGCGTGTTTTAAGATACCTGCGATAAAGTGACGAGCAGTCTCGCTTAAGCCTAATTCACCAGACTCATCATAGAATGCGTTTTTGCCATTTGTAAATAATGATAAGTTACAGTGCATACCAGATCCGTTAACACCGAATAATGGTTTTGGCATGAATGTTGCGTGTAAACCATGTTTACGTGCGATTGTTTTTACAACTAATTTAAATGTTTGAATGTCATCACAAGCTTTAATTGCACCAGCATATTTGAAATCAATTTCATGTTGTCCTGGAGCTACTTCGTGGTGAGAAGCTTCGATTTCAAAGCCCATTTCTTCAAGTTCAAGAACGATATCACGGCGGCAGTTTTCACCTAGGTCAGTTGGAGCTAAGTCGAAATAACCACCTTTATCATTTAATTCAAGAGTTGGTTCGCCTTTTTCATCTAATTTAAATAAGAAGAATTCTGGCTCAGGTCCTAAGTTGAAATCCGTGAATCCTAAAGCTTCCATTTCTTTTAACATACGTTTTAAGTTATTTCGAGGATCTCCTTCAAATGGAGTTCCGTCTGCATTGTAGATATCACAGATTAAACGAGCTACTTTTCCTTTTTCAGCAGTCCATGGGAATACTACCCAAGTGTCTAAATCAGGGAATAAGTACATATCTGATTCTTCGATACGAACGAATCCTTCGATTGAAGAACCGTCAAACATCATTTTATTGTCTAAAGCTTTTTCAAGCTGACTTACTGGAATTTCAACATTTTTGATAACTCCTAGTAAATCCGTAAATTGTAAACGTATGTACTTTACGTTTTGTTCTTTTGAAATACGGAAAATATCTTCTTTAGTAAACTTAGCCATTATAAAAGTTCCCCTTTCGTATGCAACAAACAAAATTAGTCTAACACACTTTAAAATAGAAAAGTAGAGATAACCTACTTCCACTTTTCTATTTTTTTATTTTAAGTTTAGTGATTAGCAGTTTAAATACGTTTCTTTTTCCCATTCTGATACTCGTAATCGATATGCATCCCATTCTTCTTTTTTGTTTTGAAGGAATGAATAAAATACGTGTTTTCCTAATACTTGCTGTAAAAATTCACTGTTTTCAAGTTCTGTAACTGCTTCTAGTAAGCTTCCAGGTAATGTATCAATTCCTTCAGCCTTTCTAGTTACATCATCCATTAAATACAGGTTTTCACTACGTTCAGCCGGAGGTGTTAATTGTCTTTCAATACCATCCAAGCCTGCAGAAAGTAGTACAGCTAAAGCTAAATAAGGATTTGCAGATGGGTCTGGATTTCTTACTTCAATTCGAGTACCTGCACCTCTTGCAGCCGGTATACGAATTGTACATGTACGATTACTTTGTGACCAAGCTACATAAACTGGTGCCTCATAGCCTGGAACTAATCGTTTATACGAATTAACAGTTGGATTTGTAACTGAAGCATTTGCACGAGCATGCGTTAATACACCTGCAATAAATTGACGTGCTGTTTCAGATAATCCAATTGAATCATGCTGATCATAAAAGGCATTACCATTATTATTTCCTAGACTCATATGACAATGCATACCTGAGCCATTTTCACCGAAAATTGGTTTTGGCATAAATGTTGCAACTAAACCATGTTTTTCGGCAATTGTTTTAACTGTATATTTAAATAATTGAATATTATCAGCTGTTTGTAATCCTGGTGCGTACTTCCAATCAATCTCATGTTGACCGATTGCTACTTCGTGATGTAAAGCTTCAACTTCTAAGCCTAACGCCTGAAGTGCTTTCGTAATTTCACGTCGAATAGTAACTGTTTTATCTAGGGGAGCTACATCAAAATATCCACCATTGTCATTTGGTACTAACTGATTTCCTTCTTTTGAAAATAGGAAGAATTCAGGTTCAGGTCCTACATTAAAAGAAGTGAATCCCTTGTCAGCCGCTTTTTCAATTGCACGTTTAAGCACATTTCTAGGATCGCCTTCAAAAGGTGCCCCATTCGGATAATAAACATCGCATATGAATAATCCAACTTTTTCGTTAGTGTCGACTTTCCAAGTATTTAAATCTGGGTAAAGCATCATATCACTTGCTTCAATTTTCGTGAATCCATTAATACTAGAGCCATCAAACATAGTTTCATTGTTAAGTATTTTTTCAATTTGAGTGATTGGTAGTTCTAAATGTTTGAATACCCCTTCTACATCTGTAAAAAATAACTGTACAAATTCAAGGCTGTGTTCTTCAACACTATTTAAAATCGTTTCCTTTTTCATTTATATTTCCCCCTATATAAATATAAAAGCTAGAATAATCCAGATTTAATCAATAACTTAATGAAAGAATCGAGACATATCTCCTTGTCGTAAAGAAGTTTTACCTAATTTACCATTTTGATATAACTCTTGACGAAGCATTTTTCGAAGCTGTTCATCTGATATTGATTTTTCAACAATGACTTGTTGAACGATTGTTTCTTTGGATTTTTCTGACGATTTTAGATTTAGCACTTCTTTAATTCCCGCTAAATTTAAGCCTTGTTCTATAAATGTTTTTATCTCTAATAATCGATCGACATCATTAAAAGAAAATAATCTACGATTTCCTTCAGTACGCGCTGGTCGAATTAAACCATGCTCTTCATAATATCGAATTTGTCTTGCAGATAATTCAGTTAACGAAATGACTATTCCGATTGGGAAAAGTGGCGTTGAGCGTCTTACTTGATCATTCATAGCAATGCTCCTTTCGTTCATCTATTTGTATTTTATTCCATGTTAGATATTCTGTCAATACGATGTTAGAAAATCTAACATGAAATTATTTGTTTTTTATTCTATGCATTTTTATGTAAAATTCTACTATTTTATCAAAAAAAATAATCTCCATTAGTTTGGAGATTATTGCAGTTTGTATTCAAATATTGTCCTATGTAAAAAAGTCTTTCGATTAGCTAATGTAACAATATTTTGTACATCATATTCTACGTTTTGTAATGAGAATCCCTTTAAAAGAATTCTCATTACTTCTTACAATTACTACAAAATTTAGTTTCTCTTTTACGAGTTTCTTCCTATTATTAGTTCATGTTTACGTTTTGCCAATAATTTTTATCTAAACTTATATCCATTTCTCTACGGTACAAGTTGCGAAATTTCAGTTTAATTTAATCGTAAAATAACCGATTTATCTTTTCTTTACTCTTGCTCCCAACCTTTAAACGTTTCTTTATAATGACTTGAAACAATTCCTTTTTCTGTAATAATCGCCGTTATTAATTCATTCGGTGTTACATCAAACGCTGGGTTAAGGACATCAATACCGTCTGGAGCAATTTGAACATTTCCAATATGCGTTACTTCAGAACGATCACGTTGTTCAATGACAATTTCACATCCTGATTCAATTGATAAATCAATAGTCGATAAAGGAGCAGCTACATAAAACGGAATTTGGTAATAATTAGCTAAAATCGCTAATTGTAAAGTTCCAATTTTATTTGCAGTATCACCATTTGCAGTAATGCGATCTGCCCCAACAATGACTGCATCAACCTTTTTATTTTGTAATAAATAGCCAACCATGTTATCAGTTAATAATGTAACCGGGATACCACTTTGATTTAACTCCCATGAAGTCAGTCTAGCGCCTTGAAATACTGGTCTAGTTTCTGTTGCATACGCTGAAATTTCCCAGCCCTTTTCTTTCGCTAAGTGCAGTGGAGCTAAAGCTGTTCCGTATCGACTTGTAGCAATACTACCTGCGTTGCAATGAGTTAATACAGCAGCTCCATCATGTAATAAAGTTAAAGCATTTTCACCAATTTCTTTGCAAGTTGCTTCATCTGCAAGATGTAATTTAATCGCTTCTTCCATAATGGTTAATTTAGCTTCTGAAACAGTTATTGCTTCTTTACTAACGCTAATTAGCTTTTCAACTGCCCATGCTAAATTTACCGCAGTAGGTCTAGCACTAATTAGCTCATCCGCTAATACTCTTGCTTGATTATGAAATTCATCAATCTGTTCAGTGTCGATGTCTCTAACTCCTAAATATAGTCCATACGCTGCAGCTAAACCAATCGCCGGTGCACCTCTTACTTGTAGCTTCACGATTGCTTCACGTACATCTAATAAAGTAGTTGCATCAAAATAATAGATTTCGGTTGGTAATTTAGTTTGGTCTAAAATTTTTAAACTTTCACCGTTCCATTGTAATGATTCTGGTATTTGCTGTAATGTAGTCATCGATTATTACTCCAATCCGTTTAGTAAGTTCCCAATATTTTTAATATTAAATCTATTTTTTATGCAGTATACTCCGAATTTTAAGACTTCTTTCTTTACTTTAATTTTTTGAGTATGTTCAAGTGAATCAACGTCTTCAACATGAGCCAGACCGATACTTCTACGGATTAATTCACATCCAATAACCCCAATCGCATCCACCCAATATCCTTCTATTTTTTCTTTAATTAAAGCTAATTGATTGAATGGTCTAACACTATGCTCTTCCCAGAGTTGAATAAATGTTTCATTAAAAATTTTCTCGATCTTCAAAATGTGTTCAATAATTTCGTCTTTTTGTTCAGTTCGGCTGAAAATTTGAACAAGTAGATTTGCTTGAATTTGACCCAAATCAAATCCAATTGGTCCTACAAATGCAAATTCAGGGTCAATTATTTTTGTCTCAGTTGCAGAAACAAAAATGCTTCCTGTATGTAAATCACCATGTAATAAAGCTTCTTTTTTCGATAAAAAATCTAATTTTAGTTTCGCTACCTCGATTTGTAAATCTGAATCATTCCACAGTTCTTGAATTTCTTCTGTTAGTTCTTCTTCAAAATTATTCGTTTCACTGTTAAAAAACGGATCTGTATAAACTAGATTTTCTGTTATATCACATAATTCTGGATTATTAAAAAGATACTCTAACTCTTTTTTCTTAGCTGGTGTAGTTCCAAAGTCTGAAGTGAAAAATAATGACTTCGCTAAAAATTCGCCTATATGTTCAGCGAAGAACGGATAACTTTTCTTCTCAATTAGACTTTTTCGTAAAATTTGTAAGTGAGAAAGATCTTCCATCACAGTTAGGGCTTGATCCTCATCATGTTCTAAAATTTTCGGTGCATGTAATGGAATTAACTCATTATAAATTTTTGTCGCATTGCTCTCGATCGTTGCACGGTTTAATGTTAGTGGCCAGCTTTCACCAACAACTTTTGCATATGGTAGTGCCTGTTTAATAATTAACCCCTTTTCACTTCCTACTGGTGTAACTTTAAAAACTAAATTTAAATTCCCGTCTCCGATTTCAACACTTTCACATAGCTCATTTTTAAAATAGCCAAGTTTTTGTAAATAAGTAATGGCAGTTGCTTCCGTTAAAGGTCTATATTCTTTTCTTTGTTTAACAGTCATTGAATCCATCCCCCTTGATTTTTGCAAAATAAAAAGCCTCTTTTCCGAGACGAAAAGAGGCAATGTTAATTGGCTTTCGTCTCTTATCTACCAGAAAAATTACTTTTCTGTTGGAATTAGCACCGTGCCTTACTGAGCCAAAAGCTCAGGCGTATTCAATACGCCCCATTTCACAATGGTATTACAGTCGGTTGCTGGGCATCATCGGGCCAAATCCCTCCGCCTACTCGAAATAAGAGTTCGCATATTTGATTTTATAATCGTATTTTAGTTTAAAGAATTTTAATTTGTCAATTACTTTTTTTAACTTTTTTATAAATTTCTTCTTTTCTGTCTTCAAAAATAGGGATCGTACCACGTATTTCATCGACTTTTTTCGGATCAATGTCTCCAATTACGATTTCTTCATTCGTGCTACCTTTGGTAATTACTTCACCCCAAGGATCAATAATCATTGATCCTCCACCAAACGTATTCGCTAGATCCTTTCCTACTCGATTGCAAGCAACAACATAGCATTGGTTTTCAATTGCTCTTGCTTTTAATAAAATATCCCAGTGATTCATTCTTTGAATTGGCCATTCAGCGACAAAAAATAAAACTTTTGCACCCTTTTGAGAATGAGCACCAATCCATTCTGGAAAACGTAAATCATAGCAGACAAAACCTGCAGCACTTAAACCATCGACTTCAAAAAGTCCGTCTGTCTCGCCAGCTAGAAGATAGTGATGCTCATTCATAAGCTGGAATAAATGAACTTTATCATAAGTTTTTACTAATTCTCCAGTACTGCTAATAATATTTAACGTATTCGTAACACCATTTTCTCTTGCAATTGGAAACGAGCCAGCAATCAACGTTATGTTATTCGTTTTTGCAATCGACTGAAGTTCAGAAATAATCGCTTCTTGTTTACCTGTATGCAACCCAATTTCTTCAAGACAGTATCCTGTAGTCCACAACTCCGGTAATACGATTACATTAGCATTTTCTTTAACAGCATCGTTAATTTTGGATTTTATGTTCTCAAAATTAGACATTGAATCGCCTAAAATAACATCTGATTGAATACACGCAATTTTAATCACAATTTATTCACCCTATTCTAAATTTTATAGACATTTTTAAATCGAGCATATATGATGGTGAAAGTTATTGCAACAGTCGTTCATGAAAATCATTCGATTAAGAAACGATCTAGTCAGCTTAAATTTATTATATTTTTGGAGTGATTAACTTGAAGCATAGTAAACTATTAAACAATTTACCAAAACAATTTTTTGCTTCACTAGTTCAAAAAGTGAATCAGTCGATAGGTAATGGTCATGATGTAATTAATCTTGGTCAAGGTAATCCAGATCAGCCCACGCCTGATCATATTATAAAAGCTTTGCAGCAATCTGTTGAAAATCCATTAACTCATCGTTATTCTCCGTTTAGAGGGATGAGTTCATTAAAAAATGCGGTTGTAGAATTTTATAAACGAGAGTATGATGTTGACTTAGACCCGGAGGAAGAAGTAGCCATTTTATTTGGTGGAAAAGCAGGCTTAGTTGAGCTACCGCTTTGTTTATGTGACGCGGGTGATACTATTTTAGTTCCAGACCCTGGCTATCCTGACTATTTATCTGGTATATCTTTATCTAAAACGGTGCCTTACATGCTCCCATTAGTTGAACAAAATCATTTTTTACCAGATTATAAATTAATTCCTCAGGAAATTTTGGATGCTAGTAAAATATTATTTATTAATTATCCAAATAATCCTACTGGGGCTATAGCAACAGAGGAATTTTTTAGAGATACTGTTGAACTTGCTAAAAATAATCAAATTACAGTTTGTCATGATTTTGCGTATGGTGCGTTTGGATTTGATGGTAAAAAACCGTTAAGTTATCTTCAAACACCTGGAGCAAAAGAATGCGGTATTGAAATTTATACACTTTCTAAAACTTATAATATGGCCGGTTGGAGAATTGGTTTTGCAGTAGGAAATAAAGAGGTTATTTCAGCAATTAATTTATTACAAGACCATCTATACGTTAGTATCTTTCCTGCTGTACAAGAAGCTGCCGCTGCTGCATTAACTGAATCTCAAGAAAGTGTTAAACAATTACTAGCACTTTATGAAGAGCGCAGAAATGTAATTATTAGCGGATGTCATGAAATCGGCTGGGAAGTAACTGCGCCTGCAGGTAGCTTTTTTGCATGGTTAAAAATTCCAGCAGGTTTTACCTCGCAGGAATTTGCTGATCTATTACTTGAAAAAGCACATATTGCAGTTGCTCCTGGGAATGGCTTTGGTGAATACGGTGAAGGGTATGTAAGAGTCGGGCTGTTATCTGACACAGATCGACTGAAGGAAGCAATTGCTAGATTAAAAGAAATTGAAATATTTTCAAAATTTAATGTTTGACAATTGGTTTTGTTCATGAAATAATGCGATTATATTAATAATTCAAAATTAAATATAAACTTATTCAGAGTAGGTGGAGGGACCGAGCCCGATGAAACCCGGCAACCGGCTAGTAAAATAGCACGGTGCTAATTCTCGCAGCATTTTGCTGACAGATAAGGTGTAGGTAAACCTCTCCTTAGTGGAGAGGTTTTTTGTTTGATTAAAACTTTTGGAGGTTATGAAATGAGTGGAGTTATTGCAACTTACCAAGTTTATGATAAAAATCATCATTTAGAAAAAAAAGCCGAGTCAATTGCACTTGGTTTGACAGTTGGTTCATGGACGTCTTTACCACAAAATGATCAAATTCAGTTACAAAAACATAAAGGCAAAGTACTCTCAGTTCTAGAAGTAGAATGCGAGGAAAATATTGTTAACTTTTTAGGCTATAAACCTACAAAAGGAATTATCGAAATCTATTATCCTAGTTTAAATTTTTCAGCTGATCTTCCAGCTATCTTAACAACAGTTTTCGGTAAGCTGTCTCTTGATGGCGAAATTAAACTGATCGATTTAAATTTTACTGATGACCTATTAAATCTATTTCCCGGCCCAAAATTTGGTATTAAAGGCATTCGTGAGAAATTAGATGTTTATGACCGCCCTTTATTAATGAGCATTTTCAAATCAATTATTGGTAGAGAGATCCCGTACATTTCTGAAGAATTAAAGAAACAAGCTTTAGGTGGCGTTGATTTAATTAAAGACGACGAAATACTTTTTGACACAAACACAACATTAACTGATCGTGTCATCTATGGGAAAAATATTTTGAATCAAGTTTATGAAAAAACAGGACACAAAACTTTATATGCGGTGAATTTAACCGGTCGTACATACGAGTTAAAAGAAAAAGCATTACGCGCTGCAGAAGCTGGAGCAGATGTATTTTTATTAAATGTATTTTCTTATGGAATTGATGTACTTCAAGGTTTAGCAGAAGATCCTTCAATCAATGTACCAATCATGGCTCATCCTGCTGTTTCGGGTGCATTTACTGCATCTCCAATTTATGGAATAGACGCTGGATTATTACTTGGTAAACTTTTAAGAATTGCAGGTGCAGACTTTAGCTTATTCCCTTCACCTTATGGTTCAGTTGCTTTAAAGAAAGAAACCGCTTTAAAAATTGCTGAAAATCTAACTGAATCAAATGGATTAAAAGAGACATTCCCAGTACCATCTGCCGGAATTCATCCAGGACTTGTGCCTCAATTAATTAGAGATTTTGGAATAGAGCAAGTAATCAACGCTGGCGGTGGAATTCATGGTCATCCTGATGGACCAATTGGCGGTGGAAATGCATTTAGAGAAGCAATTTCAGCAACATTGTCTGGTGTTGAACTAAATGACTACGCACTTCCAAATACATCATTACAAAAAGCACTACAACTTTGGGGGTAAACAGCAATGGCAATAAAGATTTTTTGTGATTTTGATGGAACAATTACTGAAGGAGACAATATCGTCAATTTAATTAAGGAATTTGCTCCTCCTTCAGTAAGTGAATTAACAAGTGAAGTATTGAATGGCAATCTATCCATTCGAGAAGGCGTTGAGAAAATGTTTGCTACAATTCCTTCATCGAAAAAACAAGATATGATTGATTTTGTAATCAATCGTACGGTCATTCGTGATGGTTTTACCGATTTTATTCAATTCGTAAACGACCAACCTATTGAGTTAAAGGTTGTAAGTGGTGGATTAGACTTTTTCGTTCATCCTATTTTAGCAGAGTACCTTCCACCTTCTGCTATTTTATGTAATCGTACAGACTTTACTGGCCAAACTGTAAAAATTCATTGGGATCATTCATGTGATGAAAATTGTACGAATGACTGTGGAATGTGTAAGCCATCCGTAAAGAGAAAATTTAGTGATTTGGATGATTTTATTATTGTCATCGGTGATTCAATTACTGACTTACAAATTGCAAAAGAAGCTAATTTAATTTTTGCTCGTGATTTCTTAAAGGATAAATGCGAAGAATTATCTTTACCTTTTATACCTTTTGAAAATTTTTATGATATACGAGCTTCATTAGAGAAGGAGGTGCTAGTATGAAGGACTTTTTCAAACATTATGATGAAATTCGTGAAGTAAAAAAAGTACTTGCTGATCGTGACTGGTTTCTAGGTACTAGTGGGAACTTATCGATTAAAGTGAATGACGAACCTTTAAACTTTTTAGTGACAACTAGTGGTAAAGATAAAACAAAACATACTTATGATGATTTTTTACTTGTTAATGAATTTGACCAATCTGTTTGGGATGATACAAAAAAACCTTCAGCTGAAGCCATTTTGCATCGTTTGATTTATCAACATTCAAATGCAAAATGCGTTCTTCATGTGCACACGTTAGCAAATAATTTTATAACAAAAGACTTTCCGTACCAGAATGAGTTATCTTTTTCAAGTATTGAAATTATAAAAGCGCTAGGACTATGGGAAGAAGATGCAGAAATAACAATTCCAATTATAAAAAATCATGCACATATTCCAACGCTAGCTGACGCATTCCTTCCACATATTAAGAACGATCATGGTGCCGTATTAATTCATCATCACGGTATTACAGTATGGGCAGATTCCGCATTTGAAGCAAAAAAACATTTAGAAGCATACGAGTTTCTATTCCAGTACTCATTACAAGGAATTCAAAAAAATTTATTTATAAAAAATTAATTAATTGGGGGTTTCAACCAATGGCAACAATTTGGGTAGAAAAAAAGGATTATCATCTTACAAGTGATGTTGAAGTGAAAGCATACTTAGAAGAACAAGGTGTAATTTATGAAAATTGGAATATCGACCAATTACATAGTTCATTACAAGAAAAGTTTATTTTATCAGATGAAGAAAAATCGGCAATTCTAGAAACATTCAAAGCTGAAATCGACAGTATTTCATCAAGACGTGGTTATTTAGCAAGTGACATTATCACCCTTTCAGAATCAACGCCAAATCTTGATGAGTTACTAAAAAACTTCAATCGTGAGCATCATCATACTGATGACGAAGTTCGCTTCATCGTTAGTGGACATGGTACTTTTATTATTGAAGGAAATGAAGGCTTCTTCCATGTTAACTTAAATCCTGGAGACTTAATTTCTGTACCACCAAATGTACGCCACTATTTCACATTAGCAGAGGATCGTAAAGTAGTAGCAGTTAGATTATTTGTGACTACTGAGGGTTGGGTACCTATTTACGAATAATGATTAAATAAAATCAAAATTGACTCATATCCGCTTTTGGATGTGAGTCAATTAATTTTCATCTTCATTTAAATGATCTTCTCGATAGTCTATATATAAAGACCCATCAGTTTGTACTTCTACAAAAAATACATCTGAAATTGAGGTTATACCTACCCTTTCAAGCTGGGCCATTAACCATTTTTTATCTAAATGTAAATTTGATAAAGCATCATCGTTTACTTCACCATCTGATACCACCGCAGTTGACGTAGGAAATAATAAAGTTTTTTTCCACGTTTTATTTTTTTTCGTTTTAACATCTTTTGTCTTCATTACCGATAGACTTCCATCAATTTCAAAGATGACGTATTCTACATCTTTTAAAGAGTAAATATTTTCATTACGGAGCATTCCTTGAAATTGCTCAGTATCTAATCTAGCTTTTTTTAAAGCATTCTCCATTATTTTCCCTTGTCTTACTAAGATAATTGGTTCCCCAAGTATAAACTTACGTGCAGTCTTTGATTTTAAACTTAAATACCCCATTAAAATCGTCAAAATTGCCCAGCCAATTAATCCAATTATGCCATCATCAATATCTAAAGTTTTATCTGCCGAGATTGACGCAGCTATATTTCCGATTGTAATAGCGGTTATAAATGTAAAAACATCTAATTGACTAATTTCCTTCTTCCCCATTAATCTCGTTAAAATAAATAATACAAAAAATGAGCAAATAACTCTAAATAAAACTTCATTTAAGCTCATTTATTTCATCCTTTCTCTTTTAAACAATACAATTTTAAGTAATTACTAATCAACTTAGCCTTTGAAAAATGGAATTAATCTATACCTAATTAATCCTAAAAATTAGAAAGCTCGCTCGTACCATCCTATATCCTCATATTTTATCGATATATTGAAGAAAATAGTTATATTCTTTCATTACCGACTACTTATTGAGGTGAGATCTTGAGTAAAAAACTTTCAATTGTTGGATTAATATTAATGGTATTTACGACTGTATATGGTTTTGGTAACATACCTACCGCTTTTTATTTAATGGGATATAGTGCAATTCCATGGTATTTGCTCTCGGCTATAACGTTTTTTATACCTTTTGCTTTTATGATGGCTGAGTTCGGAGCTGCATACAAGAATTCTGAAGGTGGAATTTATACGTGGATGGCTGATTCAGTTGGGCCTAAATTCGCTTTTATAGGTACTTTTATGTGGTTCTCTTCTTATGTAATCTATATGGTTAGTGTCTCTTCAAAAGTTTGGATCCCACTTTCAACGTTTGTTTTTGGTAGGGACAAAACACTATCACTTTCATTATTTGGACTTTCTTCAACTCAATCAATTGGGTTATTAGCACTACTTTGGATGCTAGTTGTAACATTTTTCGCTTCCAAAGGAATTGAAAGTATTAGTAAGGTAACTACCATTGGTGGGATTACTGTTTCTTCATTAAATTTAGTTTTGCTAATCACTAGTATCATTATTTTTATAATGAATGGCGGAAAGCTTGCACAACCAATTAAAAGCTTTTCATCAGCATTTACTAACTCACCGAATCCAAATTATATTTCGACCCTTGCTATCTTATCATTCGTTGTATTTGCAATCTTTGCTTATGGTGGATTAGAAGCTATCGGTGGATTAGTTGATCAAACGGAAAATGCTGAACGTAACTTTCCAAAAGGGATTACAATTTCAGCCATTATTATTTCAATAGGTTATTCGCTAGGCATTTTTCTGGTTGGTATTTTTATAAATTGGTCAAATGACTTAAGTGCCAGCTCGACAAATTTAGGTAACATAACGTATGTCTTAATGTATAACTTAGGATTAGAACTTGGTAAAGCATTTAACTTATCAGCCAGTACATCCGATACGATTGGAATATGGTTTGCAAGGATAACCGGATTATCAATGTTTCTTGCCTATACAGGAGCATTTTTCACCTTAATTTATGCACCATTAAAAACAATCATAAAAGGAACTCCAAAATACTTATGGCCAACTAAATTTTCAGAGACGAATGAAAAAGGTATGCCTGTAAATGCAATGTGGGTACAGTTTGCAATTGTATCAATTATCATCATCCTTACTTCCTTCGGTGGCCAAGGAGCATCTTCATTTTTTAATAAATTAACTTTAATGACAAATGTTTCAATGACTTTGCCATATATATTTTTAGGAATTGCCTATCCAATGTTTAAAAGAAATAACCGGATCGACAAACCATTTCAAATTTTAAAGTCGAACTCTTCTGCTTTATTTGCAAGCATACTCGTCATTTTAGTAGTTGGATTTGCAAACTTTTTTACGATTATCCAACCAGCTATCGAAGGTGATTTTAACTCAACGATTTGGATGATTGCTGGGCCAATTTTCTTTTCTATTTTGGCTTTACTAATTCTTAATCGTTCAAGAAAAAATACCCAAAAAGAGAAAAAAATTGCATAGCATCTTACTTTCCCACTTATTGTTAATAACAATCTCGAAAGTAAGTTGGAAATGTGGCGCATACTATATTTGGAGGTGATATTAATGGGTCACAATCAAAATCCACATGTAAAAAAGAAAAACAAAAATAAAGGGCAACCAATACCTGCTGCAATTAATTCAGAAGGCTATTTTGCCCCTAGTAAATCAAACACTGAAGCTCTTAATGAGGTTAAAAATCACTAAAAAAATGACCGTCAATTTATTGGCGGTCTTAATTTATTTATAAATTTTACGGAATCCTAAGTAAACTTCATCTATAAGGAATTGTTCCCTTTTTCAGTTAGGTCTTTACGTTTAATTCCTTTTTAGGCTACATCATATATTACTTACTCATCGAATTAGCTGTTCTTAGCAAATCTTTAATGGAATATTGCTTTCCAGTTTCCGATGAAAAAAGAATTGATATAGATCGATAAAGCCCATCTTTCTTCCAACGAATTGTTTTCGTATTATCATCATCAGATACGATTAAGACTTTAGTACCATCTTTTAGTTTTGTTGTTTTCAATTGTCCAGTATCACCTGAGATGGATGACTTTTTATGATGATAAGTTGTGATGTACATTATGACCTCTTCTTCTCCATTTGAATAATTTATCGTTGTAAAATTAATCGATCCATTTCCTTGATTTTTTTGTACATCCATCGAGACATTCTTTGCTATAAAGGGTAGTTTTTCAGGTACGGTTATTTCATTTTGCACATTTTTAGGTAATTGTTCAAATACTGCTTTCACCGTTTTAGGATATTCTTTTTTTAATGATTCAACTGCACTTCCCTTCGAACAAGCAGTTAAAAAAAGTATTAAGATTAAGACAATGATTTTTTTCAATCAACATACCCTCTCTATTTATCTAAAAATTTTTCCTTAGTTTTAATAAATAAAAACTGCCTGTATACCAGACAGCTTATAAACCCAAATATTAAGGTTCAACAATGACGATTTTTCCTTTTTGTACATATAGCAATAGCTCTGCATTTTCTGTTTCATTTCGATATGTATAACATGTAAGATCTTCAAGCCCACCGTGTGAAACATCGTGAACTGTATTTATTAGTTTGTATTTATTTCCTCTAAATTCAATTTTTCTTTCAATTGATGGCTGCTCCGTTAAAATTTGTTCCTTCGATCGAAAATTCATTTAACCACCCCTTTATTCATCAATAGTATAGCCATAATCTTAGTTTTCAATTTTATGGCCCGAACCAAAACCAATACCATAACCATCCAAGTCAAAAATAGAAACCCTTTCCAAACTCCCCAATCAACCTTAGTTAATTCTGGCAAATTAGGTCGCATTTCATGCAAATGAAAATGATACTTATGTGAATATGGATACCATATCGAGGAGTTGAAGCATTAAAGCCGAATGCTAATTTATTTTCCGTATCAGTTGAAATGTGTGTGGAAAAGAATAATCGAATCTCAAATACTACGATTAATCGGGCAGTAATGTTTAATATTTAATTTAACTTAAAAAGGATATCGATGGAGAAAAGACTTGGAATATGTAAAATAAATAATTTTTCTGATTCTACATGCGGGTTGTTAACTAAATAACAACCCGTTTTTCATTAGACTTCTAGAGCCATTTTTAAAAATTCTACAAACAAGATTGATTGCTCTTTCATCATCAATTCTTCATTCGAAATGATTGCATAATCTAGCGCTAGTCCATCAATAAATGAAACAATCATTCTTGCTAATACTTCACTATCATACTTAGAGCTAAATTCTTTATTTTTTTGACCTTCTTTAATGACATCAGAATAGATTTTAATCCCAAAATTATAACGTTCTTTTCCATATTTTCTTCTTCTATCATCATTTCGACCGGTAATAAAAAACTCTAAAGTAGTTGGAGCCAAAGGATCCATTCTATCATTTGGCACCCTACTTTTACCAAACAATCTCAATAAAAGTAATTCCCAATAAGAATCGACTTTTTGATTCAACATTTCTGATGTTTCATCATATACTCTCGCTAGTGACTCTGCTAAAATCGCTTCAAACAATTCTTCTTTATTAGAAAAGTATTGATATAAGCCACCTCTACTAACATTTGAAGCATCCATCACATGCTTCATAGTCGTTTTTTCGTAGCCATTATCGATAAAAACTTGTTTTGCTGCTTCAACTATTTTAGTTCGACGTTGCTGTTGGTGCTCCTTGCTGACTTTCGGAGACATCTTTCCTCCCCCGCTCTACTCTATTTTTTGTTAAGAATCCTATTAGTGAAACAACTATTAAAAGTGATGCAGATATTATAAATGTTGGAATAACGCCTATTATTGTTGATAGCCAACCTCCTAATAAAGGTCCGATAATTGTAGCTGTAGTTGTTACACTTCCAATTACACCAAATACTCTGCCAGTTAACTCAACAGGTGTGTCTACTTGAACTGATGCTTGGAATGGAACAAAAACTAAACCAGCTGCAAATCCTGCAAATAGCCCTAATAATGGCGCCCAAATAATTGAGTAATTAAGATTAATATGCGTAAATATAGTCATCATACCAAAACCAAATCCGATTCCACAAACTCCCATTAACATTAAAGTATAGGCGCGATAATTTGTTTTTTTCACTAACATTAAACTAGAAAAAAACATTCCAACTCCAGATCCAGTTACTAAATAACCAAATAAACCTGGTGATGCTTTTTTAAGTTCTCTAATTAAAACTATAATTTGCGAATCTGATAACTGCAAGATTAAGAGACTAAAACCTAAAAATAACATACCAACTAAAATTTGAGTATTTCCTTTAATAAATGAAACTCCTTCCATAAATTCAGTTTTAAAGGAAGAATTGTCTTTATCTTTTACTTTTTCTACTTTAATCTGCTCAACAACTTTTGGTAGGAAGAAAATTAAGATTGCAGAGATAATAAATGACACTGAATTAATGTAAAATACTGGCGTTGTACCAGCTGCCGATACGAGTATTCCACTTAAAATCGGTCCAAAAATTTTTGTAGCAGAGTCAATCATAGTCGTTATCGACATAGCACCCTTTATTTCATCATTTGGAACTAATTCTTTTAACTTACCATTTTTTGCAGGATTAAAAATAGCTGAAAACAGGCCTATTGTAAACAAACAAATATAGACCATCCACAGGGTATTTGCTAGCGCAAGCACAATAAATAATCCCGCTCGAACAACATCAGATAAAACCATTAAATATTTTCGGCCAAACCGATCTGCTATCGTCCCTGCTATTGGACCTAATAAAGCCATCGGAACAGCGAGACATAAAATAATAAATGATACTTCCATCGGCGTTGCATTCCACTTAATCCCAACAAGCGTTATTATCGCAACAATACTCAACCAATCTCCTATACTAGAAATTGCTTGAGCTGTCATTAATGTCAAGAAACCTTTATTGCTCATGATCCCCTTCATCAACTTACACCTCCTAAAAACGACATTAGTGTCGTTTTTATTTAATTATAACGACACTAATGTCGTTATTCAATCAATTTTTTCTGAAAATTAGTAAACTTTAATTATTTCCTCGTTTAACTTTATTCAAAAATGAAATTAAAAGTATTATTTTTTTACCTTACTTGTAAACTTCACTTAACATAAGTTATTTCGACAATATATTGTTGTAGCCTCAATTATTCTAAAAATGATGAAGATAGAGAGTTGTTCTTACGAGTATAATCCATAAACATTCAAAGAAGTGATAGATTTGGAACTGTATTAGTTAGCTATACTTGGAAGGATGATGTAATATATTGGGATAGTTTGTGAAAATGAAGCAATACAACAAGCAGTCAAAAATTTAGTTAACTTAAATAAGAACAAATCAAACGAAGAGATGCTTATTCAACTTTCTTACTGTAGGTAATCGCATTATTTAAACTGTCAGAAAAATCATATACTAACTAGTTTAATCACACTGTCTAATAGAAAAGGAATGCATAATGTATATAATGACTAGTTTTATTCTATGACTATTTATCATACAAAGAAGGTGAGACAATAATTGGCAAAAATGTTAAATCTATTGAAACCAATTCTATTTATCAAATGGTTTTATAGAAAAAAGACAGAAAAAGCTATAAGAGATTATATAAATACTATTGAAGAATGAATAAATAAATAATTTACTAAGTATTTGCTACTAAATATCCATTGTTTTTATTAATAAATATCATAAAAAAATAGAAGCACAATTCGGCTTCTATCTTTAGGATATTTTCTTACCCCTTACTCACTTGAATAGTGAATCCCTCTTTAATTATTCAAAATTAAATCCAACAGCTTGGTTCTTTTCCCAATTTTGTTTTTTCTGTTTGTGTAAAATTGATCTCATTTCATCACAAATGCGAATGATATCTACTTTTTGTTCACAATCCCACTCGATAATAATTGAGATATATAACTCATTTAGTTGAGCATATGAGAAGTCATTCGTTGAATCGATTAGCAACTGCATTTCTTCATTATTTAAGATTCGATTTAACTTTTTCTTCAGTAAATAGTCAGAACGCATTTCTTTCGTTGGCTGTTTAATTTCATATGCTCGATCAAATCTACCAGAGCGATTCATTAACGCCGGATCAATTCTTTCTGGATAATTAGTCGTTCCGATTAAAAATAAACCTTCTTTAGAAGTTGCACCATCGATCGTGTTTAGAAATACTGAGCGAACTGAAGCTGGCATACTTTCAATATCTTCTATTACCAATACCATCGGAGTTAATTTTAGCACTGAACTAAAAACTTCCTTAATCGTATAACTTGATGTATATTCAGTGATTTGCCAATATGCAACAGGTGCATTAATACTACTTGCGATGGATTTTACTAATGTCGTTTTTCCATTACCCGGATTTCCATATAATAAAAATCCTCGTTTATATGGTATATCATATGTTTTAAAGAAACCTCGCCCTTCATTAAAGAAATGATCAATTGATCGATAAATTTCTCTTTTTAATGATTCCTCTAAAAACACATCTTCTCTTCTAACCATTTTAGTAATATTTTCAATTGATGTGTCTACACCGTCATCTGTATCCGTATAAACGGTTACATAATTTTTGATATAATCTCGTTTTCTTTTAAGAACATATTGAAAAAAGGATGAAAGACACGCATCATTATTAGCAAAAATTAAGTCTCTATTATACTGATTATCAGCCTCAAATATCATTGCTTTTGATAATGCTACGCCATAATTCGGATAATAATATAACCCGTTTTCTACTCTAGGTTTAATGATGAGTTCCATTGTTTTTTCAGTGTGATTCGAAGAAATAGTTTTTGTTTCAAGCTCTTTATAAATATGGCTGATTAATTGTACCTCACTCGATTCTTCTTTTAGATCTTCTTCGAGAATTTCCCAAATTTCATTTGTTGTTTCCTCATCTGAATACATCTGGAATTCAGCTCCAAATGTATCATATAGCTTATTTTGAATCGTTGAAATTATTTTCCCATAATCGTAATAATAAGGTAATGTATTACGTTCCATATCCTTCGTATCAAATAAAAAAGCTCTATTTGTCATGCAAATCTCCTTTGTTTTCCAATCTTTCTTATCATTCTAAATTCTTAGGTTCTATAAGTCTAGGGTTGAAAGTAATAGATTTCACTTAATTTTTTGTGAGATACAGGGGAGTGCTCCCAAAAATACGATTAAATTTTGTACTTTATTCATAAAGTTGTGAACTTTGATCATAAAGTAAGGATTTTCGTGCATAAAGTGGCGTTCTTTGTTCATAAAAGACGGATTTCCGTGCGGACGGGATTCAGGTATTTGCTGTGAGTTTAAAAGATGTAACCCAATCAGCGAACACCAAGTAAACAATATTGATAAAGTTGTGAACTCCGTTGAAATATTGGCTTATCTAGTTTATTTATCACTTTATTAGACTTAATTCAGATTCACGAAAACACAAAAAACCCACAAGTTTAATTTTTCCTTGTGGGTTTACCATGTAATTGCTCAATACTATTAATCCCCAACCGAACTATGCGGTGGCACTATTTTTCCTTTTCTAGAAGGATTAGAAAAATGTTTGTCATCTTCCGTATTTATTTCTTCTGGTAAACGCTTTGGTGCGATTGGCACATTCTTTACTTCATAATTAATTACATCTGAAGAATGTAACGTAACAACCATGCTCCCACCATATTGTTTTGCTCTAATTAATATGGGTTGATTATATTTATTTTGAAATCGGAAGTCTGGTCCATACCAACTAACTGTAGCATCACGTCCTGGGGGTACATAAGGTACTCGTCTACTATGGGAATAACGTTCAATAATTTTTAGACCAGCGCGATCAACTGCATTAAACAGTGTTGACGACACTTGACATATACCGCCACCAACGCCCTCAGATAATTCACCTCTAACAATAATTGGTGCACGTTTATATCCCTTTGCTCCACTTCTCTCTCCGACTACTTCATTAAAAGAAAAAATTTCATTTGGGAAAACTACGTAATTATCAATTGCTTTTGCTGCAAGTGAAATATTGTGTACTCTACTTGTATTATTGGAATTAAAGTAGGTTACATATTGTCCTATTTGTTGAATTCTAATGTGAGCAAGTAATTCACTATCCACTTTAGGGTATATATCTATCTCTGGTACTTCAATGACAGATGGTCCTTTTCCATAAAAATATGTAGTAAATTTATCCTTAAATTCTTTTCGATAAAGCTTATAACCCACCTGACCTGGAACAATCCGTCCTTCTTCATTGATTGAGGCATTAATCGGTTTACGGTAAATTTGTTGATCTAGTTTTTCAATAAATTGATTAAACTTATTATCGTTTATCATCGGTGTACCTGGAAGTGTCATTGTAAAATCAGTACGGTTAACTACAGCAATTGGATGGCCCTGTTGAGTAACTGTTAAGCTGTTAGGAAGATCTACGGATTGAGTCAATAATAAAAAACTAGCTAATAATTTTTGTAACATTGTCGGATTACCGTTGCCAAAATTTTATAAAAATCAATAAGAATCCAGCTAATTGAAATTGCGCAAGATTTATAGAAGCATTCAAATCCCAATCCATTTCATTACTACAAGAACAAATTATATTCTCGATCTGAATTCTTGAACATCCACAATAGGTGCACATTTTGAAGTTGGGTACCATTTATCAGTTTAAATAAACTCGGGTTACATATTTGCTCTAATCATTCAAACATTGATTCGCAATGTTTTTTGCGCGATGATAATTCCTCATCATTGCCCTAATGTTGAATATTTCCATTACAATTCGATATGGCTAGGTTTTCACTATATCGCTTGTTGTTTGATGAAGATGATTATTTCTGATAATTGAATACCGTCTATGTAGGTGTCGTATCTTGTTTTCGATTTTTATAATGTTGCTCGTTTTGGCAAATCGGTTTCCCTCCTTTTTCATTACATATTTTTGAGAAACACATGACGCTGCAACCTACGTAGGTGTTTCTCAGCCTTTCTCTGCACGATTGTCATATTACTATTTTTCTTTTTCTTTTGAACAAACAGCTAATTTTTTAACCACATCAATTCCTTATGAGAAATCTGTCAATTCAATCGCAATTATCATGTAAAATCTCCAACAGAAACATGAAATGCTTTAAATTTATTGACATGGTCCCAAATTCTAATTGTTTGTTCAGTTATTCCAATCTTCCTTGCAGTTTCACATATAGAATATATTTTCAAATTGATCACCTCATATTCACTAAAACATGAAAGGTGATTTGCACTTAGAATGCTATGTGATAGATTTTAAATTTAAATTAACTGTTACATACATTTCAATTTTAGTATGAACCATTTTTAATACTTTCATGTTTTTTCCTTATAAATCATTCATTAAAGCGAGCGCTTGCCTGTTGAAATCATCAATCCGAACGATAAATAAAAAAATACGAGCTGCAATGAAAGCAACTCGTATTTTTCATACATTATTAGATTTGAAATCCTTTATGATTACATTAATCGTATTAAATGATTCATCTGTTATTATTGAACTGTAATCTTTATTCGCATCAAAAGTAATCAAAGCCTTCCATAAAGCCCATCCTCTAGCTCTGTTCCAAGTATTTTCATCAAATTTTAAAACTTCCTTAAAAGTTTTTCTACTATGCTCATCGAAAAATGTCCAGGCCATTGCAGCGTCACAGGATGGATCACCTACTCCGAGTATTCCAAAATCAATGACAGCACATAGTTTTCCATTTTTAACAAGTAAATTCCCTGGGGCAATGTCACCATGTATCCATACTGGGTTTCGTACCCATTTAGAGTTGAGGGATGTTTCCCATATTTCTATTAATAAATCTTCATTAAAAAACTCTTTCGTTTTCTCAATTGAATCTCTAGTTTCTTTATCGTAGACAGCTAAATTTCCGCCTCTATGGAAATTATGCTTTCCTGCCATTGGCCCACCACTAGCGTCAATTGACTGTAATTCATTTAAGAATTGCCCTAGATCAGTTGCGAATTGATTTAGATCACTTATGTTTTCTTTATTTATCGTTTCACCATCAATCCATTGATTGATTGTCCATGGCCAAGGGTAGTATTTGCTAGGTTTACCTTTAGCTAACGGTATAGAAATTGGTAATCTCAGTTTCTGAGCTAAAATTGGTAACCAAAAATGCTCTTTTTCAACTTGAGGAACATAGCATTCTTCACTCGGCAATCTTACACTCATAGACTCTCCTAAATGAAACGTTCTATTATCATTGCCACTTAATTTAACAGGTTTTATATCTAAATCAGACCAATTCGGAAATTGTTCAATTATTAATTGTTTAACTAATTCAGTATTTATTTTATTCATTCAAGCCTCCTAATCTATATAACCAAATCTATTAAAACTACCAATCTTTTAAATTAGTTGTTATTACTTTTGGGTAACTAATATAAATGTTACGCCGAACTTGTCCCTAACTGTTCCAAAGGCAGGGCTAAATGGTACTGATTCTAACGGAGCGATGACATTTCCACCCTGTTGTAAGGAATTAAAAATACGCCTCGTTTTTTCTACGTGATCGATTGAAAGATTGATCGTTACCTCAACTTTTTTTTGCGCAATTTTCTCTTGTTCACAGTCGTAGTCCTCCATTGAGTTAGATTGTATTGGCGCATCAAATAACATAATCTCACTTTCGCCGATTTTTAAAATTGCATTTGCTACACTATTCTTTAACGCTTCTGGACAAGGAATTGGCATTTCTCCGTATGATTGCAAATTAAGAATGGTTGCTTCTAGTTCTTTTTCGTAAAAATAGACTGCTTCTTTTGCATTACCACTCATAACTATACATGGTGTAACTTTCATCGTCATAAATACCATCTCCTTATCAAGTCTAATTTTATTAAACCTTCAATTTATATGCTTTAACAGCCTTCTCTAACCGTGTCATAGCTTCTTCTAGTGTTTTTCTTGTGCATGCGTAATTTAATCTCATAAAACCATCACCATCTAGACCAAAACCGCGCCCTTCATTTAAACCTAATTTAGCATCATTGATCATAAATTCGTTTAATTCATCACCACTTAGTCCTAGGCCTCTAAAATCTAACCAGCCTAAATAAGTAGCCTCTGTTACTCTCATTTTTACTTCTGGAATATTTGTTTTTAAGAAATTATGAATATACTCAGCGTTTCCTTTTAAATGGATTAATAATTCATCTAACCATTTTTCGCCTTCATTATAAGCTGCAATAACTGCTTCGATTCCAAATATATTTAAGTTCTCTAAACTCGAACGAGTAATTGCATGAGTAAACTCAATAAATAAATCTTGGTTTGGAATAACAGCTAGCGACGAAAATAAGCCAGCAATATTAAAGGTTTTGCTTGGCGACATAAAGGTAATACTCATATTTGCAGCATCTTCACTTAATGAATAAAAAGGTGTATGCGTACCTTTCTTATACACTAGATCAGCATGAATCTCATCTGCAATGATAACAATTTTATTCTTCTTACAAATTTTAAACAAACCCGATAATTCCTCTTTTGTCCATACTCTTCCAACCGGATTTGCTGGGCTACATAAGATAATCATTTTCGTTTTCGTTGTAATTTTATTTTCAAGATCTTCTAAATCCATATAATAATAGCCATCTTCTTCAATTAAAGAATTTTCTATTATGTTTCTTCCATTATTTTTGATTGTACTGAAAAATGGAAAGTAGACCGGCGGCTGAATGATGATATCATCACCAGGTTTTGTGAATGCATCAATTGCTAAATTCAACGCAGGAACCACTCCAGGTACATTTGTTAACCAATCACGTTTAATCGTTGTATGATAACGCTTATTTGCCCAGTTTATTGCTGATTCAAAAAAAGCTTCAGGAATATGTCCATATCCATAAATAGGATGTAGTGCTCTTTTGGTTATAGCTTCTACAATTTCAGGTGCACAAGCAAAGTCCATATCTGCAACCCATAAAGGGAGAACATCAGTACATCCAAATACTCGTTCAATTGAGTCCCACTTAGTACTGTTTGTATTTTTTCGATTATGCTCTTCATTAAAGTTCATTTTTAATCCCCCACCGTTTTTCGTCCATTCATGTTTACATTTCCAAATTGTATATTCGTATATAGTTACACAATAGTATTTCTGTAAACATAATTTATATCCAAATTATACTAATTAACTAAAAAATTCAAATATAAATGAATGTTGAAATGCAATTATTGTGGCGGGCTTTGAATCATTATTGAGTCGATCTCAAAAATACATTTGTTGTGAACTTAAGTTTTGTTTAAACTTACAATTGTTATTATATTTCAAAATTAATCTATTTTTTTCATAAAGCTTGCAAATAATAATTACCATCCAAATGTGAATGGAGGGTAATAGATGAAAAAAGAAGATGAATATACTGATGATATGAATCAGGTCTTAGAAATTATCAATGCAAAAGGCGATACTGGTGAATTACTTGAAATTGTAGATAAATATAAACAAGGTGAAAATCCAGAGTGTAATCATGACCTTTTTTATCAAGAGCTTAGAGTGATTGCCGAGGATAGTGCAAAAGAAGATTAAGCATAGAAGTTAACTTAAGTAGTGGAGCAAAAATGTGCACCACTACTTTTTTTGTTTATAGAACTAAAACGATTATTGATTCTTTTTATGTAAAAGTGATAACAATTTTATTTGAATATGTTTTTAGATCTATTTCACATTTATAAACTATAATTTTCAGTCGGAATTTTACCTCTTAATATATCATACTCAGCTTTCATTTCACCGAATTTCTGAGGATTCCCATTATCTGGTGCATAATCTGGGTGCCATAGCTTTGTATATTCTCTCATTTGTTTCTTCCATACTTCAGCACTATCATTTGGATTGAAATATTTAAAATTATGTTTTTTATTTTTCTTAATTGAAGTTGAGTAATTTCTTAAATACTCTTCCCAGACTCTGGCCCAATCAACTATTTTCTTTTTATATTCTTTTGCTTTCTCCGCGTTTTTCCTTTTTTCTTCCATCTTCCAATCTTCCATTCTTTGACTAAAATCTTTAATACCTTGTTTTGAGTTTCGCCATCTTTGCTCTGCTTCTCTTATTTCTTGATCGGTAATATCTTCAACTAAAATTTCGTCGTTAATCATTTCATTAAGATCTTTTTCATTGACTTTATGATTTATATGTAAATCGTACATTTCTTCTATCATTTTCTCGATTAACTCAGCACTAGTTTTTCCTGTAAGTTGTGATAGCTTCTCCAATTTTTCTGTGGATTCTATTTTGACCTTGTGTGTTATATAAACGTATTTAGTTTTGTTTCTCAAGCACCTCAACTCCTTAATTAAATGTTACTATACAAGGATGTATCTATATATTAAAAAATGAAGTCAAACATGTTACATTACATTCTCAGGCAATCTCAATTAAATGAAACAAGATAGTTCTAAAAATAGTTAAATGTAAAATATTATCAATAATGTATTGATAATGATTCGTATTAGTTTATAGGAACTTATTAAGAAAGTATTTTGAATTCAACATCCAACATTTCTTTATTTATAATCTGATGAAAGATTTATTTTTTTATTATCAACTTTATTTATTCGATATTAATCTTTTGCTACCTCTCTTAATTCAATAATTATTTTTTATTGAGTGTCATAACTTTTTCAAAATTCTCTCGATATCAAATTATTTATATAATTTCATTAAATAAATGATTTTTATAGGAGTGATTTTTATGATTAATCAATTTAAAAATATACCAACTACTTGTATTTCAGATGTAATGGATGGCCTAAATAATATGGATCCTTCAATTAAACCTTTAAAAGAAGATTATAAATTTGCTGGTAAAGCACTAACTGTTAAAATTCCTGTTGGTGACAATTTGGCTGTATTAAAAGCAATCCGAGAAGCAAATCCTGGGGATGTAATTGTGATTGATGCGAAAGGTGATCAGTACCGAGCAATTGCAGGGGACTTTGTTGTTGGAATGGCTCAAACAATGGGGGTTAGTGCGATCGTTGTTGATGGGGTAATCCGTGATGTAATCGGTACGAAAAAATTAAATTTTCCAGTATTTTGTAAAGGAACTACTGTAGCTGCAAGTGGAAAAATTGGCGTTGGCGAAATTAATGTTCCAATATCTTGTGGCGGTACTTCAGTAAACCCAGGCGATCTTATTGTTGGAGATGCGGATGGGGTAGTTGTTATCCCTCAATCAGATGTTAAAACGGTCTTAGAAAAGTCATTAGATAAATTAAAAAAAGATGAAATTAGAGTAGAACAAGTATCTGGTCATATTGAGGCTATAAAATCGTATATTGATCGTATGCTTTTAAAATAATTCAGCTGGATCCTTACTAGCTTCTATAAAAACAAAAAAGGTTCTTAATGTAGCCATATAGAAAAGAGCTACTACTAAAAACCTTTTTTTATTCATTTAAAACTTAATTTTTTTAACTGGCTTTTGATAAACGGATCAATTTCATCAGGCAATTGATCTAAATGAAAGAATTTTGCTTCAATTGATTGAGTTTGATCTGGTTTTATATCATTTTCGAAATCAGTACAAATATATCCAATCGCAACAGTTTGGTATTCATCCCCGCTTCCCTCAACTTTATTTAGTAATTCTAACCCAGAATAGACACCAAATAAAGAAAGTGAATTTAGCTTTAGACCGATATCATCATGAACATGACGCTTAATACATTCTTCAACCGATTCATTTAATTGTAGAATACCTCCAGGAATACCCCAAATACCTTCTTCATATCGAAAAAGTAATACTTCACCTGATGGATTTAAGATGGCAACACTTGGTCGAACAATTATTAAAGGAGCATTACCAATTTTTTCTCTCATACTTTCACAATAATTCATAATACCTCCTAGACAGAAAAATTAATTTTTATATGAGTACTTAAATATTGTTGGTTGATTACTTTCTTCCTAAACAATTCCATTTCATATATTTTTTACTAAAATTTACTTACTATTTTTTTTGCTTCATCCATAATTCCGTTTATTAAGTTTTCTACCGAGTCTTTTTTAGATAGTCTAGGACTTTGACCCGACCAAAGTGACATAAATTCTTTGTTATTTTGTAAAGAAGCTGCTTTTCTTATAGATTGAGTTATCGTATTTTGAACAGGAAACTGAGGTAAATCGGCTTCATTATTTCTCATTTCCGTAATGAATTTATTTTCGATCCCTCTTGCCCATTTCCCTGAAAATGCGCGGGTCAAAACTACTTGGTCCTCTGAAGCATTTAGAATGGCATCTTTATGTACCTCATGCGCTCCACTTTCAAAACTTGTTAAAAAAGCAGTACCCATTTGAACAGCTTTTGCCCCTAAGCTAAGTGAAGCGATTAAACCTCTTCCGTCCATAATTCCACCTGCCGCAATTACAGGAATATTAACATGATCAACTACTTGTGGAATTAATGACATTAATCCAATTAAACTTTCCTCACTGTCATTTATGAAATTACCTCGATGCCCACCCGCTTCGCTTCCTTGAACGACAACTAGATCCATCCCAACTTTTTCGATTTCTACAGCTTCTTTTACAGTAGTAGCTGTTCCGATTAAAATGATATTATGCAACTTTAACTCTTTTACTATTTCATTTGATAGAATACCGAATGTAAATGAACAAATTGGAACCTTCTCCTCTATGATCACTTTAATCTGTTCTTGAAATGTTTCTTGAAGACTATTAAAATTTTGAACTCTAATGCTGTCATTTTGCTTAATATTTAATTCTTCATTAAATGGTTGTAATCGTTTATTAGCTTTTAAAATTTCATTCTCGTTAAGCATAAAATCGTTTGGAACAAATAAATTAATTCCGTAGCTATTAGAGGTTAACTTTTTTAACTCAATGATTTGTTCACGCATTTGTGAAGCGGTCATGTACCCCGCTCCAATTGTGCCTAATCCTCCACAATTGGAAACTTCAGCTACCAAATTTGAAGTTGTAATTCCACCAGCCATTGGTGCTTGTATTATTGGATATTTTATTTTTAATAGCTCAGTTACTTGATTACTAATCATCAATTTCACCTCTATGTATAGATAATTTATTTTTTACTCAAAAAAAGTCCCGAATAGTCTAGCAACACTATCGGGACTTTACCTTTTATTATATTACATTCCAGTTTTTGCAGGAACATTTACACCTAGATTTAATAGTCCATGCCCTTCTTCAAACGTGCTGTATCCAAGGGGTACCGTATGACTTATTAAAAGTTCGAATATGTCTGCTTCTGTAATTTTCTCATTATTCTCAGACTCGAACTGTTGAATTAATAATGCAATAGCCCCTGAAACATGTGGTGTTGCCATTGATGTACCTGAAAGAACAGCATACTGATTTGTCGGATATGTCGACAAAATCTTTTCTCCTGGCGCTACCAAATCAATTTCATTATTCGTATTACTAAAACGTGATAATCGTTTTTCGAGACTTACAGAGCCTACTTCAATTACTTCATCGTAAGCACCTGGATAACTATATTCATTCGTTGATCCATCCCCGTCTCCTTCGTTTCCAGCTGCACATACAACGGCAATATTTTGTTCCACCGCTCTTTGGATCGCTTCATGTAACGAAGAATCATCCTCTGGACCACCTAGTGACATTGACATCACTCGAACAGTTTCGCCATTAGAACCTTTCCAATTAGTCGCATAATCAATTGCCTGTACAATTGATTCAATGCTTCCTTCCCCAGCACCAGATAGCACTTTTAGAACGAGAAGTTTAACTTTTGGAGCCACGCCTACTACACCTTGTCCATCCTCAGAAGCAGCGATTGTACCACAAACATGCGTTCCATGACCATTATTGTCTAAGAATACGTTAGGATCCCCACCGTAATCTTCTGTAAAATTAAATCCACCAATAATCCGCTCTTGTAAATCAGGATGGTCTGTCTGACAGCCCGTATCAATAACTGCTACGACAACATCTTCCCCTTGACACCCTTTTTCCCAAATAGACTTAGCTTCAATTAAAAGAACTCCAGGTGGTACTTCCTTAGTATGGTCTTTAACTTCTTCCAACTTGTAAGGAATTAATCTAAATTTGGACATGTATACCAACTCCTTATTAGGATTTATACATAAAGGATAAATCTTTGAGGTATTATTAGTATTCTATATTTATCCATAATTTCCCTTTAATTAATTCCAATTTTATTTTTATTGAGTCTAGTAGAAAAATAGACTCTACTTAATCGATGGTCGCCACTCCATACAACTTTTGATTCAAATCCTTATTTGCAAATAGACAAAGTTATCATCTTTATCTTCATAAAAAGTTTTCAATCTTTCATGATCTTTTACATCAGATTAATTTGTGCTTAAAAAAGTGGGTTTATAATCTAATAGTGTTAAGGCATTATTCAAACTAGGGGGAATAAAATGCTTACTAATTTATTAACAGAGATTAAGTATTGGTGGTTTGGTGAATTGATGGAAGAAATAGATGAAATTGAACGGATTGAATCCAAACATACGAGAGTTCGTTTTGATAATGATATTTATGAACTAATCCGCATTCATTAATAAAATATAGAAAGTATATAGATAACCACAAGAAAATTAATACTCTTGTGGTTTTTTTGTGCTTTTTTCGAAGGAATTAAAATACTTTCCTGGATAATAAAAGTAGGGCCTAAAAAGTAATTTGACTTTAGAGCCCCAATTATCATTTATTCATACTTAATCGAACAATATTTTACTACTTATACAATAAATGGCACTACATTGTAAGATATAATATTTCGATCACGATAGGTTTGAGTAATCACATCACTTTTAGTACTTAAGATTCCATTTTGTAAAATGACTGGTTTAAATCCCCTCTCACTAGCTCCATTGTAAGTAAATAGAACACAATGTTCTGCTGCAAATCCAGCTATTATGACTAACTTAACGTCATTTCCTTTCAAAATCTGTTCTAATTCTGTATTCCAAAATGCATTTGAGTCTTCCTTAGTCATACAAATATCTTGTTCTTCAACTTTTATTTCTGGAATGAATGAAAGTAAATCTGAATTAATATCATCTGCCCCTTCAATATCTTGAACATGTATAACTAAATGATTTTTAGATCGAATTTGACTAGCAACATAGTTAATATATTCACAAGCAGATTCAACATTCAACGACTCTTTTTTATCCTCTAAAAATATTTTTTGCATATCAATAATAAGAAAAGCTATTTTCATGTTTTCTCCTCCAAGACATATTTTATTGTCCTATTTTAATTATTCTATTAATTTTAATTTAATCCTACTATTTTTATTAAGGAAAAAGAAATATTTATTATCCGATTATACTTAAGAACTACATTACTAGTAGCATAAAGTTTATGTCATTAAACCGTTTTCATAATACTGTTAACAAAAAAATGACGGACCATAAAAATATTTATAGGTCTATTTTTTTATTATTTGGCTCTGTAAAAAAAGAATGTTGATTTTTCCATTCCAGGTACTTCGCTTTCCATTGGGCGTGACCCTGAGCCTCCTTAAGCAAGCCTTTAGGGGTCTCAAGTTTCCCGCATTTCCCATAGGAGTCTTCGCACCTTCCATTTCAATTAGTCTCGA
>NZ_NULG01000058.1 GCF_002577195.1 Bacillus sp. AFS041924
TCACTCCCTCCTACTCGATTATTTTCCCTGAAAAATTGATAGTAACGTTTTAAAGAAACAGAAGTCTTCAATCCCACTAAATGTTGAATCTCTTCTACTAATAATCCCTCTTGTATTTTGCGAAGAATATAAGTATTTCTTAAATGTTGTGAGCAAAGTCCTTTTCTAAGCTCAGCTCTTTTAACCTCTAACCTGAGCATTTTTTGAAATGCGATTTCTGTTAATGCCTTTGGTGAATCTGTGTCGTAAACCCAATGGAAAGTCATTCTATTAAAGTCAAATGCGACAAAAAGCGGATGTGTTGAATGATAATGTGGTCTTACTGGCTCAGGAATCGTAACAAAATACTTATATAATAGCATCCGATCTTCTTTTGTAAGAATAATTGTTCTTTTAAATCCTTCCTTACTATGGACAACAAGTTCATTTAATGCGAAATTAATATCTCTCATTTGTAAATCAATTAATTCCTTTAAAGTAAGGCCATAAAACAACATTAATCGAATCATAATTTCGTTTCGATCCATTAGAAAAGGTCTTGCTTTTAATTGTTTTTCTGACAAATCTGTCGTGGATTGAACAATTGATAGTAATTTTTTTTCTTCATCCTCTGAAATAAAATCGTCTGTGGAAAGAGCTCGTGAAGGCCCAGCTAAATAGTTAGTCAATGGGATTATATTTTCAATTGAAGAATTATTAGATTGTAAAAATTTATAAAATTGATTTAGTACAACATAAATACGGTGCATTGTTTTCTCATTATATCCACGTTCAGATGTTAAATAATAAAAATAATCATTAAAATTTTGAACTTGTAATGTACTAAAATTTTCGTTAATTTTCTTAAAGTAACGGAAGCATTCTTCTAAATCATAACAATAGCGCTTAATAGTAGATTCTTTTCTACCTTTACTATTTAAGTGAGAGGCAAATTGCAAGATGACATCGGATAAAGTAGCGGTCGTTAAGTTTGGAATCGTCAAATGGATCAACTCTTCTCTTTTTCTCTAATTATATCAAATTAGTTAATAGTTTTTAGTAAAATTTAACAATCTTATCCACTTTAAGATATGTCTTTAGAATAAAAGTTTTGAAAATTATTTTTCGTACATATATTAGTAAAAACATAATTAGGAAATTTCTTGGGAAAGTTCGTCATACGTGAATGTGAGTGGAGATGTTTATATAGATGCTGTCCACAGAATAAAGAGAGGTGTCATATTTGGAGCAGCCAATTCGGTTAAAAGATAATGGCCAAATAAATGTTGTACTTAATACAGTGAAAAGAGGAGAGGTTTCTCCAACTCCAAGTATTGAATCTGTTAAAAAGCCTGAACATGAATTATTGGTTGAAATAGAGGATCAATTAAGACATTTAATTGGCATGGAAGAAATAAAAAAAATGATTCATGAAATTTATGCTTGGATATTTATTAATAAAAAAAGAGAAGAATTGAACTTAAAGGCCGAAAAACAAGTATTGCATATGTTGTTTAAAGGAAATCCGGGAACTGGTAAAACGACGGTTGCCAGGATCATTGGTCAATTATTCTTAAAAATGGGTGTACTCTCAAAGGGGCATCTAATCGAGGCAGAAAGAGCCGATTTAGTTGGAGAATACATTGGTCACACTGCTCAAAAAACTAGAGATTTAGTAAAAAAAGCAAATGGAGGCATTCTTTTCATTGATGAGGCATACTCACTCGGACGTGGAGGAGAAAAAGATTTTGGTAAAGAGGCGATTGATACATTAGTAAAGCACATGGAAGATAAGCATGGCGACTTTGTCCTTATATTAGCTGGCTATTCTTCAGAAATGGATTATTTCTTAAGTTTAAATCCTGGACTAAAATCTAGGTTTCCATTTATTTTGGAATTCCAAGATTATTCAGTTAAAGAGCTTTTAGATATATCGAAAAAGATGTTTGTTGACCGAGAATATATTCTATCTCGGGAGGCGGAATTCCGGTTAAGAGATTATATCCAGAAAGCTAAACTTGAAAATCGTGCTCATTTTAGCAATGGTCGTTTTGTTAGAAATATTGTTGAGAAATCAATCCGGACACAAGCAACTAGATTAGTATTTGAGAACGAATTTAATCGGGAAATATTAATGAGAATAGAAGAGAAGGATTTATTTACTTCAGACAAAATCGATACGATCAATTAACCGATTTTTTAGTTAGTGTCCTGTATTTTGCTCAACCAACCTTTAATATGAAAGTAGACTGAATTAATGAGACCAATTAAACTATTCAGGGATTATGCAATATAAATATCCAGTCCGCTATTATAACTTAGGCATATTAATACAATTCATGCCATAAAATCCTGCGATAAATGACATGGGCAAAAAATTGCACTTATTAAAGTTGAAGTTTTCATAATATCATTTGTACAATCAGATTTTAAGGACATTTGGAGTTCGATAATACCTGCATGCTTTCTTTAAAAATTATCAAGGGCGTTAATAATTCGTTCATAGTTTTCTTTTATCTCAATAAAATAAAATCCTGCATCCTCACTTAAGAATGGAAAATCTGCCTCTACGATTTGATTAATGACATTTACTTGCGGTTCAACAAGCTGTCTTAAATCTTGGAGTTGGACTTTCCATTTGAAAATTTTCCTACATAGGTCTTTACTAAATGGATCATTAAATAAGTCTCGTTCAATCTGCTTAATTTCGTTTGCAAACCGATAAATTGAGATTAGAATCTTCTCAATAACTTCATGAAAAATTTGATATAAATTATGTCCAACGTGATCTACTTTTATATAATTTTGATTGAATTCCTGTGTTACATATGAATAGGTCAATTTCATTATAGTGTTGGCAAGATAAGGTATAATATGTAAAGCAAAAAACAATCCTTTATATTTGGGTTTGTTCTTTTTAGGCTGTTGAAAAGGAAAATTGTCAATATTGCTTTCTGCATTTCCCTTAGGAGTCAAGCATCGTTTCGTTCCAATCAACCTATACTAGAAAAAAGAATTTTATTTGCATCAGCTATAAATCAATTAGAAAAAAAAAGAGGAATCCAACAACAAAAAAACAAACCAATTAAAGGTTTGTTTTTCACGGACTTATTTAATTTATCTTATGAGTGTTTGATTCATTTAGATCTACTATTGAGCCATTAAATGATCTTTTAGGTAGACTCCAATTATAATGCACTGATAATAATCTAAGAAGAACGATACTAACGAATAATATTAAAAGTTCAAAATTCGAATTAACAAATTTATTGCCAACTAAGACACCTACAAGTATTGCCCAAAAAGCATATACTTCTGAATGTAGTACCATTGGTTTTCTTTTTGCTAGTAGGTCTCGTACAATACCTCCACCAATTCCTGTTAAAACAGATGCTACGATGACAGCACTAACTGGTAATTTTAATTCCATTGCATAGTTTGCACCAAGAATTGCAAAAGCGGATAGACCTATTGAATCGAATAAAATATCTAATTTCTTGAATGGTTTATTCGATATTTGTGGAAAGAAAAAAATAATCGTCATAGCTACTAATGCAATTGTGAAGTTTGTTGTTTGACTCCATATATAGTTGATTGGATATCCTATTAATAAATTACGTAATGCACCGCCACCAAAAGCTGTAGCAAAGCCTAGAATATAGACGCCAAATAAATCATAGTCTTCTTCCATAGCAACTACTGCACCACTTAACGCAAAGGAAATAGTACCAATAATGCTAAATAACTCCCATGTTTCCAAAAAGCAATTCCCCCGCCCTTAATAAAAAGATGAAAAATAGTCCAGATATCATTATAATAAAGAGACAGTTAAGAGTAAAGAAGATTTAATTGCTTAGAATTGGTTAAAGAAAAGGTGGAATTTTGTGTCTAATGAAATGAGAGAAAAAGCCATTTTAGTTGGATGTCAGCTTCAAAATGTTGATGATGATCGTTTTAATTATTCAATGGATGAATTAGCATCACTTACGAAAACTGCAAATGGAGAGGTAGTTTTAGTTACCTCACAAAAAAGAACTAAATATCATTCAGCGTTATACATAGGGACAGGTAAAGTAGAAGAGTTAGAAGCAGCAATTGCAGAGCTGGAACCAGATGTTGTAATTTTTAATAATGAACTGACCCCATCTCAAATTCGAAACTTATCTGCAAGATTAGAAAAAAGAGTAATTGACCGTACTCAATTAATTTTAGACATATTCGCACAGCGAGCGAAAACAAAAGAGGGAAAATTACAAGTTGAATTAGCACAATTACAATATTTAATGCCAAGATTGGTTGGTCAAGGAACAGAGTTATCGAGACTTGGTGGAGGTATTGGTACAAGAGGACCTGGTGAAACAAAGCTAGAATCTGATCGTCGTCATATTCGAAAACGAATTGATGATATTAAACAGCAATTAAATGTAATCGTTGAACATCGTAAGCGTTATCGCGAGAGACGTAAGAGAAATGAAATGTTCCATATTTCTTTAGTAGGTTATACAAACGCAGGAAAATCAACATTATTTAATCGATTAACTAAATCTGACGTGTATGAACAAGATTTACTGTTTGCGACATTGGATCCTACGACTAGAAAATTTGTTTTATCAAATGGTATGACAACTTTATTAACTGATACTGTTGGTTTTATTCAAGATTTACCAACTTCACTTATCGCAGCATTCCGTTCGACGCTTGAAGAGGCAACAGAAGCAGACTTTATTCTTCATGTAGTAGACGCTTCTCATGAAAATTATAGAAGTCATGAAGTAACTGTTTCTAAATTGCTGAATGATTTAGATGTTGAAAATATTCCAATGTTAACTGTCTATAATAAAATAGATCAAGTTCACGAGGATTTTGTACCTTCACCATCTGAAGGTTTTATTGAAATGAGCGCTTTAAATGAAGATGATTTAGTAAAATTGCGTCAAAGAATTGAATTCGAATGTAAACAGTATATGGAATATTTTGAAGTGTTCATACCAGCTTATGAAGGTAAATTGATTCATGAAATCAAAAAACTAACGATGATTGAAACAATTACTTTTAATGAAGAAACTGAAATTTATCAAATAACTGGATACGTTTTTAAAGAACATTCAATTTATGATACAGTTAAAAGATATAGAAAGTATAAGGAGCAATAATCAATGCTAGAATTATTATCAAACGGGGAAAAAATTGCACCACTAGTGGCAGATGTAGAAAAATTAATTTCTGAAGCTCATAAAGAAATTGACGAGGTAATTGAATATAACCAATTTAAAGTTTTACAAAGCTTTCGAAAGCATAAAGTGAGTGATAGTCATTTTATCCCTTCGACTGGATATGGTTATGATGATATTGGAAGAGATACACTAGAGGAGATTTTTGCAGATGTATTAGGGGGAGAAGCAGGTTTAGTTAGACCGCAAATCATTTCAGGAACTCATGCAATTTCAACAGCTTTATTTGGTGTATTACGCCCAGGTGATGAGCTGTTATATATTACTGGTAAACCATACGATACACTTGAAGAAATTGTAGGAATTCGTGGCGAAAGCGGAAATGGCTCATTAAAAGACTTTGGGATTGGATATGAATCAATCGAATTAGTAAATGACGAACGAATAAATTATGAAAAAGTAGCAAATCGAATGACAAGTAATACGAAAGTCATTGGAATTCAAAGATCAAAAGGATACGGTACAAGACCTTCATTTACAATTGAACAAATCAAAGAAATGATCGATTTTGTAAAAGAAATGAATCCAAACGTAATCGTGTTTGTAGACAATTGCTACGGTGAGTTTGTTGAAAAGCAAGAGCCATGCCATGTAGGTGCTGATTTAATGGCAGGTTCATTAATCAAAAATCCTGGTGGTGGTCTTGCAAAAACAGGTGGTTATATCGTAGGACGAAAAGATTTAGTTGAAAAGTGTGGCTATCGCTTAACATCTCCAGGAATTGGACGTGAAGCTGGTGCATCACTTTATGCGTTACAAGATATGTACCACGGATTTTTTATGGCTCCACATATTACAGGCCAAGCACTAAAGGGTGCTTTATTTACTGCAGCATTTTTAGAAAAGCTAGGAATGAACACAAATCCTTCATGGGATGCAGTAAGAACAGATTTAATTCAATCAGTGCAATTTGATGATAAAGAGAAAATGATTGCATTTTGCCAAGCTATACAAGCTGCTTCACCAATCAATGCACACTTTACTCCAACGGCAAACTATATGCCTGGATATGAAGACGATGTAATTATGGCAGCTGGGACATTTATCCAAGGTGCAAGTATCGAATTAACTGCTGATGGTCCAATAAGAGCACCATATATTGCTTACATACAAGGTGGCTTAACTTATGCTCACGTAAAAATTGCAATTTGTTCAGCCGTTAACTCATTAATTGAAAAAAATCTTTTAGTAATATAAAACAAAATAGCTCATGACATGATTGTCATGAGCTATTTTATATATGAAAATAATTGGGGACTTACTTTCATAATGATGAAGGTTCTTTCTATGTATTTATCTTACATGTTAATTCTTAAATTAACCTTAACATTATTATTAAAAATTTATAATGATGATATAACCTTGTATTAATAATAGGATTATGCCAGTATATAGAAGTTGAGATATAACAATAGTTCCAGCAATGAGCGGAGGTAAAAACAATGGAAAAACTACCTAATTGTCCTAAATGTAATTCAGAATACACATATGAAGATGGAAATCTTTTAATTTGTCCGGAATGCGGTTATGAATGGACACTAGATTCTGAAAATACGAATGATGAAACAAAAGTAGTGAAAGATGCAAACGGAAATATTTTAAACGATGGGGATTCGGTAACAGTTATTAAAGATTTAAAAGTAAAGGGCACATCACTTGTCGTTAAAATTGGGACAAAAGTGAAAAGTATTCGACTAGTTGAAGGCGATCACGATATCGATTGTAAAATTGAGGGCTTTGGTGCTATGAAGCTGAAATCAGAGTTTGTTAAAAAGATTTAGTACTTTACATTTATTATTTGCAGCTGGAAAAAAAGAACTTTTAAAAAAATCAATATCTAAAATAAAGAGAAGGTATTTAAGAACCTTCTCTTGTTCATTTTTACATTAGGATTACTGTGATTTTGTTTGATCGGACGAAGAAGCTGTTTGGTTAGATCCGAACCTTTGCTTTACGATTTCATCAAGCTTTTTCATAACTTTGTGGAAGCCAAACCCAACAATGAATGAAATGCTTATTTGAGCATAAACTGAATTGGGGTTTTTCGTGAAGTTAATGGAGAGTAATCCACTGTTTATTAGGTTAATCGTCATCACTGCAGTTCCAGTTGCAAAAATCGGGTAAAATACATACATAATCCACTCTTTAGAATTCGTCAGTTTATTTGCCATAAATCGAACGCAAAAATGATACAAATGATAAAGTGATCCACCTATTGCACCAGCAAAAAAGTAATAAAGAAAATAATTGAGGCCGTTTATGCTCTCAGCGTATACATCCCCGTACTTGTACCAAAGCATACCAACCAAAAGAAAGCTGCCGAAAAAAACCACACACAAATAGGTTAAAATAAACACAATTTGTTGTTTGTTCATATACTCCCCTCCTAGTACTACGGTATGCATCAGTGAAAGATTTTTTGCAAAAAAGAAGATAATCATGCTACTGAAAATATTAATCAAAGCAGAAAAATATAAGTAGATAAAATGTTAATTTCAAAAAATAATAGTTTGATATAAATTGATATTTGTTAAAATAAAAGAGATGTAATTAAAACGTTTTCATTCATTGGATAGAATTGCATTCATTTTTTTAAATCGTACGTCATAGAAGAAGGTGTTTAAATGTACAATAAAACGCATATTTTGGCAAATAATTATGTAAATTCAGAGGAAAAACAAAGAACGCTATACAAACGGACACTGCTGATTGTTAGCATTTCGCAAATTTTTGGTGGTGCTGGGTTAGCTGCAGGTGTTACAGTAGGCGCGCTTCTTGCACAAAAAATGCTAGGGACAGATGCTTTTACAGGACTTCCAGCATCTCTTTTTACTTTAGGTTCAGCAGGTGCAGCTCTAATTGTCGGAAAGCTTTCTCAAAAATTTGGTCGACGTATCGGGCTGGCCTCAGGATTTCTTACTGGTGGACTTGGAGCAATCGGTGTTGTAATTGCAGCAATGACAAACAGTATAATCCTTTTATTTGCTTCTCTTTTGATTTATGGAGCAGGAACAGCAACAAATTTACAAGCTCGATATGCAGGTACAGATTTAGCCAATAATAAACAACGAGCAAAAGCAATAAGTATTGCAATGGTTTCTACAACATTTGGTGCGGTTGCAGGTCCCAACTTAGTAGGACCAATGGGGAAATTTGCAGTTTCAATTGGTGTGCCAGCACTTGCAGGTCCCTTCATCTTATCCGCAACAGCATTTATTTTGGCAGGTCTCTTTCTATTCGTTATGCTTAACCCAGATCCATTAATAATGGCTAAAATGATTGAGTCAAAAAAATTACAGCAAGTGGTTGTAAAACAAACTTCACCAGTTGAAAGTATGAAAAACAATAGAGGAATTGTGGTAGGAGCAACGACAATGGTATTAACACAAATTGTTATGGTTGCTATTATGACGATGACACCCATTCATATGAAGCATCACGGTCATGGACTCAATGAAGTAGGTATCGTAATTGCATTTCATATTGGCTCAATGTATCTTCCTTCACTCATTACTGGAATACTTGTAGATAAAATAGGTCGAACGGCTATGTCGATTGCATCGGGAGCCACTTTATTACTAGCAGGAATAACAGCTGCATCAGCACCAAGTGATTCTATGATTCTACTAATAGTTGCGCTTTCATTACTAGGTCTAGGATGGAACTTTGGACTAATTAGTGGGACTGCTCAAATTGTTGACTCAACAGATTCTACTAATCGCGCCAAGACTCAAGGGACAGTGGATGTATTTATCGCTTTAGCAGGTGCATCTGGTGGCGCATTGTCAGGAATGATCGTAGCCAATTCAAGTTATGTAACATTATCATTAACAGGTGGAATTTTGTCATTAATTCTTATACCAGTCGTGATCTGGTCACGTGGTGGAAAGAAAGAACGTGAAAAAGGAATTCATATGTAGAATGGAATAGAATTTTTTACTTGAGTAAAAAAGGAGCTGATCAATCAGCTCCTCAGATTGTAGAGAAACCCCTGAAAATTTCTCTACACTCTTTTTTATTACATCTTTCTTAGTTGATTTAATCAAAAAAAATAGTGTTATAAACAAAAAAATACAGCTATTCTGTACGTGTTAGATGCATTGCGATCTTCTTTATGTTCTGAACTTGTTGAGTGATGTGGGACAGAATCATTAATTTTCAATCCTAAAAACCAACTATAAGCAAGATCCATTTGGATTTCTCGTTCTAATTGACGTTCAGAACGTATTCCATAAAGTTAACCAATAAACATCATCTAAAAAAGAACGATTGGATTAATTGATGGACGTCCATTATTTTCACAATAATAAGGAGCTACTTTATCAAGAATGAAAGAAAAATCGATAAATTTATCTATTTTACGAAGAAGATGATCTTCAGGTACTATTTCTTCAAGGCATACAAATTCTACTTCATTTTGGTATTCTCTCGTATTCGATAACATCATTTCACCTCAACACTTTGATGATTTAATTATATCAAGAGAAGAGAATATAATGATTAAATGTGACAAAAAAATAGACTCTTTTTTTGAAAGATTGTTGGTTGAAAAGATTTTACAAAAAGCTTTGGGTAATGATTGGAACGTAAGGTGCTCGACTCCTGTGGGAGATGCGGGAAGCCTGAGACCCCGCAGGCTTGCCGAGGAGGCTCAGGTCTCGCCCCACGGAAAGCGAGCATCCTGGAGTGGAAATCGACAAAGTACTTATTTATATAGTTAAAGTTTACATAAATAACCAAAATAAAAGGCCGTCGACTTTTTCGACAGTCTGAGGAGCTGATCAATTAGCTCCTATTTCACAATTAGTAAATAAAGGGGGAAATTATGAAAAAAGTTTTAATAATTTTCATTCCATTATTATTTTTATTTCTGGATTTAACTAGTTGTTCTATTAGTAAAAGCTCAAATAATGATATTTTTCAATTTAAAAATTCTTATATCGGTAATAACAGTGCTGTGGGCAGTATAATAAAACAATTACCAAATCATAAAGAATTCATCAAAATGTCACTCCAAACAAAAAAGAAGCCTTATGGTATGATGATTGATTATCATAATTTACCTGCTAATACTAAAAATATAGTCATTAATAATGCAACATACTTATTTGCGTTAGTCAAAAATGTAGAGTGGATTACTTTTGATTTTGCTGACAAAAACTATACTATGACAAGACAGCAACTAAATGAATGGTATGGAAAAGATGTGAGTTCGTATACGAATGAAAAGGACCTAGAAGAACTTATTCACACTAATTTAAAAGAAAAAAGCAAGATCAATCAGTTGTTTATAAAATAATGTCTTATTAGAATTATAGAGTCATATAACGAGTTAGTATTAAAGAGGTGTCTAATTTTAAATTGAAGTATAACATTTGGCTAGAAGAAAACGCTTTTTATAAACTAGAACCATTAACAGATGGGATGATCGTAAAGGCAGAAGCAAAGCTTAAAATTAAGTTGCCAAAAAAATACATTGAAATCCTCAAACAACAAAACGGGGGAGTCATTAAATTTGATTCATTTCCTACAGAAGTCCCAACATCTTGGGCTGATGACCACGTTAATGTAGATCATATTTTAGGAATTGGTGAGGATTCTGGTATTTTAGAGAGTGGGTATCTTATTAAAGAATGGGATTTGCCAAAAAATATTGTTTTAATCTCAGGTGATGGACATTCGTGGATTGCACTTGATTATAGGAAAACAAAAGAAGAACCACCCATCATTTATATTGATGTGGATGATGATCAAATTATTAATTTATCCCCTAACTTTGAAACGTTTTTAAAGGGTTTAACGAATTGGTAAATTTTAAATAGGCTGATCGATTGAGAAATAATAGTAAACGGATTTAAAGGGGTAACGAAATGTCTATTTTAATAAATCAAACTGAATTTAAAGTTCTAATTGAAAAAGAACTAATTACGAATGTAATCCTCAAGAGTGAACACCCAAATGACCCAATAGTAGTTAGGAATATACCTGAAGGTTGGAAATGCATTGGATCAGGTAATTATGCAGCTGTTTTTATTCACTATTCTGAACCAAATGTGGTTGTAAAAGTGTATGGAAAAGATATACATGGTTTAGAAAAAGAAGTTCAAGTCTATAAACAATTAGGAGAGCATCCAGCTTATTCGAAATTAATACAATACGGTGAAAAATATCTAGTATTAAAAAAATTAGAAGGAATTACCTTGTACAATGCCCTTGCGAATGGCGAGCGAATACCAGAGAGTGTAATTAAAGATATAAATATTGCACTTAAGTATGCGAAAAGTCGAGGGTTAAACCCATACGACGTTCACGGAAAAAATGTGATGATGAAGGATGGTAGAGGATACGTTGTAGATATATCAGATTTTTATAAAAAAGGAAAAGATGATAAATGGGACGATCTAGTCAAAGCTTACTATAAACTATATAAAAAAACTTTGTATAAAGTACCGATTAAAATCCCGTATAAATTCTTAGATTTTACTAGACACTCTTACAGATTCTATAAAAAATTTAAGAGAAAGTTTTAAATTAGATAATGTAGGGAGATAGCGGTTTAAACTTGAAAAGACTAGCTTACTTGGCTAGTCTTTTTGTATATAGTATTGTCTTTCATGTACTCAATTAAGAAAAGTAATTCACTTCACTAAGGAAGACTAGTGTTTTCATATCGTCAAAAATTCATATATTGTAACACTCTTCTTCACTTCATTCTCCAGGAGTTTTTTCTATATCGAAATATCTTGATCTTTATCATAATTTAACAAATGTCTTTGATCAAAAAACTTTTCAAAAATGATACCCACTAAATAGTAAAATACTAAGCCAAAACAAATATGAATAAGTGTAAATTTTATTCCAAATGAAGCAAATTCATATATAACAACGGGTAGTTTAGCTGTTGTCCAAACTCCTAAAAAGAAGACAACATAACGAATGCTTGCTCCTTTTTTCAATAAAAGCACCGCAATCGGAAAAGCTAGGTATAGAGGACCAGCTGCAATACCTCCTAGTAAGAGCGCAAACAAAACTCCGTAAATTCCAGATTTATTCCCCATATATTTAATAAGAGTTTCTTTTTCAACCCATTTGTCAAGTAAGCCTACGAATATTAATACTGGTGGTAGAAGAAATAACATATTTAAAATACTATTTCCAGTTACTTGAAATGCTTTCATTCCAACTGAGTGATTTAGTAAAGTTAGTACAATGAAACCTACTAATAAAATAAAAAAGAAACGATACTTTTTTAACTCATTCACGCCATCACCACCCAAATAATATAGGCAAATATAAGCGACATTAATAGTCCAGATGCATTACGTGCATACGCAAAACTTCTTCCAAATAATTTTTGTTCCATAGGTAAAGTGATCATACCGACTGACATTAATGTTGACATTAATACAGCTACTTGGGGAAGTCCAGCACCATTCTGGACTAATGTTTCTCCAAGAGGGAAAACGATAAAACTAGGAATCAGTCCAACTGAACCAATTAATGTAGAGAGGATAATCCCTTTTATTCCAGATTGTTCTCCAATAATTGATGAAACGATAGTAGGTGTTAATAAGGATAAGGATAGTCCTACAAATAGCATAATAGATAAAATTTCAGGCAAAATATTACAAAACATTTTCCAGGATTTTAATAGAGCTTCTTTCGTTTTATTTCGATCTTTTATAAAAGAAATTATCGTAAGAGTTATTGCTAAACTATATAGGATCGAAGCATTAATCATGCGTATTCTCCTTCCATACATTGTATTTGTTCAAGAAAAATGTTAAATTCTTAAGTTTTTCTTCAATATTAATTTGAAACTCTTTTAATTTTTCTTTTCCTATTCCAGTTATTTTGTACATCTTTATCGGCTTATCCTGTTCGGATGTACCTAAATAGGACTCCACAGCACCTTCAGTCTCTAATTGCTTTAGAGTGCGATATAATATGGAACTGTCAATTGGATTGATCGGAAGTTCTTCTTCACACTTTTGCAAAAGCTTTCCACCATAGCTATCTCCTTCTGTTAAAAATAATAAAAGAAATGCACCAGTATGTCGTCCTGTATGTTTCATAAAGTTTAACCTCCTAAATTTGTATGTTTTCTCATAAAGAAAAAATTTATACTGTTAATGACATTATACTGTTAATGACAGTGAAGTGTTACTAACAGTATATTTAATCTTTTAAGTTATTACAACTCTAACATTTTGAAAAAATTTCTCTTCCTGAGGTGTGGAGCGAGTGGATAATTAATGTTTTACGCGAGCATTTCTTTAGCTAAGGAATGCTTTTTTACTATTTAAAAAAATGCAAGGATATTTCCATAACGATAATAATATAATAAAAAACAACAATAATTTATTGTAAAACAATAAATAATGTGTTAAATTCTAATTGAAAATAAATTAGTGAGGTGCTTTTTATGAAACGAGGTTCAACACTCTTCTTAAAAATAGCAGTTATTCTTATTGGGATCCCGGTCCTTGCATTATGTATATTTATAGTCCCTGAGATTGCGGAATTTGCAGCTGTGTTGTATCCAAAAATAGCTTTAATGAAATATTTCATTTTTATTGATCTATATGCAGCAGCAATTCCTTTCTATTTTGCTCTTTATCAAGCATATAAACTTTTAAACTATATTGATAAAAACAAAGCTTTCTCGGAATTATCGGTTAATGCATTAAAAAATATAAAATTTAGTGCGATAGCAATTAGTGTCTTGTATGTACTAGGATTGCCGCTTTTCTATTTAATTGCGGATATGGATGATGCTCCAGGTATTATTGTCATTGGAATGGTGTTGATTTTTGCTTCGATGGTAATAGCAGTCTTTGCTGCCGTTCTTCAAAGGCTTTTGAAAGAAGCTATAGATATAAAATCAGAAAATGATTTAACGGTCTGAGGTGAGAAACATGGCAATTATAATTAATATTGATGTAATGCTGGCGAAAAGAAAAATGAGTGTAACGGAGCTTTCGGAGAAGGTTGGGATTACGATGGCGAATCTTTCAATCTTGAAAAACGGGAAGGCAAAAGCGATTCGTTTTGTAACATTAGAAGCGATTTGTAAGGCTTTAGAATGTCAACCCGGTGATATTTTAGAATATCAAAGCGATGAAGAATTCAAGGATTAAATAAATTAATGAAAGGAGAGCTAATTGTGAACTTAACACTTCAAAAGGTGGAATCACAAATTATAAGAGCATTTAAACAACTTGTTCGATTTGGCTGGGAGCAGGCTTTATCTTGTCTATTCCCCGTTGTTATTTTTGCCTCTCTGGCTTTTACAAAAATTGTTCCACTTCCATTTCTACCACGGTATGATTGGTTACTAGTTATCTGTATTTTAATGCAGTGGATCATGGTGCGTTCAAGACTTGAAACAATTGATGAATTAAAGGTTATCACAATGTTCCACTTAATCGGACTTGCACTTGAACTTTTCAAAGTACATATGGGATCTTGGTCTTACCCGGGGGAAGGTTATTCTAAACTTTTTGGAGTACCGTTATATAGTGGCTTTATGTACGCGAGTGTTGCAAGTTATCTTTGTCAGGCGTGGAGAAGACTGAATGTTCATTTGCTTAATTGGCCACCATTTTTTGTTGTTGCTACACTAGCAGCAGCGATCTATTTAAATTTCTTCACTCATCATTATTGGGTAGACGTTCGTTGGTGGCTATCAGGACTTGTCATCATAGTCTTTTGGAAATCTTGGGTCACATACGAAGTTAATGGAACAAAATATCGAATGCCAATCGCACTTTCTTTTGTACTAATTGGATTTTTTATTTGGATTGCTGAAAATATTGCAACGTTTTTTGGAGCATGGCAATACCCGAATCAGTCGGTAGCATGGAGTCTTGTTCATCTTGGTAAAGTAAGTTCATGGCTCTTACTAGTAATTGTTAGCTTTCTGATCGTAGCAACTTTAAAGCAAGTTAAAGGAAAAAATTCAACTGACAGGGCGCAACTTTAAAATATAGACTACCTTGAAAATTAACCATAATATTTTCATGCGCCATGGTGCGAATTTTCATTAGCATGGATGTCTCTGTTGAAAAATAATGTTGATTTTCTTATTCAACGAAAGGGCAGATTAGTGAAAGAAGAAATGGCTAAAATACTCTTATATAGAGTATTGATATAGTTAGGAAATTGGAGGTAAAATGATTAACTTTTTTGATTGGAAAATAGAAATGGTAGAAAGTTTAAAACCGTATATAGATATGGAAAATAAAAGAATGGCTATTCTTACAACTGAAGATGATGAAATTCATATGGCTTTAGAATTTGATGAAAACAATAATTTAGTTATGCACCCAAGATGGAATATAAACATTACTATCTTAGGTGATAAACATTTAAAATTCACTACAAATTCATAAAGATATTCTTCAAGTAACGGGTAGAATAGTTGTTAAATATTCCTTGGAAGATGATATAAATACGATTGAAAAACTGGCCAAAGAATTCGAACTAGAAGGAAAAATTAAACTAAAAGAGTGGACACAACTTGATGATTCAATCTATTTAGATGGAATTCTGAAGTATACATCCAATTATGAACAAATTGAATGATGAATGGAAATTAAAAGGGGAAACAAAACGGGGTGGTTGTGTTTTTTTAATATAAGGAGTTTGATTTAAATATTTGAAATTCTAATCTCATTAATATAAGTTTACTTGATTATTTTTCAACTGAATAATAGTTCTTTGGCTTGAATATCTGTGATCCCTTTAACTAAACTGAATTCACTTATTAAAAACTTACTTGCATTTCCTAACATCAGTTTTTCACTTGAATTAAGAGATTTCCCTTTTTCTATACGTAATAAATCACGTACTACTTCTGCACCTTCTTCAATATTACCGGTTTTCATTTTCTCAGTATTTAGCTTAAATCTCTGTTTGTATGAAAGAGAAAAATCAGATTCTCCATTATGAAAATTATTTAATACATTGTCGAGTGTATGTGAATCAACAACCATTCGGATTCTTGAAATATCCATTTTTGAAATTGGAATCATTACTTCCATCTTTTTTAAGAGTAATCTTATAATAAAATACTGCTGTATTTCACCTTGCACTTCTTTTACTTCGATAGATTCGATTATACCTGCTCCTTGCATTGGATAAAAAATACTATCACCAACTTCAAACATATTCTACACCCCCATTTAATTACTAACCAATTAAGCATAACATTAATTGGAATTTTGTCAAAATAAATATTTTATCACTATTAAATATTTAACGTCAATAAAAAAATGTTTTATTAGTATTTTTTTTAAAAAAATGAGTAAAGAACATACAATGTTTTAATTTTAAATTTATCAGAACGTAGTGGGATTAAAAGCTTTTTGAACTAAACGCATGCGTTAGCCATCCATGAATCCTCAGATTCACAACAGTGAATGGAAGTTTATATCGTACTCCCATGGTAGTTGAACAACATGAGAGGACTGTTTTGTCAGTCCTTTTGTTATGAAAACTGGGAGTAAAACAGATATTTTTATGATATTTTATAGTAAATGAACTTCTTGGGGGGATACATATGGGATGGTCGAACTACGAAAAAGCTTTAGCACTATTAGAACAAAACAAAGTTGATTGTGATTACGTTGGTGAATGTTCGGACCATTTAATTAAGAAAGCAGAAACTGCATTAGGTTTGAAATTCTCAAAAATATATAGTCATTTTATTAAAAAGTATGGTGCAGGTGTTTTTGCAACATATGAAATTTTAGGCGTCACTCATGAAAACCTTCATGAATCACCAAGTCCAGACTATCCAGATGCAGTTATGTTCACTTTGACAAAAAGAAGACTGAAGCGTTTACCAGAAAACTTCATTACTATTATTGATTATGATCCAGACATTGTATATTGTTTAGATTTTAATAACCTCAATGACGAAAACGAACCAGCAGTCGTTTCTTTTAATTTAGGTGAGTACTGGGGAGAAGAAGAAATGATTGCTGAAGATTTTGGTGATTTTCTTTTAGAGATTATCCAAGATGAAATAGAGGCAATAAAATTATCGCCAATTAAAATTATTTATGATGTAGAAGCACTAAATGGTACATGTTATGTGGAAATTAAACCTGGAAAAGATACAGGTAATCATTGGAATCAAGAATCTATTTACTTTACCGATGAGACTTTTACATATTTATCACTTTCAATTGAAAAGATGTATAAGAAATATAGTCTTTGGGGTTTTAGTGAAATTGATAAATTTACATGGGGCTTGATCCTCGATGACTTAGAAGAGCTGAAACTATTTTTAAAAGAAAATCCAAAAGAAAATGAAGTGAAAAATAAGATCGGATTTTTGTTTGATGACAAGACAGAATCCCAATTTAAAGAAAACTTTAATCAAAACATTTTAGAATTAATTAATTTAATCATAGATTTTCAAAAATGGATTTCTGAACAATGTAAAAGGCATGATTATATAACAATTTTAGGAATTTAATTTACTATTCCTTGTTCAACTAACCTGCGATAGTTGTATAACTTGAGTTGCTGCGGCAGCTCATTTTTTGATTAATACTGCCAGGTTGCTTCAATAAGGAATTGATTACCAATAACTAAGTTTTTAATATTTAAGATAATCAAAGTATATCGATAATGAAAACCAATTGAATAAGGAATGGTACATTGACAAAAGTGCTATTGCGTTAGAAATGAGGAGTATGATGGATAAAAGAGTAAAGGAATTAGTGGATTTTACAAGTGAAAAATGGGGGTTAGAAAACTATTACTTACATACTTACAATTTTTATCGTAAATTAAATAGTTTTAATGAGACTATTTATACTTTAACCATGGAATGGTTTCCTTCGCATATAACTGATTGGGTGAATGAAGATTACAATCCAGATGGTACTGCTTCTATTGACTTAAATGTAAATAGTCGTCAATTTGAAAGTGTTATTTTTGTTGGTGGTAAGTCCTATTCAAATAAGAACTTGTTTCATAGTCTAAAGACCAATGACATTATAAAGTGGATTGAAAAGGAAACTGGGCTAAAATATGGTTGTCAATTTGAGCTGAAAAAGGAAGAAGATGGGGAGTTTTATTTTCAAAGTAGTATAGGTGGTATAGCAGTTTCTCCTTGTGGAACAATTGAAATTAAGGTCGATCAAGTAGGGAAAATGACTTTTTTTTCACTGTACGGTAAATTTCCTTCAAAAGAAACATTAGTAGATGAGAATTTTTCACTTAATCTTGATGACTTGGGACAAATTGTAAAAGACCAATTGGAATTAATCGAATATCCTGTAAATAAACAAAATCGTATAATTCCGATTTATGTAATTGAAGAAATTTTTGTAAGGAATGATTTATCCGTAATACCATTTGATTTTGATAGAGGAAAATTTAAATTAAAAATAAAAGAGAACATTCAATGGCAACCATCTAACACAAGACCATCTTTTAAAAGAACACTAATTGGACCACTTAATGAAGATTTTTCAATTGATCAAGCCTTTTCATGTGAACCTCATCCTGATTTATTGCTAATTTCAGATGATGAAATAACAAAATGTATAATTGGTGTTAGAGACTTTTTGTGTTCAGTTTTTCCAAAAGATTCTGGAAAATGGTTAGTGGAAACCTTACATCGTGACGAAGGATATATAATAGCAATTTTAAAAGAAAATGATCAAGAAAGACAAGTTTTTCAGGGAAAGCTCAAGCTGTTTATTGATACAACGACTTTTATGGTTTTAAATTATATTGATAACAAATTTAAGATAGAAATGATTGAAGGCTTTCAACAAATAGAAAACATAAGTATTAATAAAGATACCGCGTTTGAAACAATAAAAAGTAAGATTGAATTAATTTCTTTATATGTTTTTGATTTTGAGCAAAACAAATTTATAAGATGTGGAAAAATTGATAGTGATTTCTGTGTAAACGCATCCAACGGTGAAATTATTGCATTAGCTGACTATTTATGAACATAACGAAAAAAATAAGCTAATTTAACAAAGAAATACAAGTCGATATTTTCAAACAAAAGAATCCTTTGTCCCTAAATCAATGTCACAAATTGTATTGTTCATGTTTGGCTAACGCTAGCTTTAGTTGAATTAGGAAAAACAAAGACCGGAATTTGTGGTCTTATCCATTTGTTCAAAAATCAACATTTTACTTTAACAGAGCCAAAATAAAAAATGTAGAAATAGAAATAAATCATAAAAAATAACCTGTATCAACGATTAACTAGTAATCTAAGATACAGGTTTATTTAATATTTTATATCATTATAAAAATACAATGATATTTCCCAAACCTAATAGTTAGTTACTTACCGATAAGAGACATAAACCCTTTATATATTAGGAAAAGGGAGAAAATTAAAATAGCTAAAATACCAATTAAATCAGTTAATGGCTCTACACTTGATAAGAATGTGCCTGCTAAAGGCAATTTGATTAAAGCAAAACCAGCTAAAATACTAGCTAACATTAAAATAATTCTTTCCATTCATTCATCCCTCCATTCAATATATTTTATGTTCAATTAAAATGTAAGTGCTTTCAAATACAAGCTTTTATAAAAAATGTGCGTTTGTCATGTTAAATATTTAAATAGGATAAGACTATAGATTCACTATAATTCAACCTACTAGTTTGGCTAACTTTTTTTGAGTTTATATTTTGTACTAATGGAGGTAATTTCATTAAATTAATTGAATATCATTTGAAAATAAGACTAATTTTAAGGGGGATTTCATGAAAAGAATTAAACTCTTTATGATGTCATTTATATTATTGCCAGTACTACTAGTAAGTTGTCGCTTTATGCCATCAGAAGGTCAATCAATTATAGATTGGATTGACTTTGTGAAATTGGATGGAGTTGAATATTATGGAATTCAAACAGGGATTATAGCAGATGAAAAATTTATAGATGGAAAATTAGGCGAAGTAAAATTCAAAGTAGCAGATCATGTTACAAACCCGAGATACAAAATAAAAGATGGAGATGCAGCATTTCATGAGAAAGGAACAGAAATCTATTCAATTAAGGATAACCCTGAGTTAATAGCTTTAAAAGACAAAACATCAATAAATGGGTATAGAGTCTATTATGCAAAAGGTACAACTGATTATAAATGGTATTTTAAAGATGTACCAATTGATAAGGTAAATTTGATTAAAATCTATCAATCTCAAACAACTAACAAGAAAAAAATATCATCGATTATTGACAAAGATAAAATAAATTACTTTCTTACAATCTTAAAGAATAGTAAGGAAGATTCAAATTTCCAACCAAATGTTACAACTGCAGATCCAACCCATTATGAAATAATTTTGTATACAGATGATCCAATCGCTTATAAATATGATATGGAATTTGACGGTACGAACTACTACTGGTATCCATGGGATCTATCTGTTCTATCAGATGAGATTGGAGAATATATCTCAAATTAAACTTAAATACATACTACTCGGCAATTGTGGCCTTAAAAAAAGGTGGGAATGCTAGCCTACTTAGATCAGAATGGAAAAAGTATCGATTATTTTGTTTATAAATAAAACTCGCTAACTTTTAGCGAGTTTTTAGTTTGCTTAAAACTTTTACTATAATATCTTGAAAGATTATGCTCTTTAGATCTGGTAAGGCGAATCGAAACTTCCACTAGTTAACATGAGATATAAATATATATCTTAAACATTATTAATATACTAATTCATTTGGAAAAATGGTAAAATATGGTATGTAGTTGGTAGAAACGGAACTTTTTTATGGAGGGACTATTTTTGAAGAGGCCATATATTTTCTTAATAATTATTGCAATTTGCATTGGTGGATATTATTTTGGATTGAACAATAATAAGCCGAAAAATGAAATATGGATTGGTTATAACTATACTAAAATTGGTAAAAATGTTATCAGTTTCATTCCAGTAAAAGTGGAAAGTAAAACAAAATTGAAACAATTAGAAGAGATATTTTTATATAGTCAAAAACTCGAACATCCGACTGTTGATTTAGCTACATATGATGTTCAATTAACATTCAGAAGTCCTGTAGAAGAGAATGTTGAGTATAGTTCATTACTTTGGTTCACAAAAAGTGGTGCTGTTATAAAAATCAATGCGTTTAATGGATATAGAAGTGTAGGGATCGAAAATGCTAAATCAATAAAAAAAATAATAAACTATACAGAGTTGTAATTTTATAAAATGATTTTAAGTAATTGAGCTGCTGTGGGGTGGCTCATTTTTTTGTTTAAATGTTATCCTATTTTATGAGCTTAAAGTTTAGTAAAAAAGAAATGATATAATATTGTTGTTTAGTGTAAAGAATGTGTTATTTTTTAGAAAATAAGCAGTCTCTCACTATACTCGGGAGTTTAGAAGGATATAATGAATCGTATAAGAGTAATTTGAAATAGATTAAAATTGTAAATAAAATTAGGATAGTGAATCTTAGAATTATGTTAGATGTGAAATAGTATTTATAGAAAGGAATTTTAAAACAATGGAATTTGAAACGGTTATGCAAGAGCTAGAAGCACTTGGTAAGGAACGAACTAAAAAAACATACATAAGCAATGGTGCTCATGAGCCACTATTTGGGGTAGCTACTGGGGCGATGAAGCCGATTGCTAAGAAAATTAAAATGAACCAGGAATTGGCCAATCAATTATATTCTACAGGTAACTACGATGCTATGTATTTTGCAGGTGTAATTGCGGATCCACTGAAAATGACTGAAGAAGATTTTGAACGTTGGATTGATGGTGCGTATTTCTATATGCTTTCAGATTATGTAGTTGCAGTAACATTAGCTGAAGCCGATATTGCGCAGGAAGTTGCGGATAAATGGATTGCAAGCGGTGACGAACTTAAAATGTCAGCGGGTTGGAGTTGTTACTGCTGGCTGTTAGGTAATCGTTCGGACTCTGAATTTAACCCTAGCAAGATTTCAGATATGCTAGACCAGGTGAAAAATACAATACATGATTCTCCTGAAAGAACAAAATCTGCAATGAGTAATTTTATCTACACAGTGGCTATTTCATATTTACCTCAGCATGAAAAAGCAGTTGAAACTGCAAAAGCGATCGGACCGGTCGAAATTAAGAAAGAAAAGAAAAAGAGCACAATCATACTTTGTTCTGAAAAAATTCAAAAGGATTTAGATAAGGGGTTACTTGGTTTTAAACGAAAGAATGTAAGGTGTTAAAATAAATTATTTTAACGCCTATATCACAGGTAATAATAAGGCCGAATCAATTGATGTGATTCAGCCTTTTTTTACGTGCGCCCAGCAT
>NZ_NULG01000088.1 GCF_002577195.1 Bacillus sp. AFS041924
CTGCGGGGTCTCAGGCTTCCCGCATTTCCCTTAGGAGTCGATCAACCTTCCATTATTCCAATCAAATTCTATTCAAAAGAAGTATACAATAAATATATTTTTAAAATCCATTACTAGAAAACATAACCTTTTATTAATAAATTAAGACACACTATTAGAATGAGCATAGAGTTTGTTTGTAATTTATTTTTGCTCTATAAATTAAAAAATTGATAATAAAAACGTTTCAAAAAAATGATAACTTATTAACAATAAAGTTCACTTAATGCACGTTTACAATATTGGCTGTTTTATATATCAAAACTCTGAAAAGACAACTAAGTCGAAGTTGTCTTTTCACTTTCATTCATTTCTAGTTCATACTTTGCAATTTTCCGGCTGATTTTCTTTAAATTCTCCTCTGTTTCTTTTATTTGTTCTAATACATTTTTTTCTTGTTGTTTCATTAGCTCTAGACGCTGGTGTAATGTTTCCTCACCATTCATTGACCAGTCAACATATTGTTTGATTTTCTTGATTGGCATGCCTGTGTTTTTTAAGCATAAAATCATCTCGATAAATTTAAGTGCATCTTCATCGAAAATTCTGTCTCCACTTTCAGTTCTTTTTAGAAAGGGTAGCAATCCTTGTTTGTCATAATATCTTAATTGAGAAATTGTTAAATTGTTCAATTTTGCTACTTGCCCAATTGTATAATTGATAAACTCTCATCCTTTACCAAGGCATAATTCCATTTGCATTTAAAATTTTACCATTGTAGTTTATATTGCTTAATGCATAGTCAGTAATAATTTTAGCACCTTCAGTTGTTGTTCGACCTCCTGGTGCATTACCATTTAGATCAGTCGTTGTAAATCCAGGTGTGACACCAAAAATTTCAGGACCACCGTTTCCAAATTCTTTACCCAATGTAAGAGTTAATGAATTGTTAGCCGTTTTTGAAGAATTATAACCCAATATATTGATTGACGCAGTTTCTCCTCGATCAAATAATGTTTGCGATGCCATATCTGTCGTTACATTAATAATTTTTCCGCCTTCTGCTTTTTTAACCAGCGGTAAAAAAGTTTGAATCATTTGGAACGTTCCAAAGAAATTCACTTCAAAAGCCTGACGTAAAATATCAATTTTTATTTCACTTGGCAAAATATGAAAATCTGGAGCAATCCCAGCATTATTAATTAATAGATCTAAATGATCAGTCATTTCCGTAATTTGATTGAAAGAATCTTGGATTGATTGTGTGTTAGTTACATCAACTTGTATAAATGAAACATTTGATAATCCTAAAGTTTGAACAGCAAGATTACCTAATTCTTCATTTCGAGCACCTAAAAATACATGATATTCCTTTTCAGCTAATTGACGAACTACTTCTAATCCAATCCCTTTATTGGCACCTGTTACAAAAGCAAATTTAGTCATGTTAAATTCCCTCCGATTGATTATTTATTTCTTACAAATCAGAGATTACAGCCTAAACCTAACTTTAGGTCAAGCGATTTAATACTATTTTTTATTCTTAATAGTAAAATTAATTTTAATTGAATAATAAACATGAAATTTTATCATTTCATGCTACAAAATTTTGACAATAAACCTATAAAAACTATCAATTATTTTAAGCTGTGATCAGCACTACAATGTCTAAATCTCCTACTTTTTCTAATGTCTCTTTCCGACCATGAGTATCAAGTAGCCCAATTATAATATCCATTCCTTTTTTCTTTAACTCATTACCTTCTCTTAACATCGTATATGTTTTTCCAACACCAGGAGCAGCTCCAATATAAACTTTTAAAGTGCCACGGTTAATTTTATAACTAATATTCAACTATTTCACTCACTCAATGGTAATTCTTCAAAATTTCCTCCGACCTTTTCAACAAGCTTAATGGTTGATCGTTTAAATATTAATTCATAAATTTCAAAACTAACAAAACTTGTAATTTGTCTAATCGTCATAGGATAATATCGTCCATTCAGTAATATTAATTAATAAAGAAATAAAAATTAGAACTCAGGTAATCATATTGAAAGTTGGTGACAATTTAGTGAGAGATAAGACGATAAAAGTAACTCGATCTAAAGAAGAGCTTCTTGAATTAGATCAAAAATACGTATGGCATCATATGTCCCCACACAATCCAAACCCTATGGTACTTGTATCAGGAAAAAATAGTACAGTCACTGACATTGATGGTAAAAATTATTTAGACGGTATGTCGGGTTTATGGTGTGTGAATGTCGGATACGGTCGTGAAGAAATCGCCAAAGCTGCCGCTGAACAAATTTCAGCAATTCCATATGTTCCAATGTCACAAGGCAATGTTCCTTCCATCCTATTAGCTGAAAAGTTAAATGAATGGCTAGGTGGAGAGTATCGTATTTTTTATTCTAATTCTGGATCTGATGCAAATGAAGTAGCTTTTAAAATTGCAAGGCAGTACCATCATCAAAACGGTGAGCCTTCACGTTATAAATTCATTTCAAGATATCGTGCATATCATGGTAATTCTATGGGTGCTTTAAGTGCCACCGGTCAAGCTAACCGTAAAGTTAAATATGAGCCTCTTTCTTCAGGCTTCCAGCATGTCGCTCCACCTTATTGTTACCGTTGTCCATTCGGTAAAACATATGGAGATTGTGGTATTCAATGCGCTAAACAAATTGAAGATGTGATTAATTACGAAGGTGCTGAAACGATTGCTGGAATCATAATGGAACCAGTTATAACGGGTGGCGGAGTTATTGTACCACCTGCGGAATACTTAACAAAAGTTCGAAACATATGTGATAAATTTGGTATTTTGTTAATTGTTGATGAAGTGATCTGTGGCTTTGGCCGCTCCGGAAAACAATTTGGTCATCAAAACTTCGGAATTAAACCTGATATCGTTACAATGGCTAAAGGAATGACGAGTGCCTATTCTCCTCTTTCAGCAACTGCTGTGAGAAGCGAATTATATGATGTATTTAAACGACCTGGGCCAGATCATCACTTTCGCCATGTAAACACATTTGGTGGAAATCCTGCTTCCTGTGCAGTTGCACTTAAAAACTTAGAAATAATTGAGCGTGAAAATTTAATAGAACGTGCAGCTTATTTGGGTGATGAGCTTCGCAAAAAATTAGATAGTTTACTAACTTATAAAAATGTTGGAGACATTCGAAGCTTTGGTTTTATTGCGGGAATCGAGTTGGTTGAAGATAAAAAATGTAAAACACCTGCTAGTCCTGAATTAGTATTAAAAATAATAACTGAATGTAAATCACAAGGACTAATAATTGGTAGAAATGGAGATACAGTCCCAGGCTACAACAATATCCTCACACTTTCTCCTCCATTTACTACAACTGATGAAGAGCTTGATTTTATCGTAAATACATTAAACAAAGCATTCTCAAACTTATAATCGTTCGAGGTGAAATTCTATGTCGACGCAAACAAATATAAAAATTTTAAAGAATTTTATTAATGGAGAATGGATTGAAGCTTCACCAAATGCAAAAACAATCCCGGTCCCAAATCCTGCAACTGAAGAAATATTAGCATTTGTCCCTCTCTCAACTAAATCAGATTTAGAAAATGCTGTAAAAGCAGCTAAAAACGCTTTTAATATATGGAGTAAAACACCAGTCCCCAAAAGAGCAAGAATACTATTTTCATATCAACAATTACTTATAAAATATTGGGATGAACTTGCTAATTTAATAACGATTGAGAATGGTAAAAGCTATAATGAGGCATATGGAGAAGTTCAGCGTGGTATTGAATGTGTAGAATTTGCTGCCGGAGCACCGACACTAATGATGGGTAAACAATTACCTGATATTGCTACAAATATTGAATCTGCGATGTATCGGTACCCTGTTGGAGTAATTGGAGGAATAACTCCTTTTAATTTTCCAATGATGGTCCCTTGCTGGATGTTTCCGTTAGCTATTGCTTGTGGAAATACATTTATTTTAAAGCCTTCTGAACGGACACCACTACTTGCAAATCGTTTAGCTGAGCTCTTTACAGAGGCTGGTCTCCCTAAAGGTGTTTTTAATATTGTTCATGGGGCGCATGAAATTGTAAACGAGTTACTTCAAAACAAAGATGTACCAGCCATTTCATTTGTAGGTTCACAACCCGTAGCGGAGTATGTATATAAAACTGCATCGGCAAATGGGAAACGCGTTCAAGCCTTAGCTGGTGCTAAAAACCATAGTATCGTTTTACAAGATGCAAATTTAGATGAAGCAGTAAAACAAATTATCACAGCTGCATATGGTTCGGCAGGCGAACGATGTATGGCATGCTCTGTTGTTGTAGCAGTAGGTGACATTGCCAATCCATTAATAGAAAAACTAAAAAAGGAAGCTAATAACCTTACAATTGGAAACGGATTAGATGAAGATGTATTCCTAGGTCCGGTCATACGAAAAGAACATCGAGAACGTACAGAACAATATATTGAAAGTGGCATACAAGAAGGTGCAACCTTATTACGTGATGGACGAAAAGATTTAATTAGAAAAGAAAAAGGCTACTTCATTGGGCCAACAATCTTTGATAACGTGAACCCATCAATGAAAATTTGGAAGGAAGAAATATTTGCACCAGTGCTTTCGATCGTTCGAGTAGAAACATTAGAAGAAGCGATTGAACTAACGAATAAATCAGATTTTGGAAATGGTGCCTGCATCTTTACAGACAGTGCAGCAAGTATTCGATATTTCAGGGAAAATATTGAAGTAGGAATGCTTGGAGTAAATATCGGTGTTCCCGCACCGATGGCCTTTTTCCCATTCTCCGGATGGAAAAACTCTTTTTATGGTGACCTTCACGCAAATGGAACAGATGGAGTCGACTTCTATACTCGGAAAAAAATGATTACGAGCAGATTAGAATAAAGTTTGGCTTTTCCATTAGAATTAGGTTTTGGCTAATGGGAAAGCTTTTTTTAAATAGAAAAAATCGCATGCTCCGCTAGTAATTACGGATTCATGCGATTTGACCTTGTTTCTTTGGAAAGAAGCCTAGTTGAGTTCCGCTCCCGAAATACATGACAGATAATAAGCGGGGCCATATTGCACCATTTTTAATAAAAATTTGCTAAAAACGACTTAAAGTATGGGCTTTTTTATTTAAGTGAGTAAAATTTATCTCTTTTTTTAAGGTTTTCACTTTAAGAACACTATTTTTCAATTGCGATTTGCCATATATTTGCGATTCGATCAATTTATTTGTGATTCTCTCTTTTTATTTGCGATTACGTCGTTTTAATTGTGATTCTCTATTTTTTATTGCGATTCGGCCATATATTTGCGATTCTCTCTTTTTATTTGCGATTCTGTCTTTTTATTTGTGATTCTCTCTTTTTATTTG
>NZ_NULG01000007.1 GCF_002577195.1 Bacillus sp. AFS041924
TTGACAGGGATAAGACCAATAAAGATGGTCTTAAATATTTATCCGATGAATATTCTTCCCATCATAACTAAACAACACAGACTTATTCTCAATATTCGTCTCCAAATGAACCCCTCTACCCCACAACTGATGAATATATGGCATTACCTTCTCAACATACTTTACATCAAGTTCCATATTTTCATAGGAATGCTTCAAATAAAGCTCCCCATTTTTTAAATAATCTCCTTCTTGAACAACGATATAAGGGAATCCCCCATTTACTCGACTAACAACAAGTTGAAGCTGGTGTGTGAAATTATTACAACAGAAAACAAAATTACAAATACTATTTGGACTAATACCATTTTTTTTTGTGGTTGGATACTATTTTTTTACTTAGTAGTTATTAATGCAACAGCTGGTTTACTTACATAAGAACTGAGTAACAAAAATAAAAGGCATTTTCATGAGCAACGCCTTTTTCACATATTATTATCCCTTAACAATAAGCATGTTATTTTAATTACTATCTAAAAAAAATTTCATATATATTCTTTATAATAGCTTTTAATAGCTCCATCTTCTCTTTTGAATCTATGACTTCAAATGGAACATATACTTCATGTTTTTTTAGGCGAAAATTTCTCATTTCTTTAATTTCAAAATTTAAAATTTGTTGAACTTCTTTTTGAACAGCCTTTCCCCAAGTAGAATCTGGATTACCTGGATCTACATGAAGAATTAAGCACTGGTAATTTTTATCTCCATATAGAGTCGCAAATTTTTTAGACGCTCCACTAAAGGAAATAGGTTTATACCCTAATGACAGGCTCTTTGCCGCCATTGTACATTTCATTGGACTTAAACTGTTTAAATATTTATGAAGTTCACCAAATACAATTAATTCACTCATTCTTATTTTTCTCCTTCTAAACTATTATTTTTCAATTACTTTTTTATAAGAATAGGATTGTATAGTTTCCCTGTGATATCAAGCAAGCTTTGTTAACTCAACTAGTCGAGTAGAAGGGAGCCTTTCTACCACCTTACGATAAATTGTACTCCATCCCCTCACTAAATCTCAAAAAAGTGACCACAGGATGGCATTCTCGCTCTTCAACTAATGCACTGCTTTAGTTGAACTAGACTACAAGTTTACAAAGTAAAATTCCCTTTAAATATCAATTTAAATCTTGGCTTAAAATCAATTTCTATTGTTTGCTGAGAATCTTCATTAATAACTGTTAAAAGTACACTTGAAAAACCTCTTTTATCTGCTGTAATCTCAAATTTCTCTACTCGCTTCAATTCTAAAAGCGATAACAATCTACCGAAATTTGGTTGAGTTACTTGTACTTTCACTTCTTGATTATAATAAAATGGCAAATCTTTCGTATTGAAATCGAATAGTTTAGGTACACTCAAACAGAGAAAGAAAATTGTTTTCTTCTGGGAAATCTCTCACTTATAATCCATACCTTTCAATACTATATTTTAACATTTATAATGCAACTTAACTTCCATTATGTTGAATACGCATTAACAAAATTCTGATCAGATTTGTAGGTTAAAAGTAGAAAGTAATTCATACAAAAAAACCACCTAAAAAGGTGGTCCTAAATATACTTCCGATGAATATTCTTCCCATCATAACTAAACAACACAGACTTATTCTCAATATTCGTCTCCAAATGAACCCCTCTACCCCACAACTGATGAATATACGGCATTACCTTTTCAACATACTTCACATCAAGTTCCATATGTTCATAGGAATGCTTCAAATAAAGCTCACCATTTTTTAAATAATCACCTTCTTGAACAACGATATATGGGAATCCTCCATTTACTCGACTAACTACAAGTTGATCTCGTACATTTTCCCACGCTTTATCAGTAACTTTATATTCCTTACCTTGTCGCTGGAATAAATACATATCTTCACGCATGACAAGATCTTTTGTTAAGTAGTTTCGAATAAATGAACTATCAGACTCTAACTCTCTTACTTCAAACATTTTTTCTCGACCGCTGCCAGGTTTAACACCTAACTCACGCATTTCTTTTGTTGGATGATTGTAGCGTTCTTCTATGTCTTCAAACATACGTAATCCTAAGTAATATGGATTAATGCTTGTTTTCGATGGTTGAACAACACCTGCGTTTAGTTTTGCGTATTCGATTGCTTCGTTTGAGTCTAGGTTTAGTTCTCGCATGATGCGGATGTGCCAGTAACTTGCCCAGCCTTCATTCATAATTTTCGTCTCAAGTTGTGGCCAGAAATATAGCATTTCCTCCCGTAACATTGTTAAAATGTCACGTTGCCATTCTTCTAGTTCTCTAGAGTATTCTTCGATAAATAATAGGATATCTTTTTCTGGTTGAGGTGGGAATTGTTTACGTTTTATTGGGATAAGGTTTGAGTCATTTTTCTTTTCTTTACTTTGATCCATATTCCATAAGTCATCGTATGGTGTCACTCTTTTTTTCTCTTTTAGTGGAAAATCATTTTCTAAGTCATATGCCAGTTTTGGTCTCATTAATGATGGATCAATATGTTCTTGAATTGAGAGGACTGCATCTAGGAAATTTTCTACTTCTTGTTTTCCGTATATATGCTCATAGTGTTTAATTCGTTCAGCAGTGGCTGCCATACTTTCAACCATATCTCGCTTTGTATTTGAGAAACGAATGTTATTTTTAAAGAAGTCGCAATGGGCTAATACGTGTGCAACAATTAATTTATTTTGAACGAGTGAGTTTGTATCTAATAAAAATGCATAACATGGGTCTGAGTTAATTACTAACTCATAAATTTTACTTAGTCCTAAATCGTAATGAAGCTTCATCTTATAAAACTGTTTTCCGAAGCTCCAGTGGGAGAATCTTGTTGGCATACCGTAAGCGCCAAAAGTATAAATGATATCCGCTGGACAGATTTCATAGCGCATTGGGTAAAAATCTAGCCCAAATCCTCTCGCAATTTCTGTTATTTCATCAATCGCATATTCCAACGCTCTATAATCACTTGCCTTCATCACACTCTCCTCCTGTCTCTTCTTATATTATTCTATGAACTGACAATTGAATTAATGTAAAAATAGTCATATCTCTACTATATTCATGTACCTAATTAGAAATTGTAAAAAACAAAAAAACGTATGAAAAAATTCCATACGGTAGTTAATTTTATTTTTTTAAAACGTTTGATATAACTTCTTTTTTTATTTTTTGATAACTAATCCTAAATGGTTTTTTAAATTTGTATTTTAGAGTCCATAATTCCCCTATTTTTTGAATCAATATATTTAATGTTATTGTCTCTAGTTTTTATAAAAGTATACTTAAAGGTCGATGAAAGTAATGCAAATAAATATCATAAATCGCAATTAATTTTCTGAAATCGCAATTAAACTTCACTCAATGCCTTAAAAAAATCCAGAAACCAATAAAACTATGCTCATATCATATTTTTTTTATTCCATTAAACGGAAACAACGTCATTTCATTAATAACTTGACCTAATTCAATTAAAATTCCTACTTTTCCTACACTTCCTACTTTCCCACTAACATCTACCCTTGCTATTCATCCTTTTTTTACCTAGCCTTTACTTCTAGCCTTTGTCAAATTCTCTCATGGCTAATAAATTCTTTTCGCCATAAACTAAGTGTACCCTCTAAAAGGAGGTTCACAATGCAAGCACAATCCGACTATGATTTAGCATTGTATTACACTTATTGTTGTCAATGGGATAAGCTTCTCGTGTTAATGGTAAATACGAAAGACGAACTTTTTTCAAAGCGTATTGAACATTTTCTTCATGCCTTTAAATACGAGAGGGACTTAGCGATCATTGATGAAAAATTAAAAGGTATGTTCCAGCATATTGAGCATGCTACAAGAGAAGAAAGTGCTGAGGAACAATCTTTCATATCATCATTTGAGCATCTTTAAATAAACGAAAAGAGCGACTAAATAGTCGCTCTTTTATTTAGACTAATACTTCAATTTTTTCCATAAATGCTTGTTGTAAACTGTCCAATTTTTGGATGCTATTTTCACGAGATTGCCCTACGATCCCAAAATAGAATTTAATTTTTGGTTCAGTTCCAGACGGACGTAAGCATACCCATGAACCATCTTCAAGATGATACTTTAATACATTAGATTTAGGTAGAAGTATTTGTTCTTTTTCTCCAGTTTCTAATGTCGTTTTTTCTTGAAGCTTATAGTCTTCAACTGTAATCACTTTTAGACCATTAATATCAGTCGGTGGATTTTGACGGTAATTTGTTAAAATCGATTGGATTTTTTCTGTACCTTCAATACCTTTTAATGTTAATGATTTTAATCCTTCTAGGTAAAAACCATATTGCTCGTAAAGGCTATTTAGGCCTTCATATAAAGTCATACCTTTTATTTTATAGTAAGTAGCAATTTCTGCAGCAAGTACTGTTGCTTGGATTGCATCTTTATCACGAACAAACGGTTTGATTAAATAACCATAGCTTTCTTCATAACCGAATAAGAAAGAGTATTCATTTGTTTGCTCAAATTCTTTAATTTTTTCACCGATAAACTTAAAGCCAGTAAGTGTATCTATCGTTTTAACACCAAATTTAGAAGCAATCACTTGACCGAATTCAGAAGTAACGATTGTTTTAAGTAATAGCGCATTTGATGGAACATCTTGTTGGCTTAATAAATAATGAAGCATTAATGCTCCTGTTTGATTACCTGTTAGGACTACGTATTCGCCATTTTCATTTTTTGTAGCGATTCCTAATCGATCAGCATCTGGATCAGTTGCAATTAATACATCTGCATCAATTTCTTTCCCGTAACGAATTGCATATTCAAATGCAGCATGCTCTTCAGGGTTCGGTGATTTTACAGTTGTAAAATTCGAGTCTGCGATAGCTTGTTCTTCAACAATTGTTACATTTTCAAAGCCAACAGCATTTAATGATAATTTTGCAGGAATTAATGCTGTACCATGTAATGGTGTAAAGACGATTTTTAAATCTTTACCATGCTCTTGGACTAATTCATTGTTAACAACAACAGTTTTTAATTGCTCTACATATAATTTGTCCATTTCTTCATCTAATCTATGTATTAAGCCTTTTTCAACTAATTCTTTTTCTGAAGATACTTCAATTTCTAATTCATTTTCAAATGAATTAACATACTCAATTACTTGATCAGCAGCAGCTGGAGGTAATTGACTGCCGTCATCACCGTAAACTTTAAATCCATTATATTCAGGTGGATTATGACTTGCCGTAATAACAATTCCACCGAAGCAGTTCAGCTCGCGTACAGCAAATGATAATTCTGGTGTTGGACGTAATTCATTGAATACATATGCTTTAATTCCGTGTGTTGCTAACGTTTTTGCTGCTTCCATCGCAAACTCAGGGCTTTTATGACGTGAATCGAAAGCAATTGCAACTCCACGGTTCTTTGCTTCTTCTCCAAAGCTTTCAATATATTTTGCAAAACCAGCAGATGCTTTACGAATTGTATAGATGTTCATACGATTCGTTCCAGGTCCGATTTCTCCGCGCATACCACCAGTTCCGAATTCTAAATTTTGATAGAAACTTTCCTTAAGTATAAGCTGATTATTCTCAAGTTTAATTAATTGTACTTTTAATTCTTGATCTAATGTCGGTGATTGAACCCATTTTTCATATGTTGTTTTCCAATTCATATTTGTTCTCCTCCTATACTTAATCAGAGTTTGATTCGATAAAAGTCATCCAAACTCCTTCTATCTTGATAAAAGTTTACAATATTCTCACAAAAAATTCTACATTGGTACTATTTTAAATCTGAATGAGATTGCAAAGTATGTGGAAAATAACATTAAAGGAGGGCGAGTTCATGCCAGAAATTAGATGTAGTGTTGCAAATTGTAATTTTTGGGGGCAAGGAAACTTTTGCCAAGCAGACTCAATTCTTGTTCAAACTGAAGCATATGAATACTCAAATGACTTTGATTTAACGATTCAAAATGCAGTATTAGATGGTCAAATAACGACTTCCGCTGTACATAGTGGTGAAACATGCTGTCACACATTTCGACCTAAATATTGAAAAACAAAGTCCAAAAATTTGATTTCAGACTGATTGCGAGCACTTGGCGAGCAGTCTGAAGGTGCCATTTGCATGGCACCTTTTTAATTTCCTATCCGTTTACAATAACTCCACCATTAACATGAATCATTTGTCCTGTAATAAAGGAAGCTTCATTACTTGCTAAGTATAGATATGCAGGTGCGAGCTCAACTGGTTGTCCAGCTCGTTTCATCGGAGTTGTGCTTCCAAACTTCGCTACCTCTTGTTCATCAAAGCTTGCTGGTATTAGTGGCGTCCAAATTGGCCCAGGTGCTACACCATTAACTCGAATTCCCTTTTGAGCAAGATTTGTTGAAAGTGAACGAGTAAATGTCACAATCGCTCCTTTCGTCGCAGAGTAATCCAATAATTGATCATGTCCTTTATAAGCAGTTATTGAAGCTGTATTTATAATTGAATCACCTTGCTTCATATGTGGAAGGCATGCTTTTGATAAAAAGAACATTGAAAATATATTTGTTTCAAATGTTCGTCTTAATTGCTCCTCTGTAATATCTTCTAAATTCTTTTGTGGATACTGAACAGCAGCATTGTTCACCAAAATGTTGATTTTTCCAAAGGTTTGAATTGCGTTTTGAACGATTTGTTTACAAACTGCCTCAGTTCGAAGATCACATCTCATTATTTCACAATTTCCACCGAGATCAGTTATGAATTTTTTTGTGTCTTGTGCATCAACATCCTCATCAAAATATGGGATAAAAACTGATGCCCCTTCTTTCGCAAAAAGTATGGCAACTGCTCTACCGATACCACTATCTCCACCAGTAATAATGGCAACTTTTTCCTTTAATTTACCACTTGCTACATAATTTGGATCTTCTGATATCGGTATTGGTGTCATTTCCTTTTCGATACCAGGTTGCTTATTTTGATGCTGCGGAATAAATTTAGTTGGAAATTGGTTTTGAGTCATTTATTTCATCCTCCTTTTAAATAATTCAAGATTTAGCATACCCAAATCGTACTTTTTGGAATACTAATCGTAATTGAATTCCTTAAAAGACGTTAATCTTTTAAAAAAGTATTGCACTTTCGCCATATAACGAATATTATTAATAACTGTTGAGTATAACATTCGTATTTTCTAACAAGGAGAACTATTATGTTTAAATTAAAAGAGGCTAACACTTCAATTAAAACAGAAATTGTAGCTGGTTTCACAACTTTTTTAACAATGGCTTATATAATAATTGTTAACCCTATCATATTATCTGCAGCTGGTGTTCCATTTGACCAAGCATTTACTGCAACAATTATAGCAACACTAGTCGGTACATTATTTATGGCATTGTTCGGAAATTATCCAATTGCCATCGCTCCCGGAATGGGAATGAATGCATATTTTGCTTATTCAGTTGTTTCAGAAGCACATGGTATTTCTTATCAATTAGCTTTCTCAGCTGTATTCATTACAGGTATTTTATTCGTCATTCTATCTTTAACTAAATTCAGAACTCATTTGATAGAAGCAATTCCAAATACACTAAAACATGCAATAAGTGTTGGAATTGGTTTATTTATCGCTTTTATAGGTTTACGTCTTTCAGGTATTATCGTTGCTAACAAAGATAATCTTGTAGGTCTGGGGGATCTTCATTCTCCAGGAGTTGTTCTTACTTTAATAGGAATTGCAATTACTGTTATTTTATTTGCCTTAAATGTAAATGGAGCGTTATTCTTCGGAATGGTCTCAACAGCAATCATCGCAGGTGTTGCAGGAAAATTACACATTAAAGGTAGCATATTTTCTTTACCAAAATTACCTGAACATATCATTATTGCTAATCCGATTACTGCTGCTTCGGACGTTATCCAATATGGACTATATTCGGTTGTCTTTTCATTCTTATTAGTTACTATTTTTGATACTACTGGTACCTTCTTAGGTGTTGCATCACAAGCAGGCTTGTTAAATAAAAATGACGAGAAACGAACAGGACGTGCAATGTTATCTGATTCACTTGGTACTACAATCGGTGCAATGTTTGGTACTTCACCTACGACTGCTTATATCGAATCTTCTGCAGGTGTTGCAGCTGGTGGTAGAACAGGCTTAACAGCTCTTGTTGTCGCATTACTTTTCGTTTTCGCAGCATTCTTTAGCCCACTTGTTAATTCAATTTCTGGTGTAGCAGCTATTACATCACCATCATTAATCATAGTTGGTTGCTTAATGATGGGCAGCGTACGTCATATTGAGTGGGACAACTTTGAAGAGGCATTCCCAGCATTTTTAGTCATTATCACAATGCCACTTACTTCAAGTATTGCTACAGGTATTGCTCTTGGATTTATTACGTATCCACTTTTAAAAGTAGTTAAAGGGAAAGCAAAAAATGTTAAACCAGTTATTTATATATTTGGAATTTTATTCTTAATTCAATTGGTTTTCTTCCCACATTAATATTGAATAATTCAAAGCACATTGTCTTTTATAGATTAATGTGCTTTTTTTATTTTTTATTTAGGTACTAGCCTTTCCTCGATGGGACATCTATGCATACTTTGTTTATGTAGATTATTCAAGGAGGTGTTCTACGATGTGGAACAACCAAGATCAAGTCAACATGAACTCAAGTAGATGTAGACGTAATGACTGTGACTGTGACAATTGCAGAAATAGACGTTGCGATTGTGATGATTGCCATCGTGATCATTGTGACTGTCATATCCATGATTGTCACTGCCGTTGCAGATGCTGCTGCTTTAGAAGAAAAAGTAACTGTAGCTGTATGAATCCGTGTTTAGGTGTCGATATGGTAATGTTTGAAATGATGATGAAAAACATGATGAACAATAATAACAAAAATAATAATAAAGATTAATCTATCTTCTCCCTCCCCCAATCAAAAAAAGACCTGAACAATAACAGGTCAATCAAACTGTTGACAAACGCTCGCTTTCTTTTAGTGTTTTACTTTCCTTAATTTATCATTTAATAAATTATGCCAAATTTCATTCTTTGAAAACAAGCGTTTTCAATCAGTCTGAGTATTTTTTCAACATATTTAAACGACCTGCGATTAACAGGTCGTTTTTTCGTGCGATATAAATTCTACTATTTGTTCGCGAAGATGCTTAGCATCCTCATAACCTTCTTTATATAGGTCTAATAAACGCGCTTTATTTCGTTCAATTCGTCCAACCTTTAACTTTTGGACTGGGCGAATGACAAGTATATTTCCAGCTTTTTCTTGCTCTTCAATATAATCTAGTTGCTTATTATAAACTTCAGATCTATTTAGAACCGCTTGAACTAGTCCTGGATAGTCCTTATATTTTTTTTGCAAGTACCAATTTCCTTTTGACGGTTTTTTACGGTAACCTGCATTCCTAGTTAAAACAACTATATTCTTTCGATTTCCATCCGCTTCTGATTTACGAATTGGAATCGGGTCTCCAATTCCACCATCCATTAAGAAATGTTCATTAAACTTAATAATTGGAGCCATTAAAGGTAAAGAGCTTGACGCTCGAATAATATTTAACATATCTGTTGTCTCGACAATTTCATCTTTATCAAAATAAACAGGTTCCCCAGAAATACAATCTGTCGTACCAACTACAAATTTTTGCTCAGCCTTATAAAATGAATCAAAATCAAATGGATCTAATTCATTTGGAATAAGATCAAACAATAAGTCCATACCAAAAAGCTGCTTATTACGAATTAAATTTTTGAAAGAAATATAATCTGGATGCTGTAAAAATTCCGTATTTACTCGTTTATTACGTCCATGTTGTTTAGAAAGATAAGAAGTACCCATACAAGCACCTGCAGAAACACCTATTACATAAGGAATTTCGATATTTTGTTCTAAAAAATAATCAAGAACACCGGCCGTATAAATACCTCTCATCCCACCACCTTCGAGAACTAAGCCTATTCCATCCATAATTTACAGCCCTCCTTTATGAATTAGATTACTACATCTATTTAAATATTTTAGTATATGGAGTGAGGAAAGTGAAGAAATTAGAGTTGAGTTTATCGGTATGCGGAGTTTCCTTTGGGTCATATTGAGGAGCGCAATTATATTCTAGAAAACGCAATTAAATATTGGGAATCGCAATTATATTCTGGGAATCGCAATTAAATATAGAAAATCGCAATTAAACTGAGTAAAAGGGCAATCCCCCACACATTTTTGCTTAATCCATATCAAAATTAACTGACTTACACCCAAGATTAATCGATTTTATCAATAATTGATCTTATTTCCTAAAAAATCAACCATTTTTAATGAAAATCACCCACTCATAAGGAAAACAGACCTCCATGAGGTCTGTCTACTACACATCCAACCTTATTCACCTTTCTTCGGTTCCAACACTTCTTTCACACCTTCAACATTTTTCAATGTAGTAGTATGATATGTTCCGTTTGCCCAATCTTTCATTTGGTCGCTATACCATTTGCTTCCGATGTTTCCGGATTGCCCTGGTCCTACTATGTTTACTGATTTAGTTAAATCTGCGAAGTCTACAACTGTCCGCCAAGATGCACCGTGGTCTACGATTCCTTGGTCATCATATCCTGCGGCTTTAACTGTAGTTGAGCTTCCTCCTACTGGGATTGGGTCTCTAGCATTAAAGAAATAGCTTAGTAATTTAATGCTTGATAGTGGATGTGTGAATGCGACTTTATGGTGATTACCCCATTTCCACTTAGCTACATTGTCTCCATCAGTTTTGCTAATAATTTTGATTGTTTTTTCGAATGTGTTTAATAAAAGTTGATCGATTCCACCTTTTTCATCTATCCAGATAACTTTTTTCCCACTGAAGCTGTCTCGTAATAATTGATCGACTACGACTTTGCGGTCTCCAAATAAATCCATCATATCTTTAGAGATTTGTTTATCGAATAATGCTTTATTAATTTCGGTCAGCCACATTTGGAAAATGAGTGGGGATGTCTCATCCTTATCATCTATAAAATTCCATTTTTCTAGTTCTTTTAATGCGGATTTTTCAACAGTTGATAATTGATCTTTATTTTGTTTTATTAAATTAATAAACTTTGGTACGTGTTCTTTTGCCTGTAAGTTCATGTCGTCCATTTGTAGATTTTGCATATCTTTAACAGTCAGTCTGTCATTCTTTTTAAGTACTTCCTGAATACGTAATTGACGATAAGGTTGTGCCCAAGAATTTGAAATATGGTACGGATATGAATCATCAACCACTTTATTGTTTGCAGATGATATGAATCCTTCCTCTGGATTGATATTCGTGGGTAGTTCTTCATATGGAATATACCCTTTCCAACCGTAATCACTAGTCCAGCCTGGTACTGGCATTAGTCCATTTCCTTTTTTACGAATTGGAATTTTACCGTTTGCTCGATAAGCAATCGTTCCGTCATCTGAAGCAAAAACGAAATTTTGGGCGGGCGCATCAAATAATGCCAATCCTTCTTTAAACGTATTCCAATCTTTTGCGACGTTAAATTTTAAAACCGCCTCTAACTCAGTTGTTGGTTGCAGTGCTGTCCATTGTAAAGAGAACACAGAGTCTTTTCCAGCTTCACTGGCAAATTCTGAGATTACCGGACCATGTCTTGTAATCATGACAGGTAAAACTTTATTCTTTTTACCTTTAATTTTAATCGTTTCATTTATAACCTGTGCCTGTTCCCATTTACCATCATATAAAAATTCGTCCGATTTATTTGGATTTCGTTTTTCAATATATAAATCTTGTACATCAGGGCCCACATTCGTTACTCCCCAGGCAATATGTTCATTATGACCAACGATAATTCCAGGCACACCTGCAAAAATTACACCACTAACATTCATGGAGCCAGATTTTAATTGAGTTTCATACCAAATTGCCGGTGTCGCTAATCCTAAATGAGGATCATCTGCTAATAATGGTTTTCCGGACTTGGTTTTAGAGCCACTAACAACCCAATCATTACTTCCATTCCAAGCAGGGGGAATAATTGCGCTTGCAAAGCTCTTTTCTACATCAATTTTTGAAGTATCACTTGGAATAATATACGGATCTAGATCATTATTAGCAGGAAATAACTCCAAAGCCTTCTCTTTTGAAAATTTATTCATAGCATAATATCGAAATGCTTGTTCGTTCCAATGGCCGCCTAAATCGAAAGCCATATATTTACCAATAACTAATGAGTCAATTGCCGTCCATTTAGTAGGTTTATATTGTAAAATCTTAAATTCAACTGGTAATTTATTTTCTTTCAGTGCATATTTTATGTACGCATTTACTCCTTCTGCATACCAATTCAAAACTGTTTGTCCATTTTTATCGTATTCACTGTAAGATGCTTCTGCAGCTCTTCTTAAGCCAAGTGTTCGAAAATATGAGTCACGCTCCACAGTTGCATCGCCAATTATTTCACTTAATTGTCCGGATGCTTGTCTCCTACTTAAATCCATTTGAAATAATCGATCTTGAGCCGTTACAAATCCTTGCGCTACATATAGGTCATGCAAATTCTTAGCACTGATATGAGGGACTCCTTTATCATCCCTAACTACTTCTACTTTATGATTTAATGAGCTAATCGATAATTTCCCTTTAATACTTGGTAAGGATCTTTTTGTTAAGTACAAGCCGCTTGCTGCAACGATTAAGACAATCATGATCAAGATTGTTGATGTAATTTTAATCCATTTCGGAAAGCGCTTCCGACTTTTCGTTATCTCAATAGGCGCACTCATTTTTCTCCCTCCTGCTCAAACTGCATAAAAAATAGATACTGTATATTAATTCTGCAAGTCTTATTACATTCCTTCTTATCGAGAATACGGTATAATACTATTTATCAACATTAAAGGAGTGTATAATATGTCATTAAATTCTTGGTTCGAAAAAGGCATGACTTTTCAAGAATATGTAGAAGCAATGAATGTTAACAAAGAAGAGCTTTTAAAAATCTACAATGAAGTTACAATTCCTGAAAGTACACAAGCGAAACTTGAGCAATTAAAGGATCGTCATTGGAAAGTTGTTACTTTAACTGCAGATTGGTGTGGAGATGCACTACTTAATGTACCAGTTATTCAAAAAATGATGGAAACAGCAAATATAGATACAAGATTCCTAATTCGAGATGAAAATCTAGAATTAATGGATCAATATTTAACAAATGGTAAATCTCGTTCAATTCCAATTTTTGTTTTTATGGATGAAAAAGGGCAAGAAGTAAATGTATGGGGCCCACGTTCTGCAGAGATTGAAGAAATTGTAGTTGAAATGAAAAAAGAGCTTCCAGATAAAGAAGATCCGAATTTCCAAGAAAAACAAACGGCTATTTTTAAAGCAATTCGAACAAACTTTGTTGAAGACAAAAAATACTGGGATTCAGTTATTAGTAGTGTAGAAGAGAAATTATTTTCATAAGAAATAATAGAGGTTATTTAGTTGAAAGACTTTTCAATTAGATAGCCTTTTTATTTTATTTAACCGAAGAATGAAATGTAATATTCTAAAAGGGTTTTACTATAAAAATAACTGATCAATCCCCCAATAGCGATGAATGGTCCAAAAGGAATGGGGCTTCGCTTCTTTGTTTTACCTGCCATAATTAAAACGAATCCAAATATACTACCAGAAAAGCAAGCAAGTATAAATGTAATGAGCGTTAATTTCCAGCCCAAAACAATACCTATCACACCAAATAATTTTATATCTCCCCCTCCCATTCCACCTTTGCTGATGATGGAAATTAGAAGCAATACTATGAACGAACCTAAAGCCCCCACAACACTACTCCACCAGGGATCCAAAGGAATAAACATCCGTTCAAGGATAAAAATAAACAAAAAGATTAGTAGAATACGATCAGGAATCAACATAAACTTAATATCTGATACAACAATAATCATAAATAAAGAGATTAACGAAAGTGCTATCATTAATTCTTTTTGAACCCCCACTTCATGCAAGGCTAGAACGAATAAACCACCTGTTAGTAGTTCAATTAAAATGTAAATAGTTGAAATACTACTATTGCAACTTCGGCATTTACCCCGTTGGTAGGTGAAGGAAAATACTGGTATCAATTCTTTAGCTCCTATTTTATATCCACAATTTTGGCAAGAGGAACGCGGTGAAATAATCGATTTCCCCATTGGTACCCTTAATCCAACAACATTAAAAAACGAACCAAACACAATACCTACTATGAAAAAAGTAAGATAGATGATTGTTATGTTTACCAACTCCTATAAAAGTTGAATGATTATTTTAATTATGGCCCATTATATCATCTGAAAGTAATCTACTTAATTAATAAAATAGAAAACTTTATGACAATAAAAAGTAGTCTCGCTAAATAGGCGAGTTAATCTAAAAAAAAAAGCAATCTACCTTTCTTAAGAAAAGTAAATTGCTCTATTATTATGTTTATTTAATTACACTACCTGAGCCAGCGAATTTCGGTTTCCAATATGAATTAGAAAGGCTTACAAGTGCTACTCCCTTACTTGAAGTTGCTGAAATAAAACTATTATTTCCCATGAAAATTCCTACGTGGCTAATACCTTTTTTATATGTATTTTTGAAGAAAACTAAATCTCCAGGTACGGGCTTTTTAACAATTGAACTAACAGTATACATTGATGAAGCAGTACGAGGTAATTTTTTACCTACTTTGTTATACACATATCCAACGTATCCTGAACAGTCAAATCCTTTTGTACTTGTACCACCAAAACGATATGGTACCCCAGTGTACTTTTTAGCGATTACCGTTACCTGCTTTTTCTTTGAGTACGGGTTATATGTAGATGCTGCTTGTGATTTAGTCGTAAAAAATACCATGCTCAGTAAGCATACGAAAGCTATCATTAATTGCTTTTTCATCACGTTCTCCCCCTTCATTGATAATGTAAGTCTAGCAAAATAAAATATTGAAAGCCATTACAGGATTGTTACAAATTGTCGAAGTGTTTGTAATATTATATAACCATGTAAGTTTTTGCCAACAAACGCAATGAAAAATGACTGTCATTCGACAGTCATTTTCCAAGAGTGTAGATCTATAACATAGTCAAGATTGAAAAAGGGATGGGAGATAAGACAATTACTTACTAAAATAAGGCTCATGAGTAAGGTAAACAGCGAGAAGCTGGAAAAACCTTACTCATAACGGGTTCATGAGTTACAAAAAAGCAAGATGCTGAAATAACCCTACTCATAAAGAGTTCATGTAATAATAATTAACTTCACTCTGCTTCCTTTACATTGAATTGTTATAAGAATAAAAAAACTGTCAATTGACAGTTTTTTTATTCTTCTCTATTTATGTTCAGAGCTAAAATTATACTAATCGGTATACTCTTGCTTCAAATGGTTTAAATTCCATTGCTTCAACTAATGCGTGATCTGTTGAAGAAATGTTAGTTAAGCACAGTTGTGCGTTCTTTTTTGTAAGCTCTTTCGGTAAGACAAATTTTTGCTTCTCTGAAGATAAGTTAGAGATTACTAAGAATGTTTCATTTTCACCATTACGAGTGTATGCATAAATAGGCTCATTTTTTACATCTAGGTATTTGTAAGGCGCATAAACTAAAGTCTTGTTTTCCTTACGTAAAGTAATCATCTTTTTATAAAATGATAAAATTGAGTCTGCGTCTTTTTCCTGAATCTCTACGTTTATCTCACTGTAGTTTTCATTCGTTTTAAGCCATGGTTTACCTGTTGTAAATCCAGCGTTTTCTGCGCTATTCCATTGCATTGGAGTACGTGAATTATCGCGACCTGTTTTCCATAAAATGTCTAGTACCTCTTGTTCAGTTGAACCATCTTCAATCATTGAATTATACATATTTTTCGCACTTACATCGTTATAGTCATTGATTGATGTGTAATGAACATTTTTCATTCCAATTTCTTGTCCTTGGTAAATGAACGGAGTGCCTTGCATAAAGAAGTACATCACACCAATGGCTTTAGCTGAAATTTTCCAATAAGCATCATCATCATTTCCTAATGTACTTACTGCTCTAGGTATATCATGGTTTTCAATAAATAATGCATTCCATCCGTATCCTTCTATACCAGTTTGCCACTTCGTAAGTACTTCTTTTAAGTCGGCGATCGAAGTTTCAGACTCATCGGTTTTCTTCCAAAGGTCTAAACTCTCAAATTGGAAAATCATATTGAACTTTCCTTCTTTTTCGCCAACCCATAAATGTGCATCTTTCGTTGTTACACCATTTGCTTCTCCAACAGTCATTATGTCGTATTTATCAAAGGTTTCACGTTTTAATTCATCTAAATACTTGTGAATCCCCTTTTGATTCATATGCATATCAAAACTTGCTACATATTTTTCCTTTTTAGGATTTGGCATATCAGGGAAACCTGGTCTTTTCTTAATATGACTAATTGCGTCTACACGGAAACCGTCTATTCCTTTATCTAACCACCAATTAATCATGTCATAGATTTTTTGTCTTACTTCTTTGTTTTCCCAATTTAAATCAGGCTGCTTTTTTGAGAATAAATGTAAGAAATATTCATCTGTTTCTTTGTCAAACTCCCATGCAGATCCACCGAAAATACTTTCCCAGTTATTTGGCTCTTGACCAGATTTATTTCCTTCTCTCCAAATATAGTAGTCTCTATAAGGATTATCTTTTGACTTTTTAGATTCTAAAAACCACGGATGCTCATCACTTGTATGGTTAACTACTAAATCTAAAATTAATTTCATTCCTCTTTCATGTACAGCTTCTAATAGCTCATCAAAATCAGCCATTGTACCAAACTCATCCATAATGTCTTGATAATCTGAGATATCATAACCGTTATCATCATTTGGTGATTTATAAAATGGACAAATCCAAATTACATCTATCCCTAATTCTTTTAAATAATCTAATTTTGAAATTACACCTTTTAAGTCCCCAATTCCGTCACCATTTGAATCCATAAAGCTACGTGGATAAATTTGGTAAGCAACCGCTTCCTTCCACCAACTTTGAATTGTCATAATCTCTCTCCTCCAAATGCACTAAAGCGTTTTCAATATTAGCTATATATAATAGCTTTTGATAATAAATACTAATTCATTGCAACCGTTTGCACATTATTATCTTAACACTCAACTAATTTTAGTTCAATAACCGAAATTTCGAGTTTACTTACTCTTTTTAAGTATTTACTATTAAAAATTTACTAAAGGCCTATTATTCTCGCGTTCATTTTATTAAACCGTTTTCACTAATCAAAATAAAAAAAGCGACTAGGATTTTCCTTTAGTCGCTAATTATTTATTGCTCTAATTTCTTTACATCCTTTACCTTTGCTGTAGGATGAATTTGAACATCTTCTGTATATTCCACTAGATCGATTTTGCATTTTGGTCCGATCGTTACAGCATCGCCTCGTACTACGCTTGCCGTTGTATAATCAATTTTTACAGCACTTCCTTCAATCACATCAGCTCTGAAGTTAGTACGGTTGTTAAAAACTTTCGTAAAGATTCGTGAAAATATGTTACTGTCATCAAATCGACTAATTTCAATTGTTTCTCCGCCAATTTCCGGTATATAACTAAATCCACTATGATAAGCAAATCCACCATGTGTAATTTTTACATTTTCAGCATTTAATAAACCGTTCATAGATAAATGACCCTTAGCCGTAAATACTTCACATTCAGACCCTTTTTCCGTTGAAAGCGATCCTTTTACAGTAATTACTTCTGCCTTTACTAAACCTGTCGTTTTCATTGAACCAGACACATTAATGCTCTGAACATTTAAGTCGCCTTTTGTTTTAAAACTTCCACTTACATTCACATCTCCACCAGAAATGCTTCCATCAATAGAAGCTGAGCCACTTACAGTCATTTTTTTCGCTATAACATCACTTAAACATTTAGCACTTCCGCTACAGTTAAAATATTCCGCTTCTACTTTGCCATTAAATTTAGCAGAGCCACTTACTTTTACTTCATGACAAAAAATATCGCCAAGTATTCGTCCACTGCCACTAATTTTTACGCTATCATAACTTCCAGCACCAATTGTTCCTGAACCATTAATGATTGCATCTTGTCTAGATTGCACGTTCACCATATTGTCTCCTCCTTATATTTATTTAACGGATTTATTTAAATAGCTTGAGAGAGCAACATTGATCAAGATTGAGTCCTTTTGATCAACAAATGTTCCATGTTGATTCCCAATAATCCATGTGCCTATACCAAATTTTCGTATATAAATGACAAATGCTTCGTCTAAATTAATTTGATGTTTATGTGTTTCCACCAATCTTAAAAATTGGTTTATCTCATCTATTGTTACACTCCCTTTCGAAAGCCAGTCGTTCACAAAAAGTAAAGAACAAAGTTGAACCGTACCTAAATTCTCTAATTCAGTATTCGGAAAAAGTGATTGATATATTTGTAGGACTTGCTTAGGGACCTGCTCCAAAGATAAAGGATCATGCCCACGATCAGAAACGGTTTCTTCACTGATCGAAAACACTCTAGCAATATCATCTAATGATTGGTCATCCTTCAACTCTTTTATTTTTTCAATCCGATCTAAAATTTTCTGCTTTGGAAAAAACGTTTCCTGTCCAGTAAAGCTTGATTTTTTCATAAACCACTCTTCAGGTATGATGTTTTTCCTTTTCCATCTATAAAGCTGTCCGTACGATATGCCTGTCAGTTGTAGTAAATCTTTTTTTGAAATTAATTCTTCACTCATTTGACATTCCTCCTGACACGAGTATAACAAAACAATGTTTTATTGTAAAGTATGCAATTAAAACACTTTTGACAATCTATCTATAAGATTTTACAACAATATTATGCGTAACAATGTTTTAATTATTGTCATTTTGTAAAAAAAATACCCAAAATTCACTACTTAATGAATTTTTGGGTAACCACACGTTTTAAATCTTAGTTTAATCACTTTATTGTTATTCTGCCACTAACATAATAAAAGTCTATTTTAATTAAAAATACTAAATTAAATCCACATCTTCTTTCTCAAGAACAAGACTTACTTGATATTCCTTCAAGTTAATCGTTCTCTCGCTAGTAAATTTAATCCCTTCTTTTTGAAGTAATTGCTTTTGCTTTAAAAATCCTGCTTCGTCTTGGATTCCGATCTCTCCTTTAGCATTTAGAACTCTATGCCAAGGTAAGTGATATTTTTGGCTCATTGAATGTAAGATTCTTACAATTTGTCTAGCTCCTCTTGGACTTCCTGCTAGTTTTGCAACTTGACCGTATGTCATTACTTTACCTAGTGGTATATTTTTAATTATTTCAATTGCTCTGCTCGTAAAAGATTCCATGCTTTCCCCTTCTAAATCTACATTTTTGGGTCATTTTATATTAATTTTACCACAAAATTTATTATGTCTATATTTTATTAAAATAGTGTCCAATTCTACTTTGAATGAATAATCTAGTTAGTAGATTTAATCATATAAGGGAGGATGATAGTAAAGTGAATGCTAATTTCTTAATAGCTTTACGAGAAGGTCTTGAGGTATCCTTAGTAATCGGCTTTTTACTCATTACATTAATTCAGAGTAAAAAGAATCATTTAATCAAGTCCGTTATTTACGGTACAATTTTCGGAGTAATCGTTAGTATTTTTGCCGGATTTTTCTTATTTTCAACATTCGGCGATCTAAATGCAAATCTTGAACATACTATCGAAGGCATAATCCAACTAATTGCAGCGTTATTAATTTTTTACTTTGTCTACTGGTTAAGTGGTCAAAGTAGCATTAATATTTCAGATAAGCTGAAATCAGAAGTTAAAATTAAAGATAATAATTTTTCATTATTTTTAATGGCGAGTGTCTTTGTAATACGTGAGGGCTTAGAGTTAGTTTTGTTTGTTTTATCAAATGCTCAAACAATCGAGTTTGTTGGAATGATTGCAATTCTACTAGGTATTCTCACAGCAATCCTAATCGCATATTTATTTATCAAAACTACAATTAATTTAAATATTAAAGTCATTTTTACTTTACTAGGTATTCTATTAATTTTCTTTGGAGGTAAAGTATTTACTGAAGGAATTTTCTCATTTGTAGATGCTTCATCACTAGTTGAACAAATTGTCTATTATGCTTTTGTCGTCATTTCACTATTTGTTTTATTTAAAAACAACATTTTATCATTCTTCAAAAAATAAAATAGATTAGCCATAAACCCATAAGGTGTAAAAAATCCCCTTGTGGGTTTTGCTATTGTTTGAACAATTTTAAATTAATAGCTTTCCCTAATGTCACTTTTCTGTATAGTTTTTCACATTCATACTATAATACTTTTATATGATATAGAAAGGTCGGATACAATGAAGATTACAATTTCTGACGATGCAATAAAATGGTTTAAAGATGAGATGGATGTTAAAGACGGTGATTCGATTCGTTTTTTCGCAAGATATGGTGGAAATAGTACAATACATAAAGGTTATTCATTAGGTGTAACTAAAGAAGATCCAGTCAACATCGGAGAATCAATTACAATTGAAAATGTGGTTTATTTTATAAATGAAACTGATTTATGGTATTTTAAAGATTATGATTTAAATGTAATTATAAATGAAAATAAGGAATTACAATTTGTATATGAGTCTAATTAGAAGAAGAGCTTAGGTAGCTGTGATGCCTAAGCTCTTCTTTTATTAAATGTCAATTTAATAGTTAAATTTTCGTAAAGAAAGCCCTGTGATATTAATTTCCACTACAGGTTGCTCGCTTTCCAAGGGGCGAGACGTGAGCCTCCTCGTTCCTGCGGGGTCTCAGCCTTCCCGCATCTCCCATAGGAGTCGATCAACCTTCCGTTCCAATCAACTTATTCAAATAAAATAAGTCTATCATAAAAATTCTATTTTAATATCCTTTACTTGGAGTATAAATAATTTAAAAACACAGTTTGTATGTTAATTAATCTTCAATAGTTTTTTTCTTTTCTAATCCGATAAAAATATAACTAGCATAATAAAAAATGCTGGTAATTCCAAATATAGCAAAAATTCCAGGTGTCAAAGCAAAATAAAAACTAAAAGGAATCGACCAAATAAAAGCAAATAACATTAACCTTTTTTTAGAAGTTAATGAAGAATAAATCAATAAACAAGCAGGAAGAAATAACATTACGAATGTATATGTGATTGAATCGATATCGAATTCATTTATATTTGCAGGATTAAAAAAAGAGAAAACAACCCACAAAATTATACTCGATACACCAGATAATATCCCTATGGTAGCTGAAGTTTTTTTTATTTTGAATGCCCCCTATTCCATTAATTTGTCCTGTGCTCATACTTTCTTTTAATTTTACATATTGCTTTATTACTTTTTCAATACAACACCGTCTTGTAATTGTTATATAGTTAGTGTTTTTTAAAGAACCAATTAAAGAAGAGAGCGACTTCTATAATTTATATTCTGGAATTAGTAATTTTTTCCTTTTCTTGTTTCTTATTGAATTACCTACAATTTTTCCAAAGAAAGACCGCCGAAGCAGTCGATCATCCTTTTCTTATTTACTTAATCTGCCATTAGATGTATAAGAAAATCAACAATATGCTTTAACAGAGGCAACTTTTAAAAATGAAATTAAGAATTATTAAAGTTTGTTGAAACTATACTATTTCTCAAAATATTACCATTTAAAAATATTAATATATCATTGAAAAACATGCTTATACGACTGTTGCTGGGGATGCAATGGCAATAATAATATTCACTTAAAATACCTATCCACTATTGACTGTTTTATTTTTCAACTCCTAAAAAAAGTGTCTCACCATTTCAGTGAGACACTTTTCATTAGCTTATTCTTCAATTTTTTTCTTTTTACTTACTAATTGATAAATAACTGGAATGACGATTAATGTTAAGAATGTTGAAGTTGTTAAACCACCAATTACAGTTACTGCTAATCCTTTCGAAATTAAACCAGATGTTGAATTTGAAAGGGCCATTGGAACTAATGCTAGGATTGTTGCTAATGCTGTCATAAGGATTGGTCGTAATCTTGTTTTTGAAGCCTCAATTAATGAGTCAGTTACATCTAGTCCTTTTTTACGGTTGTGTTCAACACGGTCTAATAGTACAACTGCGTTTGTTACAACTATACCAATCAACATTAATAGTCCAATCATCGCGCTCATTGATAGTGTTTGCTTTCCAATAAATAATGCTAAGAAAGCACCTATCGGTACGAAGATTAATGATGTTAATATTACAAATGGAGTTCTTAATCCACCAAATGTCATGCTCATGATTAAGAATACTAATCCAACAGCGACTACCATTGCTATTCCTAAACTGCTGAATCCATCTGTAATCATATCTAAACCGCCGCCAATTTTCATATCGACGCTGCTTGGTAAATCCATTTTGTTTAAGTGATTTGTTACATCTTTTGTAATTGCTGCAGTGTCTTTACCTTTTATTTCTGCACTTACTGATGCAAACATTTTTCCATCATCATGGTTAATTGATACTGGTGCATCCTTTTGAGAAATTGTTACATAGTCTTTTATTTCTTTTGGACCTGTTGCAGTCATAAGTTTAATTTTTTCAATATCTTCTTTTGAACTAGCTTTATCTTTATAACCAACAGTAAGTTTATTTGTTTCACCGTTTAAATCGTAGTCACCAATTTCAACGTCGTTAATTTTTTCATTAATTGCTCCCATTACTTGGAACATTGTAATATTTTCTTCACGTGCTTTATCGTTTAATGTAATTTCTAATTTAGGTTGTACATCTTTTAAATTATTAGAAACATTTTTTAATCGATCATCATTATTTAATTCTTTCTCAATTTTTGATGCTGCATCTTTTAAATCTTTAAAGTTAGCAGAATATAAATTTACATCAATATTGTTTCCTGTTGGTGGACCATTTTGAGAAAGTTCTTTTGCTGTGATTGTTGTCCCTTTTACTTTCGCATCAACAATAGAAGGAACTTCTTTATTGATTTTTGAAAGCTCTTTATTCATGTTCTTTCCATCTTTTAGATTGATTTGGAAGATTGCTTTATTTTTGCCACCATCCATATTCATCATTAGATCACGTTTACCACCAACTGTAGCTTGTACACTGTCAATTTCCTCTGAAGCTGCAAAGTATTTTTCTAATTCTTTTGCAACTAAATTAGATTGCTCTACTGTACTATTTGATGGAAGAGTAGCTGTAACTTGAAGTGTTTTATTTATACTACCAGGTAAGAAAGAGAAACCTAATAAAGGAATCATTGATAATGAACCTGCTAATAAAACGATTGATGATAAAATAACAATCCATTTACGTTTTAATGCAGAGCGTAATAATTTTTCGTAATTTCTCATAAAACGAGTATCATTACTATGCTCTTTTAATGGTTTTGATAAGAATTTTGCTCCTAAAGTTGGGATTAAGATAATCGCAACGATTAATGAAGTTAAAATTGAAACTACTACAGAAATTGCAAATGGTCTAAAGAATTCTCCAATAATACCACTTACAAATGCTAACGGTAAAAATACTACTACTGTCGCAAATGTAGAGGATGCAATGGCACCGATTACTTCTTTTGTTGCATATAATGCCATCTCTTTTTTATTATATTGATTAGCTTTTTGTTGTTTCCATCTGTAAATATTTTCAATGACAACGATACTATCATCAACAATACGTCCAATTGCAACAACTAGACCACCTAAAGTCATTATGTTCAATGTATAACCTAATGAGTGTAATACTGAAATTGTTGCAAAAATCGAAATCGGTAAAGATAAAATCGAAATTAATGTTGCTCTAATATTTCTTAAGAATAACAGAATTACTACTACTGTAAATAAAGCACCAAGTAGACCTTCATTAATTAAAGAACTAACGGATTTTTCAATTTCTTTCCCGTTATCCATAATGACATGAGTTTCTACATTGTTATCCTTTTTAAATGATTTAATTTCTTTTTTAACAGCTGTTGCTACATCTGCTGTATTTGAATCTTGTGTTTGAGAAACCGATAAGATATAACTTTCTTTACCGTTATATCTAGAAATTTGATCTTGAACCGATACTACTTTAACGTCCGCAACATCAGCAACAGTAACATTTTTTGGTGCAACTGTTTGAGCTTGTCCTGCCCCACTACCTAGTTGTGCACCTTGAGTCATGCTTCCCATTTGTGCAGCTGCGCTAGATAAAACTGTTTTTTTGATTTGATCGACTGAGTTTAAAGTACCTTTCATTCGAACAGAAACTGTTTTCCCATTATTCTCAACAGATCCTAATGGTACTGCGTAATCTAGGCCTTGAATTGCAGTTTTAATTGTATCTAAAGAAATACCTTTTTCTTCAGCTTTTTTATTATCTACAACGATTTGAATTTCTTCTTCTTTTGTTCCTTGAAGACTTGCGTCACTTACCCCATTGATTTTTTTAATTTGAGGAAGTAAATCCTTTTCAATCGATTGTTGTAAATCTTTTACTTGTCCATTATTTGCAATTGCTACCATATAAATTGGGGCTGAATCCATCGCAATTCGTTGAACAGTCGCTTCTGCTTTTTCAGGTAATTTTGTTTTATTGATTACATTATCAACGTCTTTTTCAATTTTATCCATATCCGTTCCAAAAGGATAAATTAAAAAGATTGAAGCCATATTTTCACTTGAAGTACTTGTTAGTTGATCATAGTTTTCAAGCTTCATTAAACCAGATTCTATTGGTTTAGTGACCTCTGTTTCGATATCCTCCGATGATGCACCAGGATATACTACCTGAACTGCAACAGCCGGGAATGAAACATCTGGAAATGTTTCAATTTGTATTTTTTGGGCTGAATAAATTCCCCCTATTAAAACAAGAACACTTAGTATAATGACTGATATAGTGTTCTTCAAACTTAATTTCGTTAAGCCTGCAAACATAATGTATCTATTTCTCCCTTCCATTGGTTACAATTTAAATACTTGATTAGTTTATCAAATCTATATGAACAGAATATGAACAATTAAGAACATACATTGAACTTTTTAAGTTTCCAAGTTATTAGGCAAGATAATCGTAAAGCTTGTGCCCTTTCCGAGATCACTTTCAACTTCAATTTTCCCACGATGCATTTCAACAATTTTTTGTACAATCGAAAGGCCAAGCCCAGTTCCTTTTTTATTTCTAGAACGGTCTGCTTGATAAAAGCGTTCAAAAATACGCTCTCTATCTTCCTTACTAATTCCTAATCCACTATCACTAATGATGACTTTAATTATTTGATCTAATTCCAAAATATCTACTTTAATATAACCAGCAATACTCGAGAATTTAATCGCGTTTTGTAATAAATTAATCCATACTTGTTCAAGTAGTAAACGGTCAGCTACTATTTCAGTTTGTGGTAAGTTTAAAACTAATTGAAGTTTTTTACTTTCCCAATGCGGCTCTAATGCCAATATAATTTTTCGAACTTGTTCATCTAATTTATATGTCGTAGGCTGGAATGGATGCTGCTCAGAGTCTAAGGAAGCTAACTTCAATAATCTTTCACTCATTATAGAAAGACGCTCACTTTCAGTCTCTATTATCGTTAAATAGTGCTCCCTTTTTTCATCAGTTAATTGCTTGTTCCTTAATACCTTTGCAAATCCTTTGATGGATGTTAAGGGTGATTGAATTTCATGAGAAACATTAGAAACAAATTCACTTCTCATTTCTTCTAAATTATTTAATTTATTCGTCATCAAATTAAAGTTGGAAGCAAGTAAACCAATTTCATCTTTCCGCTTAATTTTTACTTGAACGTCATAATTACCTTTCGCCAATTCTTTCGTAGCTTGAATTAGCTCTTTTACAGGCTTTACTAATAACTTAGCAACAAATAAAAATGTGATTGAGCCAATTATTAAAGTTGTAAGTAAACTAAAAAATAAAACCCTACGCATTTTAAAGAATCCTCGATCAATATTTGGCTGAATAAATAAAGCATATTTATGTCCATCTTTTTCAAATGGTAGAGCTATGAGATAATGATTACTTTCTTTCTGAACATTTTTTTGGTTTAGCACTTTTAAAACTTTTTCTTTTTTAAGATTCTTCTTTTTTGGCGCCGTATTTTTCAAAACGATTTTACCCGACTCATTATACAGAGTAATATAAAAATTTTTACTAAGAATCTGTAAAGTCGCATCTACTCCATTTTGATTATTCGGCTTAGAGTAAGTGGTAATAAAGTTTTCTCCGACATCTACTAAGTCACTTTGTACCTCTGTTTCAACATGTTTAATAAAGTATTTTGATGCTATAAAAAAAGTAATGACTAAACTCAACAAAATAATAGAAATAAAAATTAAAACTAATCTTGTATAAATGCTTTTCATGCTTGATTTTCCTCTAATTTATAACCTAACCCTCTGATTGTAACGATTTCAACTGTAGCCTTCAGCTCTCTTAATCGTTCTCGTACTCTTTTTATGTGCACATCAACTGTGCGCTCATCTCCTTCGTAATCCAGTCCCCATATTTGTTCAATCAAATCATTTCTTGTAAAAATTCTCCCAGCTTGACTAGCCAGCTTGAACAATAATTCAAATTCCTTTAGTGGAAGTGTAATTGATTGTTCATTCGCCGAAATTTCATATTTAATTTGATTAATCGTTAAATTACCTACAAAAATATTTTTATCAGAAAGGAATTGAAATCTTCTCAAAAGAGCTTTTACACGGGCCACTATTTCCAAAGGATCAAATGGCTTCACAACGTAATCATCTACCCCAAGATCAAAGCCTTTTAATTTATCCTGAGATTCTCCTTTTGCTGTGACCATTAAGATCGGAATATCATAATATTTTTTAATCTCTTTTGTCAGTTCATATCCATCTATTTCCGGCATCATCACGTCAACAACTGCTATTTGAATACTATTTTCTTCAAGTAGCATTAATGCTTCCTGACCATTTTCAGCCTCAATAACCGTATAACCTTCCCCACTTAAAAATATAGAGATTAACTCCCGAATATTTGCATCATCGTCGACTACTAAAACTTTTACTTGATTCAAAACATCCACCTACTTACATTAACAAATAATTATGTACATATTATATAAGCTCATTATGAACTAAATATGAATTACAAAACCAAAACTAAAGCAGAAAAAGAAAACTCGCCGATTGGCAAGCTTTAAAACTATGTTATGCACTACATAAAATGTGTAAAAAAGAGAATGGTCTATTTGACCACTCTCTAATGGAAGTTTTAACTATTTTTTCAATTAATTTAAATCCTATATTCAGAAGAATACAGATCAATCGACCCTTATTACTTTTCCTGATTTTCTTTCTCTTACAATTCTTTTCCTACTCTTTGACTTTCCCTTTTCGTACTTGCCACTTTGATCATCCATTACAGAATCCTTTCGTGTCATATACACTGCTGTTAATAATATGATAATAAGAATTCCGCCAAACATATACATCTCTATCACTACATTACCCCCACAACTTCATGGTTTAACAAAAAATGAATGCAAAAAAGACACTGGGAAAATCTCCAGTGCCTATAAAAGACATACATAAGGAAACCTTCTCCTACACGCCTACGAGGTTAGCTGTCGGATTCGGACCTAAAAAGTAGCCCTACCTAAAAAGGATTCACCCCAAAGTGCAACTGCACAAAATCTGGTTCCCCCGCTTCAAAATTGAAAATGTCCCACAATAAGAAAAAGAAACACTCAACTCAAACTCAGCGATCAATGGTTATTAATTTATATATATTACTAAAATTACATTTCAACTACTAAATTGTAACTTATTTTAATTCTTAAGGAAACTAATAAGTCTTTTTTAGAACAGCAAGAAGGAAGAAAAAGGTAGAAATTGGGAAAGGTAGCGATAAATATAAGAGTGCAGGTAAAAAAAGAAGAACAGGTATTTCTTAGGAGAATCTATCCCCTGCCTGTCCTTAAAGTCTTGCCCCAAAAAGCAGTTACTCTATTTCTAATCTTTAATCTTTAGTCCCATCAATGTGGCAAATTGAACTGCTTGATTTGATGATACTTGGCAGCCATTTAAATTATTTATAGAAACTGTTAGTTCATTAAAAGTAGAAGAACTAATATCTATACCTTTTAGAGATGTTTGATCAAAATTTGCTCCATCAATATTGCACATATTAAAATCAACTTTCTTTAATTTACAATCATAAAAATCAGCACTTTTTAAAACAGAGTCTCGAAAAATTACTTTTTCTAGTTTTGAATCTCCAAATAATGACAAATTTAAAACTGAATCTTCAAACTGGACATTGCCAATGCTAGATTCAGTAAAATTTGCACCTACTAATTTACAATTTTTAAATATAACTTTATGAATGGAAGAATTACTCATATTGCAATTTGACAAATCACAGTTTTCAAAATACACATCATTCATACTTATATTTCTAAAGTCTGTATTGGTGAATCTACAATTCTTCATTACTGACTTAAATAAAAATGCTCTATCTACAACTTCATTTTCAAATATAGAACCAGAGATTTCACACATTCCTAATTCAGGGTCCTCTTCATAAAAAATGTCATAAAAATTTTTAGATTGTAATTCTTGCGGAATATTAGGTGTATCGATTTTCATAGTATTACCTCACTTTAAACAATTTGGATGAAATTAAATCCAGCAGACTAATTACACTTACTATAAAGAATTTTAGGTTTCAAAAAAAGACTATAAATTTTATAGGGTTTGTGTACAAAGCAACTTATATTTTACTGAAAATCTGATTAGGAGTAGAAAAGTGGATAAAAAAATAGACCACAAGGTAGTCTATTTTTTATCGCTTTCTCAAGTCTTATTGTATAAGTCTTAAAAATTCACCTTCTGGTTTCATCATTTTTGTCCCTTTTTCAGAAACAAAATAGATTGGATCATTTCCTGATTGATAGACTGCTATTTCTAATTCATTTATATGTAATTTTCTGACCACTTTTCCTAAAGGTTTCTCTTGTGTATCATATGCTTCATCATTTATGAAGTATTGAATTTGATTTATTTGATTTTCATCTACGATTTCTTTTACTTTTTTATTGTTTTCGTCGTATACTTCAATTTGCTTCGGAACAATTGAAATCCATTTTGTAGATGTAATTAATTTATTAAGGTCAAAATTCACTTGGGTTTGATCCTCTTGTGGAAAGTAAGTAGCTGATAGGTCTAATTCACCCTGACCTTCTTTTATCCAACGTGCATAACCTCCACTTATCGGTTCATTTTCTTTTGACTCTTTATGTTCTAGTACCCATCCGTGTGTTGGTAGACTCTTAAGATAGAAATTATAGATTTCTTTCCAGTGATTCCCTTTCATTACATAATCGCTTTGCCTCGGTTCTAAGCCTTTATATAATCCAATATCTTTTCTTTGCTCAGGAATTACACTCATTCCTTCATACGTATCGTCAGTAATTTTTTGATATGCTATAATCCCGGCAACGAACACTAAAATAGATGTTATCGCAGAAATTAATATGGTTCTAGCTGATTGCTTTCTTTTTGCCTTGGTTAACATTTTTGTCACTTTACGATCAAGATCAGAGTTAAATTCATCATTCGTCATTATTTTACCTCCTGTAAATTTTCTTAAACTCATTTCGAGCTCTATACAAAGACGTCTTTACGGTCTCTTCTTTCATTTCTAATAACACAATTTCTTTGTAGGATAACTCTAAGTCATATTTTAATAGTAAGATGTGTTTGTACATTGGGCTTATTTTATTGAACACCTCTTGTATTTCCAACTGGATTTCTTTGTTAAAACAATTTCCTCTAATCCTTTCATTTCAATTTACTGAACCGATTCAATAGGAAATTGTTCAATACGCCTTCGCTTTCTTATTAAATCACGGTGCTTATTTATCGCAATCTGAAATAACCAGGTCTTTATGTATGTAGTATCTATATCATAAATTGTTATTAAAGCCTTATTTAACGTGTCTTGTACAATATCATCTACATCCGCCCGATTGACGCCAATTTTTAGTAAATAACCATAAATACTCTTTGCCGTATTGATTAAAAGCTGTTCTATCTCTTCTTTCTCCATTAGTTCTCTCCTTTCTATTAGTTAAACGCTAAAGTAAGGAAAATGTATACAGAATTTTTAAAAATTACAAAAAAAAAGTTGCTTCGGCAACTTTTTTTTTCATTGTTAGAAGTCTATTCAATAATAACTATATTCTCATCTAGATTTCTAAATCAATTTTTCCTATTTATCCAATTACTTTTTCAACCAATTTAATCTATTACTAGTTGAATAAAGATCAAATATTTTTGTTGGATGGTCTGAATTAGAGCCAAGATTGCCTGAAGATACAATAATATTAAGGCAATCTATATTCTTTTTTTCCTATATAGTTTAAAAATGATTACTATTATAATCGTACAAATACTCCCGATTAAGATAAATTTGAATAAGTCTTCAAAAATATTGCCTTGAAAATTTTCTTCGTAATTTACATTTTTAGATGGCTTTTTTCCTTCTCCTAAAATGGTTAAGTCTTTTTGTGCTACGCTGAACTCTTTTGTAGCATCACATATAGTGGTTGTAAGAGTTCGTTCGTTTTCTCCATACATTTTAGAAGATCTGGCGTATACAAGATAATTTTGTCCTTTGGTGAATTTAAACCCACAGTCCCCGTCGCCTTGACCAGTTTTAATAATTACTTGAGATTTACTTATTCCTTTCCACGTTTTAGAAACTTCGAATAGAACTTTTTTATAGTTCGGATTTGAAAATTTAGTCGTTTTAATATCAATTACTTTCCCACTGAATACAGCCTTTGATTGTGAGAACTCCTGTTGTACAGTTTGTTCATTTACGCATGAACAAGCAAAAGTTACACTTGGTTTTATAATTAACGTAGAAGAGCTAATAAATAAAATAGTAAACAATAAAATTCCAAATTTTTTCAAATAATCAACTCCAAGTTATAAATTTTCCTTCTCCTAGTTTAATAAGGTTTATATGTATAGCTGATCTTTGAAATCCACTACATAAAAGTTTCTTCCCCATCTCTAAACTTTTATTTTCTTAAGAAAATAGTCAGAGTTATTCCAACACTTTTTGACCTCATAACCAGAATGATCATGATACACAATCTGAACAATTTCTTTAAAAATAGTTTCCACTAACTCTCCTCAGTATTTCTTTTCAATTGTAAAAGTATCTATTAGAGGGTTTCTATTTCCACCCAATATTTTCCTTTTTATTACTGAGCAAATCTGCTATTCTGTTGTATAAGAACATCAAAAAACTACAAATTTTAGATAAAAAATGATATATCGGGAAGTAACTTTTAGATCGTGTTAGTCATTTATCCAATTCAAATGTTGAACACTTAATTTTCTGTTAAGGAGGTATTGTTTGTTAAAAATAGTAAAGAATGTTTCTGCGCTACTTGCATTTGTTTTTGCAGTATATGCTTTAATGACTGATAGATTTATAGTAATGCCTTTTATGATATTCTTCTTAGGAGTAATGTTTTTAGTAATGGGATTACAAGAAAAACGGAAGCCACTTAATTATTCACTTTTACTTGTATCGGGGTTTAACCTATTCGTTTCTACTTATACTTTCTTCTTGAACTAATGGTTGCAAAATTAGTTCTATAGGTTGTCTAATGTGACAACCTCTTTTTTGTTAAATAGTAAATCGCAAAATCGCTCTAAATATTAAAATCTAATTAACTTTTCTCTCAAAAATAATAAGGTATTAAATTTTCTAAGCCTAGTTAATATTCTTCTTGTTAGATAGTGGAATAATATGGAATACTATAGCTAAGAACTATCATTTTTTGTTTGAATATTAACTTCAGGAGTGTCTTATGAATAAGATTCGGATTAGTAAAGTAGGTTTATTTAAACTATTTTTCATTTCAATATTACTTGTTACATTCATATTCGTTGGTAAAAGCGTACTTTTAAACTTCGACTTTAAAATGTTTTTTAACTATATGGAATCCCTTACCCTAATGCAATACATCTTAATTTTTGCATTAGGTATTGTAGCCGTGTCTCCAATGTTTTTATATGACTTCGTACTTGTAAGACTATTAAAATTAGATTTTAGCTTTAGAAAAATATTGATGGTAGCTTGGCTTGCAAATACCTCCTCAAATCTAATTGGTCTCGGTGGAGTTGCTGGCACTACAATTCGAACGCTATTTTATCAAAAAGATCGTTCTGGACCAGAAATTGTCAAAGCAGTGAGCAGTGTAACAATATTCTTACTTTCTGGTTTATCAATATTGAGCTTAGTTCTATTTACAGGACTCTTTGATTTATCATTTTTAAATGAATATAAATATTTATATATTGCAATCATCATTGCCATTTGTTATTTCCCAGTAATGTTTTTAGTAGTATATCTAAAACGGAACTTTTTCGCGGATAATTTTTCAGCAAAATACATGCTTTCGTTAGTTGTCATTTCCTTATTTGAATGGACTTTTATCTTATTATTCATTTACTTCATTTGCTTATTTTTACATATTGATATTTCAATTATCGAGGTGCTACCTGTATTTCTAGTAGCCTCTGTCGCAGCACTTTTAAGTATGATTCCTGGAGGTTTAGGGTCTTTTGATTTTATTTTCCTATTAGGATTTACTTATTTCGGAATCGATAAAGAAACGACACTTCTTGTTTTATTAATCTATCGTTTCAGTTATTTCTTTTTCCCATTTGCTTGCGGTATTGTTGTAGCCCTTAAATTATTATGGAACAAAATAAATCAATCATTTAACAATATTCCAAATCAAATTTCTACTTATTTGGGACATAAGATTTTAACGATTTTAGTATTTTTATCAGGCGTTATTCTCTTAGTTTCTGCAGCTGTACCAAGCATGCTTTTAAGAATTAGTCTATTAAATTTAATTTTACCATCAACAATTATTAATATTTCACATTTAATTTCCGTTACAGCCGGCTTTACGCTATTAGGTCTCTCTCGTGGAATTGATTATAAAGTGAAAAGAGCATGGTATATTACACTTTTCATGCTTATTGTTGGAGCAATTACAACCTATTCAAAAGGATTAGATTATGAAGAAGCTCTTTTTGTTTTAGCAGTTGCATTTATATTATTTATTTCAAAGAAGCAATTTTATAGGGAAAGCTTCGTTTTAACTTGGGGTAAACTGATTGTTGATAATTTTATTTTATTTTTCTTTTTAGGTAGCTATTTACTTATTGCTTATATCAATCTACCCCAAACAAATGTGAAAATCCCAGCTAAGTATTTACCATATATTCTTGTTAATTCGAGGGATATCGTTATTAGTGCAGTTCTTGGTTTTGCTGCTGCTTTACTATTCTTTTATATCGCATTTTTTAAAGTTAAAAGAAAACAGTTTGAGTTTATTAGTACAAAAGTAGAAGAAGAAAAAATAAGAGAGCATTTTAATAAATATGGTGGTACAGAATTATCACACTTAGTTTTTTTACATGATAAATATTTATTTTGGGCACAGGATGAGACAGTATTATTTATTTTTCAGCCATATGCGGACAAATTAGTTATTTTAGGTGACCCAGTTGGTGAAAAATCTCGTTTATATCCCGCAATTGAGGAATTATTAAACTATGCTGATCAATTTGGATTTACGCTCGTCTTCTATCAAGTTAATTCAAATTCTCTATCATATTTACATGAAAACGGATTTGATTTCTTTAAACTTGGTGAGGAAGGATTTACAGATATTTCAACATTCACTTTAACAGGAAAACGAAATAAAGGTATTCGCGCGCTTTACAATAAATTTGAACGTGAAGAATTTAGTTTTGAGATTATTGAACCTCCGTTCTCAAATGAGTTCTTTTCGGAATTAAAAGACTTATCAACTGAGTGGCTAAAAGGTAGAAAAGAAAAAGGTTTTTCACTTGGCTATTTCGATGAGGATTACATCAAACTTGCACCTGTATCAATCATTAAAAATAATGAAAATAAAATAATCGCTTTTGCATCCATTATGCCAAACTATAATGAACATACGATTTCTATTGATTTAATGCGCCATAAAGTTGACGCTCCAAAAGGAATTATGGACTTTATGTTCATTAACTTAATTGAATGGTTCAGATCTAAGGATTTTCTTTATTTTAATGTCGGTATGACCCCACTAGCTAATGTTGGCCAATCTAAATACTCATTTACAAGTGAGAAAATTGCCGCTCAAATTTATCAGTATGGACAATTTTTATATCACTTCCAAGGTTTAAGAAGCTTTAAAGAAAAATATGTTAATTCATGGACACCTAAATTTTTGGCATATCATAAAAAAACATCTTTACCGATTACGATGTTACAAATTACTTCATTAATTTCTAGGTCTAGAAAATCGTAAAATGAAAGTCAGTTAATGTTTTTAACACATTAGCTGGCTTTTTTATTAGTGTTTACTAATCAATATTTAAATTTTGGTAAAAAATAAAAAGAATTATCACTTGCAAAATTATTTCCCATCAATTATGATTGTGTCATATTAAATTGTGCACAACTAATATAAAAGGATGATGATCAAATGAATAAAGAAAATCAGCTTTTGCTTGAAAATCAGTTATGTTTCTCAATTTATGCTTGTTCACGAGAAATTACTAAATTATATCGCCCGTTATTAGATGAAATAGGACTCACTTACCCGCAGTATCTTGTATTACTTTCACTGTGGGAAAAAGACCAGCAAACTGTGAAAGCACTTGGGGAGTCCCTTTTTCTAGACTCAGGTACTCTTACACCTATGCTAAAACGTATGGAATCAGCTGGTTTAATTTTTCGTAAACGGGATTCAAGTGATGAACGAAAAGTGTTCATTTCGCTAACTGAAGAAGGGAAAAACATAAAAGAAAAAGCTTTTTGTATTCCTGAGAAATTTTTCGAGGAAAGTAATTCTACTCAAGAAGAATTTTTAACATTATTAAATCAGACAAAGTCTCTACTACAAAAAATTCAATCTGTAAATGAGAGTAAAAAATAGTTCATTCATATGAAGGAGAATTGAAAATGGAAAAATTATATACTGCTACAGCAACTGCAACTGGTGGACGTGATGGAAGAGTTATTTCATCAGATGATTTTATTAATTTAGCACTTAAACCGCCAGTGGAATTAGGTGGACCTGGTGGAGCAACAAATCCTGAACAACTTTTTGCCGCTGGCTATTCAGCTTGTTTTGACAGTGCATTAAATTTAGTAGCTCGCAGGCAAAAAATTAAACTAGATTCTACATCTGTAACTGCAAACATAACAATCGGTAAAGACCCTACTGATGGAGGTTTCAAATTAGCTGCTCAACTTGATGTAAAAGTACAAGGTGTTCCAACAGAAGTAGCCGTAGAACTAGTAAAAGCAGCACACGGCGTTTGCCCATACTCTAAAGCAACTAGAGGAAACATGGACGTTCAATTAAGAGTAATTGGATAATAGGACAAGATAAAGGGAGAAGGAAATGGATTTTCCTTCTCCCCTTTATCCTTACCCATGTTCTACAATTGTTTCAAATTTCAACGAGTCATCTTTTGTAAAGAATTTTCTATAGGATAAAAGTGTCGATGAGAATACACTTATTGCGATTGCACCAATTAAAATGCATTCTATTAGCAATTGATATTTAATCGCGTATAAAGGACTTATACCAGCAAAAATCATTCCAGTCATCGAGCCTGGTAATGTAACGATTCCAACTGTTTTAGCCCGATCAATCGATGGAATTAAGGCAGCTTTAATTGAATTTTTTATGATAGTATTTGATGCTTGTTTAGTTGTTGCTCCTAAGCATAGAGCAGCTTCAATTTGATTTTTATTCGCCTGAATTTCTGCTCTAAGTCTAGTTAATGCTAAACTATTTGCATTCATTGATGTACTAATAATCATACTTGAAATTGGAATAACATATTGAGCCTTCAGCGCAATTTTGTTTGCTACTAACACGACTCCTAAAGAAATCATGACACCCAGTAGAATACTAATAAAAGATATAAAAAATGCACCTTCAATTTGTTGTGACCTCTTACTCGAAGTATGGGCACCGAATAAAATCATACAAAATAATATAATGATGACAATTAAAAAATGCTCAATTTGCAGTATGTATTCAAGTACATAACCCATTATCATTAACTGAATAACGGTCCTTACTGAAGAAACGCCAATGTCTTTTTCAACACCAAGTTTTTGATAATAGGATAATGCGATCGCAATGATAATTAATAGAAATGTCAGAGATACTCCTGTAATTTGCAAATTACCTTCCATAATTTCACCTCATTAAGCAATTGTAGAAAGAAAATTTCTCCCTAATTCCGTGCTTGGATTATTAAAGAATTCATTAACTGAACTCACTTCTACTAATTTACCGTCAATGAGCAACCCTACTCGATCAGCAATTTGTTGAACTAAATCCATATTATGTGTAACAAGAATTATAGACATATTTTCTTGCTTTTTTAATGTTACTAACAGATCCTGAATATGTAGAGTAGATTGAGGGTCTAACGCTGAAGTAATTTCATCACATAATAAAATGCTCGGTTTCATCGCAATTGCTCTAGCGATTGATACTCTTTGCTGTTGACCTATCGATAAAGAAAAAGAATTACGTTCTAATAATCGACTCTCAAGCCCCACTTTTTCTAATAATGAAGTAGCCAAAAGTTTAGATTCGCTTTTATCAAACCCACTATTTAACTTTAAACCAAATAAAATATTATCCTCTACAGTCCCTTCAAATAATGAGGGAGTTTGTAAAATCATTACTGCACTTTTTCGTAATTTTTGAGGAGTCATTGAATGAATAGATTGCCCGTTCAATTGAATTTCTCCATTACTAACTGTTTGTAATCGATTGAATGTACGAAGTAATGTTGATTTCCCTGCTCCTGAAGTACCGATTAAACAAAATATTTCACCTTGTTTTATTTGAAAAGATATGTTTTTAAGAATCGAATTGCCAAGTATATCTACACTAATATTATTAATGGATAGCGTCATCTTCTCACCTCATACTAAATGAAAGGTGCCCTACTTTTAGGACACCTTTTTAGAGTTTATTAAATTATTTTTCTTCCTCGTCCATGAGGTATGCAAAGTGGCGTTCCAAATAGTGGATCCTTCACAATATCGCAATTCATGCAGAAAACGTCACAGATCAAGTTCTGGTTTATGATTTTTTCAGGGTCTCCCTCTGCATATACTTCGCCGCCTGATATTGCTACTACATTATGTGCATAACGACAAGCAAGGTTAATATCATGTAGGACCATAACAATGGTACGTTGCTCTTTTTCATTTAATTCGTAAAGTAGGTCTAAGATTTCAATTTGATGTGTTAAATCTAAATATGTTGTAGGTTCATCTAATAAAATTGTATCCGTGTCCTGTGCCAATGTCATTGCAATCCAAGCACGTTGACGTTGGCCACCTGATAATGAATCGACTAATTGATCCTTTAATCCAAACATATTTGTTATTTTCAAGGCATGATTTACTTTTTCTTCATCTTCCTTTGACCACTGCTTTAACCAAGTTTGATATGGATATCTTCCTTGTTTCACTAATTGAAATACTGTTAAACCTTCAGGTGCAACAGGACTTTGAGGTAGAATGGAAAGATTACGTGCAATTTCTTTTGTAGGTCGTTTACTTATTTCTTTTCCATCTAGTAAAATTGTTCCACTTTTCGGTTGTAATAATCTTGCTAGTGAACGAAGTAATGTTGATTTTCCGCAACCGTTAGCTCCGATTAATACAGTAATTTTTCCTTTTGGAACTTGAAAATTCAATTCATTTATTATTGTGCGATCATCATACGATAACGTTAATTTTTCTGTTTCTATTGCACTCTTTGACATCTTATTATCACCTTTTTCCAGTCTTAAATAATAAATAGATAAAATATGGTGCACCAATTACGGCAGTAAAGACACCAGCAGGTAGTTGAATCGGATTAAACACCGTTCTTCCAATTGTATCAGCTACTAATACCATAATAGCACCAATCATTCCAGATAAAGGAATCAACGCACCGTAGGAGGCACCAACTATTTTCCGAGCAATATGAGGTGCAATTAGCCCAACGAATGCAATAGCCCCTGCGAATGCAACCGCACCTGCTACTAATGCTGTACTTATAAATAACAAGATTAGTCGATTTTTTTCTACTTGAACTCCTAAACTTGTTGAAACGTCATCTCCAAGTTGTTGCGTATCTATATGCCTAATAAACGCTAAAGCTAATACAATAAAAACGATCGTCCAAATTGTAATGATTTTAACCTGTTCCCAGTTCGCTCCATATACGCTTCCCGTTAACCACATATTCGCTTCAGTTGCTCTAAAGATAGGTCCAATAATCATAAAGAATGAAGTTGTTGCTTGAGCTAATGCAGAAAATCCAACTCCAACTAAAACTAGTCTTAATGGTCTTAATTCCCCATCTTTATAAGCAAAAGCATAAACAAATATTAAACTTATGATGGCACCAATAAATGCTGCTAAAGGTAACCATTTTATACTTACTGTTAATTGATTCGTACGGTCATTACTAAATATAGCTAAAAATAAGACAACTGCCGCCCCTGCTCCTCCTGTAATCCCTAGAATATCTGGAGATGCAAGTGGATTTCTTACTAACCCTTGAAGAATTGCTCCTGCAATTGCTAAAGAAATTCCAGCAAAAATTGCTACGATTATTCGAGGCATTCGAAATGCTTGAATAAATAATTCATCTATTTTTTCACCTTCACCAAAAATAACAGATAATACTTTTGGAATTGAGATGTAACGATCACCAAGTGTTAAGCTGACAATAAATGAACTGATCAATAAAAGAAGTGCAATGGTTAAAACGAAAACTGAACGCTTATTAAATAGTAATGAAAAGTATTTGTTTCGTAATTTGATCATGCTCATTTTACTGTACCGCCTTTTCTTGCTAAGTAAATAAAGAAAGGTGCGCCAATAACTGCGGTCATAATACCAACTGGAGTTTCCTCCGGCATTAGTATATAGCGAGATCCTACATCAGCTAATAGAAGTAAAATTGCACCGAAAATACCGCAAAATGGAATCATCCAACGGTAATTATTCTTAACGAACATTCTAACTATTTGAGGAACAATTATACCAACTAAACCTATTGGTCCAGCTATACTAACAGCACCACCTGCTAGTATGATTACTAAAACAACTAATGTGACTTTTAATAATGTTGTATTTTGGCCTAAAGCCTTTGATACGTCCTCTCCTAGCATGAATGTATTAATCTTTCCACCAAGTGCAAGTGAAATAACCCAAGCTATTACGATATATGGTAATACCATATATAATGAATCAAGTGAACGACCTTGTACAGAGCCCGCTAGCCAAAATAATACTTGCTCTAAAGCTACCTCATTTGTCACAAGTAGACCTTGTGTAATCGAGCTAAACATAGCTGCAATTGAAACCCCAGCTAATGTAATTTTTAATGGCGTCGCCCCATCTTTCCCTATTGAACTTAATCCAAATACAAATACTGCTGATAATGTAGCTCCTAAAAATGCAAGCCAGATCGTAGCTGCAGGCGATTGTAAATGGAAAAATGTAATGCTAAGTACAATTAGCATTGATGCGCCAGCGTTAATTCCTAGAACACTCGGCGATGCTAAAGGATTTTTAGTTAATACTTGCATAAATAAACCTGCGATTGCTAAACTTGCTCCCACTATTGAGGCAATGATAGCTCTTGGTATCCGAACATTTTGAATGATTAAATGTTCATTAGATCCATTAAATTGTGTAAATGAATGAATTAAACTTGTAAAACTAGTTTCCGTATACCCTAGTAAAATACTAGAAAAAAAACAAATTACTAATAATATAAGACAAGCTATTAAAGCGATAATTCTTGATCTTGGATGAATAAGCATTTTATTTCTCCTACTATTCTATTCTCTTCTATAAGTCTAAATGAAATGAATTAACCAGTCAATGAGAATGATTTTCAACTTCTTGTTGACTTCTAATAATTTCTTAATCTATAATATTAGTAATCAGATTAAATGATAATCATTATCAACATGAGAGGGAGACCAATATGAAAAAACTAAAATTTTCTTCACTAATTGCTCTTTTCATTGCAGCAATTATGGTATTAGGTGCTTGTGGCACAAAGAAATCAGATGAAACTTCTAGTAAAGATAATAAAGAATTGAGTTCAATTTCAATTGAGCACGCAATGGGAACAACTAAAGTTCCTGCTAATCCAAAAAGGGTTGTTATTCTAACAAACGAAGGAACAGAAGCTTTACTAGCTTTAGGCGTTAAACCGGTTGGTGCTGTTCAATCTTGGACAGGTAATCCATGGTATGACCATATTTCTAAAGATATGGATGGCGTTGAGGTTGTTGGTTTAGAAAGTGAAGTTAACCTTGAGAAAATCGCTGGTTTAAAACCAGACTTAATCATTGGTAATAAAATGCGCCAAGAAAAAGTTTATGAGCAATTAAGTGCTATTGCACCAACAGTTTTTGCTGAAACATTACGTGGTGATTGGCAAGAGAATTTCAAATTTTATGCAAAAGTTTTAAATAAAGAAGAACAAGGCAATAAAGTTTTAGCTGATTATACAAAACGAGTTGATGACCTAAAAACAACTTTAGGCGATAAAGTTAATCAAAAAATCTCAATGGTACGTTTCATGGGTGCTGATGTGCGAATCTATCACCAAGATACATTCTCTGGTGTAATTCTTAAACAATTAGGATTCCAGCGACCAGAAGAGCAAAATGCACCTGATTTCGCTGAAAAAGGTGTAACAAAAGAACGTATTCCAGCAATGGACGGAGACTACCTATTCTACTTTACATATGATGACGGTAAAGAGTCTGGTTCTCAGCTTGAAAAAGAATTTACAGAAGATCCATTATTCAAAAAATTAAATGCTTCTAAAAATGGACATGTAATGGAAGTAAGCGATACAATTTGGAACACTGCTGGTGGAATCAAAGCTGCTTACTTAATGTTAGATGACATTGAAAAAACTTTTACTAAATAATCAAAACTAAAAAAAGGTTTTACCTAATTGTCTAAATGACAATTTAGGTAAAACCTTTTTTATGAGCAAGAAATAGGTAAATAATGAAGTAAGGGATAGTAGCGCAAAACTATCCTGCCTTTCCTGTCTTTCCTGCACTCAACGTCAACATCATATGCTCTTGATCCCAATATTCATTGTTAAATTTTAAGCTATTAGGTGTTTTAGCAAATGTTTTGAACCCTAGTTTTTCAAATAATTTTTTAGCTGATTCGTTTCCTTCTACTATATTTAATGAAATTTGTTCAAGTCCTATGCTTTTTGCTAAATGGATTGCTTCTTCAATTAAAAGAAGGCCGGCTCCCATTTTTCGAGCTCTAGAAGAAACATAGACAGACTCTATTTTTCCTTTATGCTCTGCTTTAATCTTATCAAATGTTCTTAAGGTTGCTACGCCAATTAATTCACCTTTATTAGTAAATGCACCAATCGTATAGTTTTTATCTTTATCTAATATTTCTGCTTTGTATTCAATTGGGTCATCTTGATCAAGTATTTCATCCATTGTAGTACTAAAAACTTCAGGATTCTCTTTTAAACCTTCCAAACGAATATTAAGGTAGATTTCTGCATCTTCTTTAGTTAATAAACGTATTTTCATTCATATCCCTCCGTAGTTATTGCAAAGTATAGTTTATATAACAAATGTAAAGTTATCAACGCTTTCATAAACCATACTTTAGTAACCAGGTGATGTCACAGACTTGTAAAAAACATAAAAAAACGCTTGTATATCAAGCGTTTAGATACTTCTCTGATCATCATTTTTTATAAATCCTGTTACAGAATTGTTAGGTTTGTCATAGTCATTAAGTAAACTTACTAAATGACTTAGTTTTTGACCAAATAAACTCTTTCTGGCCTTCCAATCGTTCCATACGCTAAATCTGCTGAAACTTTTCCTTCCGAAACTAAATATTCTAAATATCTGCGGGCAGTTGTGCGACTAACGCCGATTTCTAGACCTATATTCTCAGCAGTCATCCCGTTACGTACTTCTTTGATTGCGAGTAACACTTTATCTAAAGTAAGTTTATCTATACCTTTAGGATATAGACTTTGCTCTTCAATTATTGTATTATTCTTTCCTATTAATCCATCGATTTCATCCTGTGTAATATATGCACTTTTTGATTGTAAGCTTTTTACTTTATTTGAATAATTTATATAACGAATTAGTGACTTTTTAAAACGATCAAAAATGACTGGCTTTATAATAAAATCAAATACGCCATAATGCAAAGCTTTATTAACTGAATCGATTTCTTTCGATGCAGTAATCATGATGACATCTGCCATAATTGAATGTTTCTTCATCCATTGTAAAAAATCTAAACCATTCATATCTGGAAAATATACATCTAGCAATACTAACTGAGGATTTAAAATTTCAATTAAATCAACTGCTTCTTGATAATTTGTAGCAATTCCAATTACTTTAAAGCCTTCAATTCGATCAATAAATCGTTGATGAATCTCTGCAATTCTACTATCGTCTTCAACAATTAACACTTCTATTAAATTCTTTTTCATCATATCTGTTACTCTCCTTTTGGCGTTTCGGAATTGCAACAATAAATGTAGTTCCCCCATGTTCGTTTGAATGAAAAGTAATTTGTCCGTTTAATTTATTAAGTAGCCTTTGAACAAGGTGAAGTCCAATCCCTGAATTATGAGATTGCTCCTTAGACGTAACACCATATTCAAAAATCTCATCAATTAATTCTTCAGGGATTCCATTTGCATTATCTTCAATTTCAATCACTAAATCTTCACCTAAATCAGTAAGAAAAAGTGAAACAAACTTCTCAGGCTTATTCGTTTCTAATACTGCATCAAATGCATTATTTAATAGATTTCCGATAATTGTGATTAAGTCTTCCCGATTTACTTCCTTCGGTACATTAGCAAAACTACTATTATAGTCAATGATAAAATCTACTTTTAACTCATTAGCTAAACTTATTTTCCCTAGTAGAAGTCCTGCAACGACTGGATCCGAAATTTCTTCCATAATAAAATGGATAATATTTTGCGTTATATTGGATTCCTTTGAAATTAATTCAATCGCTTCTTGGTAGGATTCTAGTTGAATTAACCCTAAAATTGTATGTAATTTATTCGAATATTCATGTGCCTGTGCTCTAAGGCCTTCTGAATATGCTTTTATTTGTGATAATTCATTTAGTAATTTATTCAATTCCGATTTTTCCCTAAAGGTCGTTACCGCTCCAACAATTTTAGAATCGACTCCAACGATCGGTATGCAATTAATAATGACTACTTTTTCATTAATTAAAAATTCTAAATCATAAATTGGCTCGCCAGTTTCAACTACTTTCTTTAAATGAGAATTATGTAATACATCTTCTATTTTTAATCCTCTAAGTTTAATATTATTTGGAATAGAAAGTACTTTATGAGCATTTTCATTTACTACTGTAATCTCTCCATATTCGTCAATAGCGATAATCCCTTCATGAATTGATTCTAAAATGGCGTGTTTTTCTTTGTACATCCTTCCGATTTCTTTCGGTTCCAATCCAAAGATGGATTTTTTAATATTAAACGAAATAAAAAAAGCTGCTCCGATTCCAAGTATTAATATGACAATGCTATTTTTTAATAGTTTTTTACTAAAGGCTTTTGCCTCATGATCAATATCCTTTAATAAATAGCCTACAGAAACAACTCCAATTACTTTGCCGTTATCATCAAAAATAGGAGTTTTCCCTCTTAAAGAAGGACCGAGTGTACCAGTAGATTCTGATACGATTTCCTTGCCACTAAATACCTTATCATTATCTCCTCCGACCATTTTCTTACCAAGTAACCCTGGATTCGGATGTGAATAACGTACTTCATTTTTATTCCCAACGACGATAAATTCTGCTCCAACTCTTTTTCGGATTTTTTCAACGATTGGCTGAATAATGTCAGAAGGCTTTTCGTTTGAAAATGCTTCACGAATTTCAGGCATATTTGCCACTGTTTGAGAAATAGCTAGAGCCTTTAATCCTTTTTCATGTTTAAGATTCCTTAGAAACATTTCCTGAGATACTATTTCAAAAACACTACTTATTATTAAAATGAGAACTGATATAAAGATGATTAACTTATAATGTAAACGCATAAAATTTCCCCTTATATTTTTATAATAATCAAAAAACTCCTTTTATTAAAGGAGTTTTGTTAGAATTTTTAAGCCTCTACATTTATAACGACTTCTTTCCCTTTCAATTTCATCAAAATTGGAACTATGATCCAAAGTGCTCCAATTATTAAAAATACTAATGAAATAGGATGTGTAAAGAAAATACTATAATCACCATTTGATACTGTTAACGCTCTTCTTAAATTATTTTCAATCATTGGACCTAAAACGATTCCTAATACTAGTGGAGCTATTGGATAGTCATTTTTTGCAAGGAAGTATCCAAAAATTCCACATGCAATTAATAGAAGTAAATCATTTATGGATACTTGTACCGCATAAACACCAAATATTGAAATGGCAACAATTAATGGCAATAAATACTTCTTTGGGGTTTGAATAATCTTTGCAAATATTTTTACTAAAGGCATGTTTAAAATTATAAGCATTACGTTTCCGATAAACATACTCGCAATTAATCCCCATGCTACATCAGGATGTTCATCGAATAATAGTGGTCCCGGTTGTATGTTATACATCATTAAAGCACCCATTAAGATTGCAGTCGTTCCTGAACTTGGAATACCTAACGTTAATAAAGGAATCATCGCTCCTCCAGATGCTGCATTATTTGCAGATTCAGGAGATGCAACCCCAGCAATTGTACCTGTCCCAAACTTTTCAGGGGTTTTACTAATTTTCTTTTCTAAAATATAAGCAAAGAATGAGGCTAAAATTGCACCTGCTCCAGGTAATAAACCAACAAAAAACCCTAATACTGAGCCCCTAGCGATTGGTGCTGCACTTTCCTTTAGTTCCGCTTTAGATGGTAATAAATTATTAATACTTGCCATCTCACCGTCTTCTATTTCATTTTCAATAATCGTTTTAAATACTTCACCTAAAGCAAATAGCCCTACCGCTATTGTTAAAAATTCTAATCCTTGATATAGCCAAGGAATGTCATATGTAAATCGAGAGACACCTGACACAGAATCAATTCCGATCGTAGCAATTAATAATCCAAAGATCGTCATAATTAATGCTTTTGTTACCGATTTCCCAGCTAGCCCACTAACTGCACATAGTCCAAGAAGCATTAAAGAAAAGTATTCCGCCGGACCGAACTTAATTGCTAATGCAGATAATGGTTTTGCCAATACAATAAGTGCAATAAGAGTAAAAATCCCGGCTACAAATGAACCAATTGCAGCAATCGATAAAGCACTCCCCGCTCTACCTTTTTTAGCCATTTGATAACCATCTAACGTCGTCACAACAGAAGATGATTCACCTGGTGTATTTAATAAAATTGATGTAGTCGATCCACCATACATAGCTCCATAATATACACCAGCTAATAAAATAATGGCACTTCCCGCTGCTTGCTCAGGTCCTAAAAACCCAGTTACAGAAGCCGTAACGGGAATTAATAGTGCAACCCCACTCATTGGGCCAATACCAGGTAACACCCCTACTGCCGTACCAATTAATACTCCAGCAAAAGCGAACAATAAGTTATACCATGTAAATGCAGTTTCAAATCCCTGCATCAAATATTGAAAAGTACTCAATTGATAACTCTCCCTTCTTTTCTCCTAAAACCAAATTGACCAGCCAGGTAAAGTACCTTTTAAAACATCAACAAAAATAACGTAAATGATGACTGAGTAACCTAATGAGATCGAAATTGATTTGATCCAATTTCCACGTTCCATAGTTTGAATTGATACAATAAGAAATAAAAACGAACTGATCATAAAACCAATTTTCTCAAGTAAAAGTGCATAAAGGATAGCTGAAGCTAGGATAATAAAAAACTGTTTATAATTATATTGAACCGCTTCCTTTTCTTTTTCTTTATAAGAAAATGTTTCGTAAAATAACCGACAGCTTAAAAGGGAAAGCGCACAACCAAGAATAAATGGAAAAACATTCGGTCCTACTACACTTCCATAAGTAGTTGTAGCAATATTGCGGCTTTCTATAATAAAAGTAATACCTGTAATAAGAAAAATGATAGCTGCTAAACGATCAAATTTTTTATTCATGTATCTCACCTCTTTATGTTTAGTAGTGAAAAAAGGGAGTGTAATCCCCCTTTTTTGGTTGAATCATTACTTACTCATTCCTAAAGCTTTTAATAAATCTTGAACTTGTGTTTCTTGTTCAGCTAAGAACGATTTAAATTCTTCACCATTTTTATATTCCGGCTGCCAGCCTTGCTTTTCTACTTCTTCTTTCCATTCATCTGTTTCTACTAATTTTGAAATTGTTTTTTCCCAGTACGCGTATGCATCTTTAGACATTTTTTCAGGTCCAAAAACTCCACGCCAAATGATAAACTCCGCATCAATACCTTGCTCTTTAGCTGTTGGGAACTCCGATAATACATCTCCTTGTAAACGTTCAGGTGATGTCACCGCCAAAACTTTAACCTTACCTGATTTAACAAATTCAAGCGTGCTAGAAATATCTGTTGAAATAACATCTGCATTATTGCCTAATAATGCTGTTATTGCTTCTGATCCACCATCATAAGAAACGTATTTAATTTTTGTAGGGTCAATACCGTATTTATACGCCGGTAAAATTCCGATTAAATGATCCATTGAACCTGGTGCAGATCCCCCAGCTAGCGTAATACTTTTAGGATTCTTTTTTATGTCATCTAAAAGTGACTTTAAGTCTTTATACTTTGAGTCAGCCTTTACAACGATTGCACCATAATCCTTTGTTAGCTCTGCTAAAGGTGTACTATTTTTATAGCCATAAGGGCTATTTCCTTCCTTTTTCAAATTATTAATAATAATTGGTGGTGAGTTTACAAATAATTTTTCATTATTTGCTTTATCTTGTGTAGCATACTCAGCCATGAATACTGTTCCGCCACCGCCTGGTTTATTTTCAACAGTCATTGGCTCTTTAACGAGCTTTGTTTCACTTAATACTTTAGTGAAGGATCTAGCTGTTAAATCCCAACCGCCTCCTGCTCCAGATGGTGCCACCACTGAAATTGCTTTATCAGGATAGGAAGAACTATTACTTCCTGTCGTTACATTACTCCCTTTACAAGCTGCAAGACTTACCGTAATCAAGGACGTCATGACCAACAAACTAGTTTTTTTAAATTTCATTTCTATTTCCTCCCCTTCTTTGTAAACGCTTTCTGATACAAGTATTATAATTTAATAATTCTGAAAAAAGTTTTTATGAACGTTAAAGACGTAAAGTCCATTAAAATCATTTTGTTCATAAAAACCACGAAAAAAAAACTCGCCGATTGACGAGTTTTTTCCAGTACTATTTCTTGATACAAAAACAAAAAAAAGAATACGAGTTTGAAGATATCAAACTCGTAATCTATCAAATCTTATTTACTAGAACGAATCCAAACTGCACCAGCTGAATTGTCTTTTGCTTCACCAACTACTTGGAATTTTAATCCGTAGTTAGGAACTTTTCTACTAGCGTCTGGAATTAGTCCTTCTGGATCTGCATACTTTTTAGAATCATCAAATGTAGTTACACCAGCTAAACCTTTGTAATCAAAGATTCCGCGAGATGGTGAATTGATGTAGAATGCAGGTGACTTATCATAACTGAAAGCAGCATCTGCAACTTGGTAACGTGTACTTTGATTTACAGTTGGTTGACCATTTAGAGTTCCTACGATTGCAGTTGGATGTGCATCAACTACTCCTAAGAAACCTTCACCAGGATGAACTCCTGTCCAGTTATCTGTATAGCTATCATCACCATACCAAACTACTAAACCAGTATTATATTTAACTCCACGAGCAAATTCTAATGATTTATCAGCACCAGCATAGTTTCTCCACTCTAAATAGTAGTAGTGGTTTTTAAAGTCAGTACCATTTGATACAACTGCTTTGTCTAATGTAAATAAAGGAGTTGATTCGGCACCATCAGTGATTTTTACTGCACCATCAACAGTTAATTTTGCTTCGTCAAACGCAAATCCATCTGGAGCTAGTCCACCATCAGTAACATATTCAAATTGAACTTTTACTTTTTGACCACTGTACTCAGATAAATCATATGACTTGTCTACCCAAAGACCTTTTGATGTTTCGTAACCTGTTTTATCAATATTTTCATCACCAATAGTTTCAAGAGTTTTAATTTTCTTGCCAGATTCATCTAATAAATTTACGTATAAGTAATCATATCCAGCTTCAACTTCATAATTAGTTTTTACAGTGAAACTTGCATTTGTAGCTCCAGTTAAATCAAATTCAGGTGAAGTCATGAAAGTGTGGATACCATCACCTTTTGTACTATAGTAATAATTTGCACCAAATTGAGGCTGAATTTTACTTTTTACTTCTTTTTTCGGTAAATTAACTTTTACAACACCAGGATTTTTTGATTTTGTAACACTTTGATCGATTACAGCTTGCATTCCTAAACGATCAATATCTTTATAATCTACTTCCGTAATATTAGCCCAGTTTCCACCCATCGTTTTTTGAAAGAACTCTTTATTTTGTGGAGAGAAACTTGATGGTGTTGTACCTGCAACTTTACCATTCCAACTGCCACCACTCATAATTGACCAAGAAGCAATTGGTTCACCACTACCTGAATATTGTGTATCGTATTCATCAGGTAAACCTAAATCATGACCATATTCATGAGCAAATACACCAGTAGCACCATCTTCTGGTTCAACAGTGTAGTCGTATACTGCCATTTTACCTTTCCAGTAAGGAACAGATGCAGTAGTATCATCAAATGAAGTTACCCCATCTAATGTCCAACGATGTGACCAAATTGCTTTATCACCTAATTTACCGCCACCTGCTTCTTGCCCAGTTCCTGCATGGATTACCATTAAGTGATCGACTAAACCGTCTGGCTCATTCGTATTTCCATCACCATCAAGATCATAAATATCTAACTTATCAAAATCAGCTAAATTAACACCTGATTTGACTGCAGCTTTAACAGCATCTTTAATAAAATCACGTGGTCCAGTTGGAGCAAGGTTATCATGACCACCTTCAGGATTATCATCACCATAATCTGCTGCTGTTCCAGGAACTGTTAACCAGTTTGTAACTGTACCTTTTACAGTATAGCTTCCGCCTGATTGTTCTTCAAAATATTGTTTAAATGTCTTGATTTTAGATCCATCTTGTAATTTAAAATCTTTATCCCCGAATAGCATATCTTGATAATGTTTTTGATTGAAGTCTGATGTATACATATATCCATCTACTTTATCAACATTATTATGTTTAAAGTCAGCAAATTCAGCTAAGATAACTAATACATTATCTTCACGTTGCGAACCGTTATATTTTGCTTGTTTAGCTGGATTAACACTTACAAATCCTTCAGCCTTATCTTTAGTAATGCTTCCATTACCTTTATTTAATTGTTTCATTAACTGCATTTTACGTTTTTCAAATGTATCTCTTTGTTTTTCAGCAATTAATGAATTTCTAACTGAATCGCTTACTTTTACTTTCTTTCCTTGCTTTTTCTCTATGTAAGCTTGTACCTTTGCTTTAGCAACTTTAGCACTATCAGTTGATTTGATTACGCCTCTCTTTGTTAATGCTTGTTCTAATCTCTCATCGTCAACCATGTTTAAATCTAAATAAGGACTTTCTACTAACTGCTTGCTCTCACTTTCAGTTGGAATTGCTGCTTTTGTAGTAACTCCAGCTGTAAGAATGGACATACTTAAAGCTGTAACAAGTGAAACACTTGATAAAACTTTCCAATATGATGGTTTTGCCATAATTCTACACCCCTTTTTGAATATTCTAATAACAAATAAATAGTACAAGCTTAAGGAGTGTAGTACAATGAGTAATTATGAATAATTTCTAATGTTCCATTTAATCTATTTAATCCATTTTTAACAATTCTGTAATAAATAAATAGGTAAATAACCTTATTGATGCGACAAAAAATAACATTTTCTCTTTTTATTCAACAATTTTCGAGGAGTTTCTTATGAATTCGACATTTAAAAAAGATTTCTTTTATAAACCAACTTTACAATTAGCAAAAGATCTTTTAGGCTGCATTTTAGTTCATAGTACTGACAAAAAGGAAATTTCTGGGATAATCGTAGAAACTGAAGCATATATGGGGCCAGGTGATCGAGCTGCACACAGTTTTCAAAATCGACGTACGAAACGGACTGAAATTATGTTCCATGAGCCGGGATTGATCTATACTTATCAAATGCATACGCATACTTTAATAAATGTTGTTTGCGGGGAAGTTGGTATACCTAATGCAGTATTAATTAGAGCACTAGAACCTTTGGACGGTATTGAAAAAATGATCGAAAATCGAAAAAATCAGCCGATTTCTAATTTAACGAATGGGCCTGGTAAGCTTACAAAAGCATTAAATATTACGATGAAGTCATATGGTAAACCTATTTGGATGCCACCTGTATACATTACAGAAGGAATTAAACCAGAGCATATTAGCAGTGGTCCTAGAATTGGAATTGAAAACACAGGTGAGGCAAGGGACTATCCATGGAGATTTTGGATTACGAATAATAAATTCATATCTAGAAAATAAGAAAACCCAGACTGTTGATTACCATTCGCTCTTAATCAGTCTGGGTTTTCTTATTTATGCTGTTTAGTCAACACTCGTAATTATTAATCGCTTTTAACATCATTCATTATAAGCAGTAACTGCATCTTTTATTTTCTCTTCTAATTCTAATCGATATTCTTCAATTTGATACTTGTTCCAACTTAATCGATTTGCCATATATCGAATAACTTCATCTTTATACTTTTTAACTAAATCGATTTGAAAATATAAAAAGCCGGTCCTTCTAATAAAAAAATCTACTGGTTTTACAGTCATTTCATTTTGAATACTGTATTCTAGCTGTAAAAATAATGATAGAGGTAGTTTAGTATAATTTCTGAAATCACTAAACGAAATATTCATTAGATGCTCAATATTAGATCCATATATTTTACTTAATCTTTTATACTCCGATTCGCTTAATCCAATTGCGACTCCAACAGATGAAAATCTCTTTTTAAAATAATGAAATCCTTTCGATCCACCGACATCTCCACCTGAAATTGGTAAATTTTTAGTCTGACATTCTTTCAATCTATTATCACTATTCTTTGAAAGAAGGTCTACAATTGTCTCCGCCATTTTACGATATCCAGTTAGTTTTCCGCCTGCTATTGAAATTAAACCAGATGATGATTCCCAAATCTCATCCTTCCTTGATATTTCTGAGGGATCTTTGCCTTTTTCAAAAATTAAAGGACGGACACCAGCCCAGCTCGATTCAATATCGATATCTTCTAGGTTTATAGTCGGAAACATATACTTAATGCAATTTAATATATACTGCCTATCTTCATTACTCACATTTGGATTAGCAGTATCTCTATCAAAAAATGTATCAGTTGTACCTACATAAGTCTTTCCATCTCTTGGAATTGCAAATACCATTCGACCGTCTATCGTATCAAAATAAACAGACTGATTTAAAGGAAACTTCTTATGATCAATAACTAAATGAACACCTTTTGTTAGTCTAAGATTTTCATCACTTTCTAAACGTTCCATTCCCCTTAACTGATCAACCCATGGTCCCGTCGCATTAATAATCTTCTTTGCGCGAATTGTAAAAGGTACTCTCGTGATTAAATCGATTACTTTAGCACCTACCATTTTATTATTTTCATATATAAAATCCGTCATTTTAACATAATTGATTGCCAAAGCTCCATATTCAACTGCTTTTTTTATCACTTCAATTGTAAGCCGGGCATCATCTGTTCGATATTCAACATAATAGCCCCCACCTATAAGTCCCTCTCGTTTAACTAAAGGTTCCTTTTTGATCGTCTCTTTTCGATTTAAAATCTTCCTTCGTTCATCCTTTTTCACACCTGCTAAGTAATCATATAATCTAAGGCCTATAGAGGTCGTAAATTTACCAAAAGTTCCACCTTTATAAATAGGAAGCAGCATCCATTCAGGTGTAGTTACATGTGGACCATTTTCATAAACAATTCCACGTTCTTTCCCAACTTCTGCTACCATTTTAAATTCGTACTGTTTTAAATATCGTAAACCACCATGAACTAGCTTAGTAGAACGACTAGATGTACCTGCTGCAAAATCCTGCATTTCAACAAGAGCCGTACTCATCCCCCTTGTTACAGCATCTAACGCAATACCACAACCTGTTATTCCTCCACCAATTACTAGTACATCAAACTCTTTTTCTGCTAATCTTTTCTTTATCATTCTTCTATTTAAACACGAAAATTGTTCCTCCATTGTGATACCTCACTTCAACAAATTTTCTAGTTGTTTAAAAGACTTCATATATTGAAAAATTACCAAAATAAAAAAGGACCGCTACGATTACAAATGTATGTAGATGGGTCCTAATGTTACAAAATAATTTATTTAAAAGCTAATGCCTCATTAACTGCTTTTTTCTAGCAAAAATATAACTCATTACTTAATTCGTTTGTCATTTCCTGCTTAAAACATTGATCCAAATACACATAATCACTTAAATACTATTCTATTCAATAACCAATGATTCCTTTCTTACCAAAAGCACTTCATATTTCAAGTTTTAAGACAGGTTCCTATATTCGAATTTATAGTAGATTTTCTAATCTGATTGTACCCATCTGTAAATTCAGTGAACTTTGTTTAATATATATTGTAGTTTTGCGTTATTTCTTAGGAAATAATGTCGGAAATTACTAGGCTAAATCCAATTTAGCTATTTTTTGAAGAAGATTGAATTGGCAAAGTAATTTCGAAGCTTGTGCCTTCTCCTTTTTTACTTTTGACTTTTATTTTCCCTCCATGTTCTTCAACAATCCATTTTGCAATTGATAACCCTAGTCCAATTCCATTTTTGGATGTACGTGATACGTCCTCCTGGAAGAAACGATCAAATATACGTGAAAGATTTTCTTCTTTTATTCCGACTCCACTATCTATAACTTTTATTAGAAAATTATTTTTCACTTGCTCACAGTTAATTTGAATCGTGTCATTTTCATTTGTAAATTTCATTGCATTATCGATTAAAATGACTAGCAACTGGTGAATTCTTTCTTGATCGCCGAGATAAAAATACGTATCTTTAATGGACAATAATATTTCTTTTTTTTGAAATGAAATGATTTCAGTGAAATGTGAAATGACTTCTTCTAACAATTCATTTAAAGAGAATATTTTTTTATTTAATTGTATTTGTCCTGAGTCTGACCTTGCTAACGTTAATAAGCTTGCAACTAGTTTGGAAAGACGCCTATTTTCTTTTAGCATAATTGAAAAGTCTTGTGCCTTTTCCTCAATCGTTGCACCAGGCTCTCTGAGCAATAATTCTAAACGCGATTGAATAACAGTTAAAGGTGTTCTTATTTCATGGGAAGCGTCAGATACAAATTCCTGTTGCTTATGCCATGCATTTTTAATTGGTACAAGTGCACGTCCAGCTAACATGTAACCTGCAATAATTGATAATGCACTACCCAAGACCCAACCAATAATTAATATAATTAATAATGTATCGACTAAATCTTTTTCTGAATCAATATTTCGTAATATTTGCAGTGTAATTTCCCCTCGGTCTGTTTCACCTTGAATTGATATCGTACGATAATTTAATTCACCGATTTTATCATTATATAATTCATTTATCTTTTTAGGATATTTTAGTTCATCTTGTAAAATGATTGCATTAATACCAGGCATAGGATTAATGATTTTTTTATTTTCATCCCACATGACCATTAAAATACGAGGATCTCGATTGGAATTTTGTATACGATTCGGATTATCACCGTTTTGAATTCGATTAATATTCCATAAAAGTGACTGATCAACCTCTTTATATAAACGAGTATTTGTATACGAATATATGATAATAGAAAGGATGCCAATTAGCAGGATAAATACTACTGAGTTTATAATTGTTAATCGAATTTTTGTTTTCTTAAACATCTTTTCACCTAGTCATCTTTCATAATATATCCAATTCCTCTGACAGTTTTTATAAGACTACCATAATTAAATGGTTCTAGCTTTTTTCGAAGTTGGTGAACGTACACTTCAACAATTGCAACGGTCGTATCGGAATCGAATCCCCAAACTCTATCAAAAATTTGTTCTTTCATTAAAATTTTGCCTTGGTTTTGAATGAAATATTCTAGCAACTCATATTGTTTAATTGTTAAATGAATCGTTTCATGATTAATTTCAACCGGATATTCTTTTCCTTTTAAAATAATTCCTTGATACTTCAAGGTACTATCAATGGTTAATTTACCACTTCTTCTAAGTAAAGCATAAATTCTTGCTAGTAACTCTGGCCCTTGAAATGGTTTAACTAAATAATCGTCAGCACCTAGGTTTAATCCTTCTACACGATCCTCTAATGAATCCTTTGCAGTTAGAAAAAGTACTGGCGTATGCACACCTTTTTTTCTTAGGTCTTTTACGATTTCAAAACCATTTTTCTCGGGAAGCATGACATCTAATACAATTACATCATATATATTTTGCAATGCTAAGTAAAAGCCTTCTTCCCCCTCTAACGCTTTATCTACTGTAAAATCATTTGATAATAATTCAACGATTGAATTTAAAACTTCAATATGATCTTCCACAACTAAAATTTTCACTACTAAAACCTCCATTAGACTAAAAAAGAAGCAGCCCTTTTATAGCAACGCTCCTTATCAATAAACAAATCGTAAATGCTTGAATCGGTCTTATATTTGAAGGGGGAGTACCCCGATAATGACTCTGATTAATAGAGAAAATGTAAAATAGAATACAGTTTCAAAACACGCTTACACCTAATCCTACACATATCATACCACCAAATGAGCTAATTACGACTGTTCCGATTTAGAATTGTAATAGTTTGATCCTTACCATGAAAAAGTTTTTCCATTAATACAAAAATTTCTGGCCCTTTTTTGTGTCTCTTCTTAATTACTGCTCCCTGATGAAGGTGGTTGTTGATTGAAATAGCCTCCGCCACCATCTTGTGGGAAACCTCCACCATTTCGGAAACCATTCATTATTTCAGTACGACCATTATTTTTGTAACTTAAATAGCCTACACCTATTAAAGTAAAAACACCAATTACCAAGTTCGCGATTAATAAAATTGAAATGACTTTTGGTGAAAATGCTCCAGTATTTGAATGTTTTTTCAAATTCAATTTTTGATCTTGATCTACTAAATTCGATTCTAAATTTTCCATAATTCCACTCCTTTTCATTAATAATTGAATTATGTAATAGAATCCTTAATTTTTTCTTAAAATAAACGGCTAATAGGAATTTAGAATGTGCTTAAAGCCACATACCTATATAAAAAAGGATGCCTAGACTAACTAGGCACCCTAAAAATATGAAATAAAGTCCAAATAATAAATAGAAAAACTTATAATAAATAATAAGTGCTTTATAAAATTACGATAACTTAATCTTTCGAACTACTTGTATCTTAACGTGTTTAGGTATATCGCCTTTGATCGTCACTTCTCCATTCGATAAAGCAATTTTTGCTCCCCATCCATTTTTAAATTTTTTAATTTTTACTCGAAGTAATCTTATTTCCACCTGACCTAATCCAGATTTGTTTTTTACTTCTAATTCTGGTGTTTTCGCATTACCAATATTATGTAGAAGTAGCTTCACTCTAATTAGAGGTTCTTCATCGCTTTTTACGATTACATATGCGTTACCTTGTTCATCCTCTTTAAATTGGTCGTAAGTTACTGAAAAACCTTTTGTACTTAAGTAAATTTCTCCATCATCATTTACTTTGTAAACTGGTGAAAACATATGTCTCTTCTCCTTGCCGTATATTGTTCTTATGTAAATAAAAAAACTTGTCGATTGGCTAGCCTATTAACCGAAGTCCGAGACGTAGTTGCACTTATACTTTATTCCTAGAATTGGCTACTACGTCGAGTACTCATCATCGCTGCCAACTTATGCTTTCTTAAAGTGCAATAAAAAATTGACGATGAAATAATAAATTATTTTTACGTCAATTCTAATATTAGTATGGCTTAACTATTAAAAAATGTTCTTTCCAATATTTAATATGTTTAAAATATGTTTCTTATTACATCAGACAGATTATTCTATTTTATTAAAATCTATTCTAAAATGCAATTTTTTACCCCTGAAATTAATAGCTAATTTTTGGAAATTTCTGTTCAATATTTAGCCATTATTTTACATTAAAACTTGGTTCTAAAACATAGTATTTAATGAATAAATATGCTATTGTTCTAATGAATTATTTAAAGATTTAAAATCAAATATTCTATTTGGAATTTTGTTTGTAATTAGGAAATTAATACAAAGGAAGAAGGAAAGTCAGTTGATTTACAGTAAACAAGTCGTACTATACAATGAATCCCAGAGTATTAAAAATGGTGCCGCATCTACAATCGCGATCAGTTTATCAAATAATTACTTTATTTTGTTTGCTATTGCAATTTTAGGTGCTACTAATTATCAAGTAGGTTTAATTTCTTCCTTACCTTCAATTGTCGGAATGGCTGCAATGCTACCAGCTGCGTTTATGGTTAATAAATTAGAGGAAAAAAGAAAATTCACAGCTTATTCTATTTTCTTTACCCGTTTCTTTCTATTAATAATGGTTTTCCTTCCATTTATTAAATCAGAGCATATCGCCTGGTTTTTCGTTATTTTAATTGCATTAATGAATTTTCCAGGTACTTTTTTAAATTTAGGCTGGCAAGCATTTATTGGTGACTTAATTCCAGCAGACCGTCGTAACACGTTTTTTGGCAACCGAAATAGAATACTAACCTTTATAGGAATGATCGTAACGCTTGTAGCAGGTTTATGTATGAAATCAATTAATCCCAAAAGTTCTCTTCCATATCAATTACTTTTTTTATTTGCATTTATTTTTGGAATGATCGAGTTTTATTATATTTTAAAGCATAAAGAAGAGAAGCAACAAATTGAGATTTCTAATCATTATTCTCCTTTTTCAAAACATTTATTTCAGTATAAACCATATATCTCTTTCTTAGTTTGTGCACTATTTTTTAACTTTGCATGGCAAATGGCATGGTCTTTATTTTCGATTTATCAAATAAGATTTGCTCATGCCACTGCTTTTTGGATTAGTTTATTTACTGTAAGCAACCAGCTTTCACAAATCGCCAGCTTTCGTTGGTGGGCAAAAATGGCCAATCGATATAGTAATACTCAATTATTAATTTGGATTTCGATCGGTATGGCTTCTGCACCTATTTTAAATATTTTATCAACGAATTATGTCTACTTATTTTTCGTAAACTTTTTCTCAGGATTTTTCGTATCCGGTACTGTTTTAATATTATTTAATAGCTTATTAGAATCAACTGAAGAAGAACATCGCACTTCATATATAGCTAACTATAATTTTTTACTTTCAATCGTTGCTTTTGTCGCTCCTCAGGTAGGTGTTTTTTTACTTGAATCGTTTAGTATGAATATTGCGATGATTATTTCAACGATTTTCCGAGGATTAGCTGGCGTTTTATTCGGAATAATGGCCTATAGAATGTCACACTCTAATCAATTAGATTATAAACAAAATAAAATATCGCTCTAGAGTAGTAAAGGAGTTCAATCATTGAGCTCCTTTATTTATGGTTTCAAAAAATGCCCTTGATAAGTAACTGCCCTCATATCCCGCCTCCTATTTTAGGTCATTTCCATATCGTTACCCTAAGCACTATAAATATGTATTAATTAACATTCAAATTTTGGCAACAAAAAAAGAGCCACTTTTGACGATATTTAAGCATCTTCCAATGATATATAAGCCACTTTCAATGATATATAAGCCACTTTCAATGATAATTAAGTCCACTATCGCCGTTATTTATGCCCCTTTCATTAATAATTAAGCTACTTTCACAGTTTTTTATGCCAAGTTCACAAACTGTTCGTACTTTTCATTATTATCCATTATGATTTCAAAACGCTAAAAAACACTGTTCTTCATTCCATTCAATACTTTTTGATAGGCAACAGAACGACTTTAAAATCATACTTTATTTAATGTGATATTTATTTTTAGGTGTTATTAAAAGTTATTGTGAAAATTAGCTAATCTTAATGATTCAAATCCACTACAATTTTGATACTATAAAAATAGAATGGTTTAGGAAAGGATATTGATATGACTATAGATTATCGATTTTATGAGAGCCCTTCAGATCTTGATTTACAGTATGATTTTTGGAATCAGATGACACAGACTTTGCCTTATGCGTGGAAACCAACTTTATCTCCGAAGTTATTTGAAAACCAGCCCGAATTTGATGCTAAATCTAGATGCTTTGCTTTTGATGGAGATCAGCTTGTAGGTTATATTAGTTTCTCTGGTAAAGGAGATTTTGTTTCGTTAGGTTATCCTTGGGTATTACCAGAATATGAAGATAAAGTACGTGATGAATTATTTGAAAGAGTATATCAATTTGCGATCAGTGAGGAATATGGTGGTAAATTATTTGCACAGCGATTTAGGGGTCAGTGGTCGAAACAAATCGACTATTTCTTGTCAAAAGGATTCAACATTACTAGTCGCTCTCAAATAGTTGGAGCTCATTATCCACTTCTTATAAAAGCCATCCAAAATATTCCTGGTTTTTCTTATGAAATAAGAGATCAATTTCAATTTAATGTTTGGAAAGAGCTAAAAATGAAGCAACAAATTCTTACTAACGAACAAGTTGCTATGATGAATGAATATTATAGCTCGATTGAATTTGATTATGCTGTTGAATGCAAGCTTGAAAATCAAATCTTTGCCTATTTTGGTATGACAATTCGACCTGATACGAGATATTCAGAAATATTGGCTGTTGCCTATACAGAAGCAGCTATTCCGCATTTTTACGATATTATGTCGATCATCCATAATGAGAACATCAATCGAAAAGTTGTGGCTGTAACAATCTCTAAATCCCAAATACCTAAAGGCGTATTACAAGAAAAACTTGGCTTTACCCCATTAACTGAAGATGTGATGATGCATAAGAGATAGGGGTATAAAGACTTGCTCAAAAAAATAGTGAAAACCCGCAAGAAATTTCTTCATTTCTAGCGGGTTTTTTGTGCTTTTCTTGAAATTATATAAATTACTCTACCATAAAGTTACAACTTCCACATTCCACGCCATTGATCAGCAAGCTAATCGTATGTTGGCCTGGATAATGTTTTCTTGTTGTAAGGTTTTTGAACGAATGCGATTTGTTATATGATAATGTTTTGCCTTTTTCTATTGTATTTTCAGATATTTTGAAAATTTTTTTAGTACGGTGTCCTTTTGCTTTTACGTAATCAATTGCGAATTCAGTTCTTATTTTTGTAGGGGTTAATTCGTTACTATGAATCTTAAATGAAAAGTTTAGGTTCTCACCTATTCTTATGTTGTTTGATTGTAATTGAAAACTTTCAACGTTGATTTCATTTGTCGTTTGAAATCCAAAAATTGTAAATGCTTCTATATTCCCCTTTTTTAGTAGCGTTCGACAGGCGTGCTTAATAATCCAATTTGTATGTGGATTTTTTCCGTACCATTCTTTCGCAATCTGTAGTACTAAACTCGGGTGATCTTTTGAAATATCATTTAAATTATTAGCTACACTTTTGCGTACATATAATGACTCATCTTCCTTTAAGTTTTCTAGTATAGGAAGAATTGGTGATGGGTCTATTTTTAAGCTTTTTAAAACCATCCCCCATGGTAATTTTGGACGGCAGCCTTCACTTGCAAGCCTTCTTACATGTTCGTTTGGATTAGTAGACCACTCTATCATTTGCGTCATCATACGTGTTTGATCTTGTACAATAAATGGTCTAACCGCAAATTCCGAAGTTGAGTGTTGTGTAAATAATTCTAATGCTTGCATAGAAGTTTCCCAATTTTCTAATCCATAAACTTCTACAAAATCTGGAAAAATGATACTACTTAATTGGCCTTTTGGGAATTTATCTAATATACTACTTAAAATCTTTATCGATACTTCATATTCATTCGGTAGTGCCTCTCCCAAACAAAACGTAATATGTCTCATTCTTTCCTTTAATGTTTTCTCTTCCCAGTTCTCATCAAAGACTTCATTTATAAAAGATTTACGATTAAACTCTGGAAAAACATCATTGATCTCATTAGCGATTTTTAAAATTAAATCATGGTTATATACATTTTTTAACGCATCAGCCATTTTAGTTCTCCAATATGTTTATTTCGATCTATTAAACAATCTCACCTAGTAAAGTGATTGGCTGTGAGATGTTTCTTTTTAATCCTTCAATCGTATCCTTTTTAATAATGGCTAAAGCACATGTCGCTGGGCCTGCCGATTTCTGTAATTCGATATTAGATTGAATAAAAAGATTCATATTTATATTATTTGTTTCCATCAATTGATTCAATTCATGCAAAACGCCCTTTGAACCAATTGGTAGTAAATCAGAAACAGCTTTATTATTAGTTAAATATTTTAAAGAATTAAAATTGATGATTTCGTTTTTATTTTCATTTAAATCTTCTAATACTTCATGTCCTACTTTTGGATACCCGATTAAGATCACAGCATCACCAGAATTAACTTCTCTTTTATTAAATGGATTAAATATTTCTCCCATTAAGGTGATTCCTAAACCTGTTTGTTTTGTTGGTATATTTTCTTCTGTACTTCCAGTAATATTGATTTCCAGGTTATCTTCATAAAAATTTGCTTCGTTATATTCTTTGATCGCTTTTTCAATTCCGTTTATGATTCGCTTTCCCCTACCGTTCATTTCCACACATAATGTATTAATTAAAACAGTAGGTTTAGAGCGAAATGCCAATGTTTCGACTAAACATAATTTCGCAGTTAAATATCCTACAATCTCTTCATCTACTTTTATGTAATCAAGTTCACTCATCCCGATCCCGCCGCAGCTATCGCAAGCAATCGTAAAATAGCGATTCCGATCTATTTGCAATAATGTTAAATCCCTATATTTTGATATTTGCACGTTTCATCACCTTTTGGAGTATAAATGCTAAAACTATATTTACCGCTGAAGCTAAAGTTAATGGTATAACCATTAACATAAAGAAACTACTAACAGTCTTTACTGAAAATGAGTGATTTAAAAAAGTAATTAATAGACCACTTAGTAATGTTGCAACAGGACCATTTAAAATAATTGCGACTAACATCGCTATGTATTGATTCAATTTTTTACATAATACGCCATAAATCCAAACAATCACAAGCATTTGGATTGCAATAAATAGATGCACTGGAACGGTAAACGGAAAACCGGAAGTTAATGCTGTAAGAAGGTGGCCGAGTGCACCTACAACACCGCCTGCGATCGGTGAAATCATCATAGCAGCAAGAAATGCTGGCATTGAATCAAATGCAATGGAATAGAAAATTTTAATATTAGATAATACTGCACTTAATGCGATAAATAATGAAATTAAAACAATTTTTTTTGTGTTCAAGTTTCTCCATCCTCTTAATTTAGTTGAATAATATGTTTCAAAAATCCAAAACCATCATTATATTCAATTTCAATAATACATCCATTACTCGTGTAAACTTTCCAAAAATGACTTAAATCTAACTTAAGTAAATTTAAGAGTAATAGCTTCATAATTCCTCCATGCGATACTACTATTAAATCTTCGTTTTTCAATCTAATATCACGACAAAATGTATCTACGCGTTTTGCGCACTGCGCTAAGCTTTCCCCATTCGGAATTTGAAAATGAATCAAATCTTGATTCCACTTTTCAACAATTTCAGGTACTTCGTTTAAAAGATCAGTATATGATTTCCCTTCAAATACCCCAAAATTAGTCTCCTTTAATCGAGGCTCAACTATTGATGTTTCTCGTATTAATTCTCCAATCGCATCGCTTAATATTGTGCATCTACGAAGTGGGCTAGAATACAAAGTATAACGTGAAGTAGGATCTATCATTTTTGTTAACTGAGTAATCACATCACCTATTTGACTTAAGCCTCTTTCTGTTAAATCAAAATCAGTCATCCCTGCGTAAACCTTTTGTTTATTTCCAATGCTCTCTGTATGCCTAATTAAAAATATTCTCATACTAATCGCTCACCAATAACAGCAAAAATTAAAAAGCATAATTGGGAGATTTCAATTGTAAATCCAATTACATCCCCTGTAATTCCACCTATTTTTCGACTTATTCTCTTCGTTACAAATACGATAAAAACAAACGTAATACAGATTGCGAAAATAATTCCTAATTCATTGATCAGGATACTACTTAAACAAATAAGTAGTATATAGCCAATTAAAACAACTAATGAACTCGACTTTTTTGCTTCAATTATAAATTGACTTCCAAATCCTTCATTTCTAGCATATGTACTTATTCTACAAGTGAATAGCGCGATACATCTCCCAATAATCGGAAATAAAAATATGACAAATGTTGTGCTCTTTGATAAAAATAACCAATCACCTAAAAATAATACAATTAACGAAATGACTCCAAAAGCACCAATGTGACTATCTTTCATAATTTCTAGTATTCTTTCTTTTGATCGATAACTAAATATTCCATCTGACGTGTCAGCTACCCCATCAAAATGTAATCCACCTGTTAAGAATAAATAAAATATTAGTATAAGAAATGCACTTGCTTCATTGTCCAAAATTAACGAAATACCACTATTCAAACTAACGAGTAAAATACCAAATAGGACGCCTACTAAAGGAACTAATCTAATTCCCTTTCCTAGTTCAGCTTCGATAAACTCATAGTTTTTCACTGGAACGCTTGAAAAGAAACTGAGGATCATTTTAAATCGATTCATGTCGTTACCCCTACTTAATTCTTAAAGGTATACCAGCTGTGACAAGTATAACCTCTTGTGCCTTTGATGCTATTTTTTGATTCATCCGCCCAGCAATATCTCTAAAAATCCTTCCTAAACGATAAGAAGGAACTAAACCATACCCTACTTCATTCGTGACAATTATTAGTGTTTTACTATGCTGATCACACAAGTCGATCAACTCGTTCACTACAACTTCTATACCTAGTTCTAGCTTATTTATTTGCTTATTATTAATCTTTTCAAAATCAACATCAGTATAATGATCAAACATTAAATTTGTTATCATAACTGTCATACAATCTACTAATACATACTTCGATTGTAGAAATTCTTCATTCGTTTTTAGCTGATTGAACTGTTTATAGCGCTCAATAGTATGCCAATTGTTCGGACGATCGTCTTGATGTCTTTTAATTCTTTCATTCATATCTCCATCAAAAGGGATTGCTGTGGCAATATAAACGACATCATTTTCGTCTGTTTGCATTTCTTTTATTCGTCTTTCTGCATAGGAACTCTTTCCACTCCGAGCTCCACCTATTACAAGAATCACATCTTCACCACCATGTATAAAATAATTAAGCTTAAGGATTGATCTGGTTCTAATTATCCTAGCTCTCCGATTACAAATAAACCGACTAATAATACGATGATTACTATCACTGAACTAATTATTCTCTTCAAACTGGGTCTTACACCATCTTTTAAAACTCTTATCCCCAGTGGTACAAGTGCAATGCACAGTGCCAATGTAGCTACAATAGAAAATGGAGTTGTACCTTTTAATACGCCTAGTGGTAAGGAACTCATTAGTCCTAACATTATGGAACGAATTAGCCCCAATACTTTAGCGCAATATGACCCAATAGCTAAAATAATCCAGCCAAACATGATTAGAGGGGATAGACTATGGAATATATGAAACGCTCCATAAGTTTGCGCCATTACTTTTGTTGTGGCTTCTACACCTATAATTCGTACCATTTGAAAAGCTAGATGATCAACTCCTGCATGAAAAGTACGGGCAAAAAGTCCAAATATCGCAAAACTTCCTCCCCACAATGCCCAATTTGGCTTCTTCATACTGATAAATTGACAAAGTGAGATAACTGCTGGCCACAATAAAACATTCCCAGCAATAAAAAAACTATAAGATATAAATAGTAAGGTTGAATGAGCTTTATATGCTTCTAGCTGATCTGGGAAAAAGAAATGAAACTTACTTCTTAAAATAACACCTATAAGCATAAAAATTGGCCCTACTATTAGTGAAATCCCACCTAACCAACGACCTGGAAACCAATTATCTCTTACTCTTTCATTCATAGGATTTCTCCTTTTAGTCAGTTCATTTCTATCATAATTCATTTTCGATAAAAATGAGCATAAAAAGAAGGATGATTTCAAAAAATTGCTCCTCTTTTTATGCTCTTTTTATCTTTTATACGCTTTACTCCCTAATACATTCACATTCACTTTAATTTCTTTTATAGAGTCCACGCCTACCTCGTTCAATTCTTTTATATTCCAATCTTTTCGATTAAATCGATAAGGTTTCTCTGAAATATTAAGCAGATCTGCATGGAGTTCTTCACCTTTTTTAATCGTTTTTAAAATTTCATTTTTTATTTTTTTACTTGCTTTAGACTTGATTTCTTTGTTATTTAAATGATTCTCGTTTTGCGTAACTGATACATCTGTTTTTATTTTAAGGATATATTTCGGCTTTTTCCCACCCCTAATAACTTTTACTGACCCCTTTGAATTTCTTATCACTAAGTTAATTTTGTCTTTTTCAAGTATAAGTGACATATTGTAGTTTTCTTGCTTCATAAAATTAAGTGAATTTACATCCTTTATTGACACTTTGCCATTAAATTTTTTTTGAGTAATCGCATAAGCACCATTTATATAAGCCACTTTGTCCTCTTTTTCTTCCATAAACCTCTTATCATCTATATCTAATGATGGGATTAAAACTGTTCCAACCGGTTGAGTATATCTTGAAATAAATTGATGAAACTTCAAACTAAGTAAGATTAAACTGCCTCTACTTTTTTCAGCGGGATCATTTACAACAGTATACAAAAATGGTAAATTAAAAAAACTTTGACTCTTAAAAATTTCTTTTATATCCATTTCCGTACCATATATCCATAGTGTATATCGTAATAAAGGACGTCCACTAATAAATGAACTAATTTCTTTCATTTTACTTTCAATGATTGATTTACTTAATATAACACTACTAACATGGCCATAGTATAACGGAATTGGTGAGCGTTCTTCTATATTATTAACAGCTGACTGAATCGTTTTTCCGGTCGCTTGACCTATTAATGGAGAAGTTGGGACTTGAGGTGCCCCACCTTCTTGCTTTGCAACATTAGAAAAGTTAAGTGCTTGTACTGTGACAATATAGTGATTATCTTTAAAATCAATACCTATACCTGTAACTAATGTTTGATCGATTAATGTTCGAGCGCCCCAGCATCCTGTTAATAACAATAATTGAAATATTGATATGATTAAAATAAATAATTTCTTCATCTATTTATCACTCTTTCTGACGGTCTAGATCGACTGGATGAAGTGATTGATTTCTCTTTTTCTTATACTCTTGTGGAATTTTAATAACGACACTAAAAAAGTCTGAGATGCTTGGTACCGAAAATAAAGTGATATATGGTTGTCCGATGCTTTCTAGTGAAACAAGCATAGTAACCATTAGAAAAAATCCTGTAAAAAAACCAATTAATCCTAATGTTGATGATAATATTAAGATAATAAAGCGAAGGATTACAATATTCCCCGCAATATTTTGATTAATTAATGTATATCCCGAAATTACAGTTAATGCAATAATCACAAGCATCGAAGGAGAGGTTAGTCCTGCGCGGATAGCCGCATCACCAATAAATAACCCTCCTAACACTGCTACAGTCTGTCCTACTGCCTTCGGTAAACGTATTCCTGCTTCTTTAAACAATTCAAAAAATACTAACATTAAACAAGCCTCAAGTGAAGTTGAGAATGGTAATCCATTTCTAGACATAGCAATCGTAGCAAGAAATGGATATGGTAATTGGTCCATATGATACGTCACCATTGCAATATAAAAACCTGGTAAGAATATTGTTGTTAAAATCGCTAGAATTCTAAGATAACGCACCACATTCACATAATAAAAACTCGAATGTATATCCTCAGGCGAATAAACGAGTTGATTTAAATTTGTTGGACCTATTAAACAAGTAGGATTTCCATCAACAATAATTGCAAACCTTCCCTGATTTAAAGATTGCACAACGAAATCAGGTCTGCCAATATTATCAAGAAGGGGGAAAATAGAGAATGGCTGGTCATATAACGCCTCCTCTATTTCATAGCTACTAACAACTATGTCTTTTTTCATGGAACTTAGCCGGCTTTTTACTTCCGATAAAATTGTTGGATTAATAATATCTTCAATATAAACTAGTAATACTTTCGTCCTACTGCGTACACCGACATCAAACTCAATACTCTTTAAGGATGAAGTCTTAAGTCTTTGACGAATTAAAGCCATATTGTCAGATATATTTTCAACAAATCCATCTCTTGGTCCACGGATTGAGTTTTCCAAATTCGATTCTTCCGGATTTCGTTTAGGTGGATTCGCTACAGGAACAAAGAAAATTTCATTTAAGTAAGAATTAAATATGACTAAATCACCTGAAAATAAATTTTCTTCAACTTCCTTTTTAATGTTTTTTTCGGATTTTAACTTTTTAGCTTCTACTATATTACTTAATAACTCAAAATTAAATTTTTCTTCTTTATGTATGACATTAAAAATATCAATAATGATTTGGTTACTAAATTGAATATCAATCAAATTTGGACAAAACATTATGACTACAACATGCAATTTCGCTCCTTCATTAAATTTTTTCGTTCTAAAAGCAATATCAGATGAATGGTTAAAAGATTCAAGAAACTCTATTATGTCTGATTTGTTATTAGATGCAGCTGATTCTTTTTTCATGTAGAGTCACCTTTTAATTTTGACATAAAGATTAAAATAAGCATGGTACATAGTAAAAAAATTAAATTTATCGGAAAGAAATAGTTATGTAAAAAATAAAAAAAGGAAGTTGCATTCCATGGAATCATTACCGCTATTAGTAAAATTAATGAAAGTAGTGGTAAGCTCCATTTTTTGCGTCCACTATAATTAATAATATAGTTTGCAAGAAATAGATTTAAACTAATCCGAATAAAAGCCCCTGATAACCATTGAAAAATAGATAAAAAATCCAATCTAGTAATATTCTCTCCTATTGTTAGTAGCTTCCATTGTTCATAAACTGGATTTCTCATTTTTTCAGCTTCATTAGGTCCAAATTCCATAATAGCTCCTGAAAGTGGGCCTAAGATTAACATTAGTAAAATAAGGCTAACTACGACTAGCCATTTAGCTTTTACCCTGTCCTTCAAATAAGAGTTTAAAAATAAAATAAAAATAATTTCAAAAAAACCTGAGCACGAGTAAATAAAGCCATGAAAAAATTCATGATGCCCCTTTTCAAAGATCGGAAATAGAAGGCCATAATCTTTATTCTTAACATTACCTATTCCTACTATGAAACCAAACAGGCTGACAATTGGTAAAATTAGAAATGCCATAGTACTGATCGAACGAATTCCAGTATATACAGCATAAAAACACATAACTGAAATTAATAAAACAACAACGAATAATGGCATATCCTGAGTATAATTTGTATTAGCCCAAATAAGTGTAAAACGGAAGGTTACAAATGCTGTCATTAAAAAATAAACTACGAAAATGCTGGAAAGTAAGTAAGAAATTGGTTTATAAAATACTTTATACATGACAGACAACACATCTTCATTTTTAAACTTTTTATATAAATAGATAACTAAAGAAATCCAAATCATAAACGGGATTATGCTAGTAACCACAGTTACCCATGAATCTCGATGCGAAGAGGTTAACATACTTGGAACAATAAATACATGCAACATAAACCCCGTCGACATGATCAGTAAGACATATATATGAATTGATTGAATCAACTTTTTACTCATAAAAAATCTCCCTATAACTCCTTTATTCCTTTAAGTTAACCCGCCGATAAATCCTTTATGTATATATTTTCCAATTTTTTAGTTTTATCTCCTTTACCTTATTGATAATAAAATTTGTTAAATGGATTGGATTTACATCCTAAAGATCACGTTTTGTATTTGGAGTGACAAGCTATAGTACAGAACGATGGTTTGGGAAAAAATCGCCTTCTCTATTCCTTAAACATTTAAAAAGCCTTCTCCCAAAAAATAATCGGGAGAAGGCTGCTTTTATTTGGTTATAAATTTTATCCTAAATCATACTCTTATTTAGTTAATCCTAAATCAATTAAGATACTATCTAATGTAGCACCTTTATATGATTTTTTAGCTTTAGGAGGATTTGGAACTGTTGAATTTTGTAATCCAAAATTCTTCACTACATAATCCATATCTTTTGCATCAACTACTTTATCAAAGTTGAAGTCGGCAGTTGCTTTGTTTGTACCCCAGTAAGTTTGGACAGCTAATGCATCTAGTACGTCGATTACATCATCTTTATTAACATCACCTGCTGGTGCAACATCTAATAAGTAGCGTAATTGCTTACCAATTAATTCACCACGAATAGTATCAACTAAATGGTCCAATGTTTTACTCATAGTAAAGTGACCTGGTACATCTACAGATACCGTATAAGGTTTACTGTCTATTTTAACACCATCAAAAGCATAATCACCTTGTTTTGATGTAACTGGTGCTTGTAAAACAGTTTTACCATCATAGGATGTTAATGAAATTTTTGCACCTAGTTTACTTTGATCGATCGCGTAATTTGTTTGTCCTGTTACAGGATCTTTTGCACCTTCTACTTGAAGTGTACCTGATAGTTTTGAAACTGTTGATTTTACATTGTAACCTTCAATATAAGTGTAAACATTTTTCGTTTCTACATTTGATGTATCAATAGTAGACGTACCGTTACCTGAGAAGTTAATCGCTGCACCTGTTGTAAATGATTTATCGATTGTTTTTATATCAAAATTAAATAATGAAGTATCCTCTGGTAAATTAGCTGAACCTGAATAAGTAAAAGTAAAGTCGTATTGAGTAATATAATCCCAAGTAGTAGGAGAAGTTTTTACTGTTACTTGTGCGTCGCCATATTTTTTAACTTCATCATTAACTAAAATATTGTCAATGATTCCTTGATTATTATTCAATTGAAGCGTTAATTTAGTAGTTTTTAAGTTACTAATATTATTTGCTTTAACTGAGTAGTTTACAGTATCACCAGTTACGATATTTTGTTTATTCGCTTTTAAGTAATAATATGGAGTTGTATTTTTTATAAAAGCGATTCTAATTTGTGAAGTAGGATTTAATGCTGCATCCATTCCATAGAATGTTAAAGGTAACACTGGATATTTGCTATCAACTAAGATTTGATCAGTATAATCGCCATTTTTATCTACGTTAATCGGTAATGATGGGAAGAAGGAATTATACGTGTAAACAATTGTGTTATCTGATTGATCAGCTTTAATACCGTATTTTTTCGCTTCGTCAATTTCTGGATCATTTACGTTAATGTTGAAGTCGTATAACATCTGTCCATTTTTATCAAGTTGGCTATCACTATACTCGATAACCTTTTGATCTAACTTGTCAAAGCTTGAAGTCATGTTTGGAACAGCATATTCCAACATAAAGTCTCTTGCTTCAGCAAATGTTTTTCCACTTTCACTCACACCAACTAGTCTTAATTTGTAATGACCTGGTTTAATTAATTCATATTTACTACTAATCGGATTTTTCGCATCACCAGTGAATGGGAAGTAATATGCACCGACAAGTCGACCAATATTGTAAACGACATCTTCTTTCATTACTGGAGTATTAAATGAACCAATAATACCTAAGTCTTGACCAGTTGTTGGGTCCTGAATGATAACATCTAATGATTTCATATGTGTTTTTAATGAAACACTACCATCGATAAATGGATACGCATAAGTAGGATTCGTAATTTTATTTGAATACAGTGGATTATATAAATCAAATGATTTAATCCCTTCTTCAACTACACGAACACCAAACGGAATTTGATATTGTTCAGTTGGATCTTGCGTATTCGTGAATGTAACATAACCTTCATATGTCCCTTTTTCAGCAGTTTTTGGAATGTTTAAGTTAAATTTAACTGATTTTGAACTAATTCCATTTATCTTCACTGATGTCGGTCCGGAAAGTGTAACTTTATTTGACGCTGCATCTTTTGATCCTCTTTGACCAGTTTGATAGTTCACATCCACACTAAATGTTTTTGCTTTTTCACTGCGATTTTTTAATGTGACATTTCTAGAATCAGCAATGTCATTACCGTCAAATCCAAATGAACCAAAGCTCATGCCACCTGTTAATTCATTAATCAACTTTTCTTTGCCATTTACGATCGTTGGTGTTTTATCAACGACTTCTAATTCTACATTTGAATGAATTGCTTCATAAGCATCTACACGTCCACTACCTACTTCAAATACGCTATATGCTTTTGATAATGGATCAGCAGTATTCATTAAAATTGATTTGATATTTTCTGGTTTTAAGTCTTTATTCGATTGAAGTAATAATGCAGATACACCTGCTACATATGGTGTTGCCATTGATGTTCCAGATAAGCGCGAATATGCATACTTATAATCTTCAGAATTTGATCCATCACCTGTTTTATTATTTACATAAAATGGTACAGTCGAAAGAATCGAAACACCTGGTGCAGTTACTTCTGGCTTGATATCATAGTTTACACGTGATGGCCCCCTTGAACTAAATGTTGCTAATTCATCAGAAGCTGTTTGTAACCTAGTATAGTCACCAAAAGAAACTTCATTTCTACCTGCTTTAACCGCTGCTGTGATTTTTAGTCCCTCTTCATATGATACAGAGAATGAAGGAATAGCATCTACCGACTCACCTATGAATGCTTGGATTGCTCCTTCACTTTGGTTATCAATGTTATTTGCCATTAAGACGCCTACAGCACCCGCTGCTTTTGCATTTTTAATTTTATCAATCAAAGCAATCGTTCCACGTTGAATGTAAGCGATCTTGCCTTTTAAGTCTTTTCCTGTAAAATCAGATGGATTCGCTAAACCTACGTCAACAAGTTGATAAGTGTTTCCTTTTAATGTCGTTACATTATCAGAGTAGTTTTGAGCTAATTGTCTAAATTTGTACTGGTTTCCATCCTGAGTTCCATTAAATTGATAGAGATCAATTGCAACAGATGAAGCTCCGACAGTAAGTGCCAATGCAGCCGCTCCAGGTGAACCTAATGTATCCATTTTGTCTCCATCATTTCCTGCAGCTACTACAGTCGTCACGCCACTTAATACAGCATTGTTAACAGCGATAGAAGTTGCATAAAGTGGATCATTTAACGATGCACCTAATGACATATTAATCACATCCATACCATCTTTTACCGCTTTATCAATACCTGCTATAATCGCTTCACTTGTTCCAAACCCACCAGGTCCAAGTACACGATATGAATAAATATCTGATTCTGGTGCTGCACCAACTTGTTTATATTCACTATCAGATGCACCACGTCCACCAATAATACCTGCTACGTGAGTACCATGCTCAGTATAATAGTCAGCTCCATTTGCAGTACCTGGTTTACCAGCTTTTACCCAATCAGCATAAGTAGTCTCCATTGGATCGTTATCATTATCTACAAAGTCATATCCACCTTTGTAAGCATCTTTTAAATCTGGGTGGTTGTAATCGATACCTGTATCAAGAACACCAACTTTAATGCCTTTACCTGTATAGCCTTCAGCATGTAGCTTATCCAAGTCGTCATATGGCGTATAGTTCGCTACTTTAGACTCATCTGCTTTTAACTCGCTATTCTTATCTGATTCTTTCGGAGGGTCAATTGAGAATTTCTCATTACTCCATACAGTTTTAACTGCTTTTGATTTTAATAGATTCTTAATTTGGTTTGCTGGTAGACTCATTGAAACACCGTTAAAGGCATGTTTATATGAACGCTTAATTTTGAAATCTACCTTTTTATTATTTTCATCTTTTAGAACTTGTCCCACTTCTGCACTAAATGTAGTATGATCTTGATCAACTAATTTCCCTGCTTGTGTTTCAGTTAATGATTTACCTTCTACTTGTGCCTCAATTCGCGCCACTTTCGCAGGCTTATTTGCAAACTCAACAATAACTGAAGTTTGTTTTGTAGACGTTTGGTCAATGTCTGATGAAATTTGAAGTCCTGTCGATTCATTCGTTGTAATTTGTTTTAAAGCAGCTCGTTGCTGAGAAGTTAAATTTGCAAGTATTGTTTCTGTCTTCGTTTTCCCTGCTGCCTTTGAAACATTTGTTACATGTGCAATCGGTGCAACAACAACACTAGATGATAGAGCTAATACAGTAAAGCCTGATACAAACTTACTTTTCTTTACTCTCTTCCCCATTCTTCTTCCTCCTGGCTTTTCTTTATCTAAAGTAAAATTCAATGAAGATCTATGATTGATAAAATAGTAAATTACTTTTTATTTTCATATTTAACTCTTTACATCAAATTTACTTTCTACATTTATTATCAATTTATTTAAATTTTCGGTCAATTGGGTTATCATTCACCTAATTTACCTAAGTTTCAAAATTCCTCTCACTATATTCGACAAGGTTCGCCTAAATTCTTCCATAAAAAACAATCGAAATAACCCAATTTTTCTATTTTTTAAAAGAAATATCAGTTCATCGTGAAAACTTACTATTATTTTTATTTAACTTTTTAATCATTTTAAATAAACCCCAAAATAATAGCTTTTTCTTACTAATTGAATAGGGAGAAATTATTTTAAAATACTTTATTTGAATATTTATTAAGTCTAGGACGTAACGATAAAAAGGATAAGAAGTTCAACAGGAAAAGCACGCCTGGGGGGTGAAAGAAAGATTTATGACTTGTAAGTTATGTTTTCAATTTTTTCATGGATTTACTAATCATTTTACAAATATCCTTATAACATAAAAAAGGAAGCCAATCTTGCTGGCTTCCTTCTTCTACATCATTATTGATTTAAACCTAAATCCTTTAAAATACTATCTAAAGTTGCACCTTTGTAAGTAGTTTTTGGTTTTGGCGCTTTGTCGACAGATGGATTTTGTAATCCAAAGTTTCGAACAATAAAGTCCATATCCTTTTTATCTACTACTTTATCAAAGTTTAAGTCTGCTGTTGCCTTATTTGTACCCCAGTAAGTTTGTACAGCTATTGCATCTAGTACATCAATTACATTATCTTTATTGACGTCTCCAGCTGCAGCAGTTGCTAAACTATATTTATATAATTTACCTAAAGTTTCTCCACGAATTTCAGATGATAAAACAACTTGTTGGTTCATCGTAAAGTGACCAGGTACATCCACTGATACTGTATAGGCATTTTTATCAGGTTTTAATCCATCAACATCATATGAACCATATTTGTCTATAATTGGCGCATCCGTAACTGTTTTTCCATCGTATGACGTAAGTGTTACTTTTGCGTTGACTTTACTTAGATCAATGGCAAAATTAATTCCACCTGAAACTGGATCTAAGCCACCTTCAACTTGTAGTACCCCCATTATTCTAGAAACAGTTGGCTTAAGGTTATATCTGTCCATATAAGTGTAGACATCATTTGTCTCAACATTTGCTTGATCAATTGTTGTTGCTCTCATACCAAACCAGTAAGGACTTTCATTAAGCCACTTGTTATCTGTTTTTAGATCAAAATTAAATAACGGTAAATCTTCCGGTAATGCTTTATCTCCTAAATAAGTAAATGTAAATACATGACTCGTTGGTGTAGTCTTTACACTAACCTCTGCATCACCATACTTTTTGACTGCATCGTTTACAACTACATTTTCAATTGAAGCATAATTAAGATTGTTCATTGTAATTTTAGTTGTTTTTAAATTTTTCACATTGTTCGAACGCACAGTGTAATTTACAGCTTCACCAGTATTCAGAACATTCTTATCAGCTTTTAAATAGTAGTATGGTAAATTTTCATCCACAAATGCGACACTTAACTTATTACTTGGATTAGATGTAAAATTTCTTGCTGCATCAATACCATAAAACGAAACTTCCAATGGCGCAGATTGTTTTCTCACTAAAATTTGGTCAGAATAGTTTCCGTTTTTATCCGTATTAATCGGATTTGCAGGAAATGGAGTATTATAAAATGAAACAACTGAGTTGCTTGATTGATCGACACCTAAACCTAATTTATTTGCTTGGTCCGTTTCAAGGTCATTTAAATTAATATTAAAGTCGTATAAAAATTCGCCATTTTCATCAAACTGTCCATCATTATATTCAATTACCTTTTGGTCTAATGAGTCAAAACTAGACTTAATAGTCGGAGGCGCTAAATCGTAAATGAAATCAGAAACTTTTGTGAACGTTTTTCCTTTATCATTTGTTCCAACCAACTTTAATTGATAATGACCTGGTTGAGCAAAGCTCGGTTCATTGCTAATTGGATTTTTCGAATCTCCTGTAAATGGGAAGTAAATCGAATTAAATCCTCTTCCAATATAATACAGCTGATTATCATTTATAATGATTGGTGTAAATGAACCAACTAAACCAAGATCTTCACCTGTCTTTGGATCTGTTAAAAGAACATCCAAGGTCTTCATGTGAGATTTTAATGAGAATTCAAACCCAAGAAACGGAAATGCATTTGCTGGCCAGCTAGTGTCAGTCGAAAATAATGGGTCAGCCTTAAAGAAATCGATTCCTTCATTAACAACACGTCCACCAAATGGAATTTGGTATTCTTCAGAAGGGTCTGCATTATTTGTAAATACTATATAACCTTCATATGTGCCTTTTTCAGCTGTTTTTGGAATATTTAAATCAAACTTGATTGATTTAGAACTAATTCCATTTAACTTTACTGAAGTAGGGCCAGTTAATGTTACATTATTTTTAGCGGCATCTAAAGATCCTCTAGTGCCCGTTTGGAATTTAACATTTACACTAAATGTTTTTGCTTTTTCACTTCTATTTTTTAATGTAACTTTGCGAGATTCTGTAATATCTTTGTTATCAAATCCAATTGAACCAAAACTAAATCCACCAGTTAATTCGTTGATTGATTTTTGTTTACCATTAATGATTGTCGGTGTTTTATCAACTACTTGTAATTCTACATTTGAATGGATTGCTTCATATGCATCAACTCGACCGCTTCCGATCTCAAATACGCTATAATCTTTCGATAAAGGATCGGCTGTATTCATTAAAATTGATTTTACATCGGCTGGCTCAAGATCTTTATTTGATTGAAGTAATAATGCTGATACTCCAGCTACATAAGGAGTAGCCATTGAAGTACCTGATAGTCTTGCATAAGCATATTTATAATCTTCAGGCTTTGAACCATCAACGTTTTTATCATTAACATAAAATGGAACTGTTGCTAGTATTGATACTCCAGGTGCTGTAACTTCCGGCTTGATATCATAATTGATTCGTGAAGGACCTCTTGAACTAAATCCTGCTAATTCATCAGATGCTGTTTGAATCTTCTTGAAATCACCAAAGTTAAATTCTGATTTACCATCTTTTAATGCTGCAGAAATAACTGAACCTTCTTCAAATGAAACTGAGAATGAAGGGATCGCATTCATTGATTCACCAAGGAATGTTTGAATTGCTCCCTCTGCCTTGTTTGCTTCATCGTTAGCCATGATCACACCCACAGCACCTTGAGCTTTGGCATATGCAACTTTAGAGTCTAATGTATAAACTCCTCGGTTCATGAAGACAAATTTTCCTTTTACATCTTTATTTTTATAACCAGCTGGATCTCCAAGACCTACATCGACTAGTTGAACCGATTTCTCTTTTAGTGCTGATAAATCATCTTTATAGTTTTTCGTTAGTTGTCTTAGATTGTAATTTTTACCATTCAGTATACCGGCATATTGATAGATATCAATTGCAACAGATGAAGCACCAACTGTTAAAGCTAATGCAGCTGCTCCTGGCGAACCTAATGTATACATTCCATTTCCATCATTACCAGCTGCAATTACTGTCGTTACCCCACTTAATACTGCATTGTTTACAGCGATAGAAGTAGCGTAAAGTGGATCATTCAAAGATGCACCGAGTGACATGTTAATAACATCCATACCATCTTTTACTGCTTTATCAATTCCTGCAATAATGCCTTCACTTGTTCCGCCACCATATGGTCCTAGCACACGATAAGCATAAAGATCTGCTTCTGGTGCAGCACCAACAGATGAATACTCACTATCAGCTACCCCACGCCCACCGATTATTCCTGCAACATGTGTACCATGTTCAGTATAATAAGTAGAACCGTTTACTTCTGGTTTTCCTGATTTCTTCCAATCTTCATATGTTGTTTCCATCGGATCAGTATCATTATCGACAAAGTCATATCCGCCTTTATATGCATCTTTTAAATCCGGATGGTTATAATCCATACCTGTATCTAAAATACCAATTTTAATTCCTTTACCTGTGTAACCTTCTGCATGTAGACGATCTAGCTGATCATATGGAGAATAGTTTGCAACATTAAACTCGTCTGCTTTTAATTGTTTGTTCTCTTGATTTTTTGCAGGCGGATCAATTGAGAATTTCTCATTACTCCAAACTGTTTTTACAGCTTTTGATTTTAATAGATTCTGAATTTGATTTGCTGGTAGTGTAATCGACACACCATTGAATGCATGTTTAAATGAACGATTAATTTTATAATCTACTTTTTTACTTTTTGTATTTGTTAAAACTTTCCCTAAATCTTTTGCAAAAGTATCATGGTCTTGATCAATTAATTTTTGTGCATCTGTTTTTGTTAAAGTTTTACCTTCAACGCTCGCCTCAATTTGAGCGACCTTAACTGGTTTATTGGCAAACTCTACAATAACTTTTGTTTCTTCTGGTGATTCCAAGTTAATATCAGAAGAAATTTGTAGCCCAGTTTCTTCATTAGTAGAAAGCTGCTTAAGAGCTGCTCTTTGCTCTGAACTTAAATTCGCCAGAATATCTTCTGCTTTACTTGGACTTGCTGCATTTGATACATTTGTTACTTGACCAACAGAACCTAAAATAAAACTAGATGTTAAAGCTAAAACGGTAAAACTTTTAAGTACTTTACTTTTTTCTCTCTTTTCCCCCATTTTTCTTCCTCCAGTTCATTTTTCTTCCTAGTTGCTGATTGCAGTTCATTTCTAGAGTTTATTTTTTGACAAGTTCCTCTAGCAATCTACAAAATATAATGAACATTTATCGTTCATTTCTATTAATTCTATTATTAAGAATTTTCGTTTTTTAAGCAATTGGGTTATAACAAACCCTGATTTATCGGCATTCATACATTTCCCTTTAAAAAAATCGACAAATTACAACATTTTTCCTCTTCGGAATAAACCAATTTCATACAATTTTAAGCAATTTTCTTCTGCTCCAAATATGTGAGCGAAAGAAAATAATCAAAAAACACTTTCCCTTATTAAAAAAGAGCAAAAAAAGAAATACATAGTAACGTTACTTAACGTTATCTATGTATTTTTTTTACATGCTAACAAATGTATCTTCAATAGACTCATATAACTCAGCAGCTTTTTGAAACTCTTTGATCTCTATATAGTATTTATATAATTTCTTACCAAACTGTTCGATATAGAATTTATTATTAGTAGAATAAAAGAATGGGAGTGCCTCATCAGATAGATATTGATAGTATTTTTCACGAGCTCCCTCAGCTTTAAGCTTAAATAATTTAATAAGGGTTATATGTACTGGGCTTTTTAACATTTTTGCTAGTGCTAGTGCTCTTTTCATCACACTAAGAAGAATTTCTTTTTCTAATAGTGTCCCCTCAGTACATGTCTCTAAATAATTACACAAACGCCTTAAATAATTTATTGATTTTTTATTTTCGGTTTCATTAATACTTTCCTCAAAATAATACAATGCAGTTTCATATTCTTCTCGCTTAAAATATTTCACTCCGAGATTATTTAATAAAATAGCCTTACGTTCTCGATCCCCTAATACTTCACAATTATGGATCAAATCCTTATAGCGTTCTACAACTTCATTAAAATTCATTTCTAATTCACTACCGTACTGCAACAGCATAAGTGTTTCAGAGCTAATTGCGAATAAATAATTATTCGTTCTCTGAAAAAATTTAAGTGCCATCTCAGCATACTTATACGCTAAGATTTTGGAGCTTCCATAATGATAGGCAATTGCTAGGTGGTGATAGAATTCTTCATTTCGATACTCGTCAATATTAATCATCTTTAAAACTTTAATTGCCTTTTGATGGTCTTCACTACTTAGGCTAGTATAGTTCGATATATAGTACATACCTTGAAGATGATAGAATAAATTTTTCTCGAAAGGAGATAAATCACTAAATTCTTTTTTCACATATGTAAGTATTTGCTTAACCATATCTAAGTTTTGATGATGAAAATAATACCTTGCTCTTAGTAAATTATAGTGGGCTGCATATTGTGAATATTCAATAAAGGGCATTTGTTCAAGTTCTGCTTTACCTTCTTCTATTTGAGCTTCTTTTTTCATTATTAAGGCATCGTGCCAAAGGTGTAATTTTTTTTCTAAATTATAAAACGATTGGACTTCATGATTAATATTGATTCCTAAACGATCTGAAAATAAAGCAATAATATCAGGTGAGTAAGCCGTCTTACCTCTTTCAATTTTACTAACATGAGTAGTCGTACATATACCTTCTCCAAGCATCGCTTGAGTTAACCCCATTTTTTCACGATAAAACTTTATGATTTCCCCCTCAATCATATGCACCCTCCTCTATCTCTATAAACATATTTATCTAAATATTCTTTACTAAATTTTAATATCCTTTTAAGAAAAAAACAATTAATGATTTTTACCTAATACTAGTAATTTTTATTCCAAATCCAATACTATCTAACTAAAAAAAAGATAGAATTCCAAATTGAAATCCTACCTTGAAGACTATTTTATATTATTTTAATCATTTCTGAAGACCTAAAAACAAAAAATGGTAATCTTACCTCATTCTTTATTCAAACCAAAGCTAAATTCCAGTTTTTTTACTTAATCCATTTATTTTGGAAATTTGCTATACTCTCATATTCATCATTTAATTTTCTAGATAAACTAATATAAATTCCAGTTAAGTCCTTATATATATCGACGTTTTCTTCGATTGGTTTATGACTAAACGTTGTCCCAACAAGCTCAGACATAATTGAAAAATCTTCTATCTCTCCAAGCGCATATCGCCCTAAAACTACAGCACCTAAGCAAGAGCTTTCTACACTTTCTGGAACTCCAACTTCTTGATTAAAAATATCTGCTAGCATCTGTCTCCATAACTCAGATTTTGCAAATCCACCAGTTGCCTGTATCTTTTTAGGCATGCCTATTACTTCTTGTAAAGCTAAAAGTACAGTATATAAGTTTAAAATTACCCCTTCTAGCACTGCACGAATCATATGCTCTTTTTTATGATGTAATCCTAAACCAAAAAACGAACCTCTCGCGTTTGCATTCCAAATAGGTGCTCGCTCTCCAGCTAAATATGGATGAAATAATAATCCATCAGATCCCGGTGTAACTCTTGCAGCAATTCTAGTTAATACTTCATATGAATCAACACCTAAACGCTTAGCCGTTTCAACCTCCGATGAAGCTAATTGATCACGTACCCATCTAAATGTCATGCCTCCATTATTTACGGGACCACCAATTACCCAATGCTTATCAGTCAACGCGTAACAAAATATTCTTCCTTTTGGGTCACTTATAGGCTTGTCTGTAACTGTGCGAATTGCACCACTTGTACCAATTGTAACTGCGACTACACCCGGTTCTATTGCATTAACTCCCAAGTTGGATAGTACACCGTCATTGGCACCAATAATAAATGGGGTGGATTCGCTAATCCCAATTTCATTTGCATATTGGTCTTTTAAATTCGTAAATGAATGTGTAGTTGGAACCGGCTCTGATAGCTGATCCTTAGTAATGCCACAAACCTCTAATGCTTCTGCGTCCCAATTTAAATTTTGTAAATTAAATAATCCTGTTGCAGATGCGATTGAGTAGTCTACTAAAAACTGCTCAAAGAATTTGTAAAAAACATATTCTTTTATCGAAATAAATTTATATGTTTTTGAAAATACCTCTGGTTTTTCATGACGAAGCCAAGTAATTTTTGCTAATGGGGACATCGGATGAATTGGCGTTCCAGTTCTTGAATAAATTGCATGTCCATTCATTTCATTTTTAATTTTATTTGCCCATTCAACTGCTCGACTATCAGCCCAAGTAATGCACTGTGTTATTGGTTGTCCATTTTGATCAACAGCGATCACACTATGCATTGCACTACTAAATGAAACTAAAGCTAAATCCTCTTTACTAATTCCACTTTTAAAGATTGATTGTTTCATTACTTCAACAACTGCTCTAAAAATTTCTTCTGGATCTTGTTCGGCAGTTTGTGGTGTAGGACTATAAAGGGGATATTCAACATTATGTGAACTCACGACATTCCCGTTCTTTTTAAACAGAACTGCTTTTGTACTTGTCGTTCCAATATCTACACCTAAATAATACTTTTCTGTCTGTATCATTTTGCTATTCACCTAATCCTTAAATTTTTTCTTAAAAAAGCTTTCCTCTATTTATAAACTAATATTTGTAATTTTCATAAAAAAATTATTCCTGGAGAAAAATATGGATGAAAAAATTTTTTTCGTTAATAATGATTATATCTGAAATTTTTTTTACAAGAAAGGGTTTTCATATTATTATTAAAAAAAACTCTCTTTTCCTATATAATAATTATTAAGCGAATTAAACTGCTTTTCTAAATCTTTAAAATAATAAATATTCATTTTAATACTATATTAAAAATTTATTTTTCTAAAAATCAATTCCCTCGGAAGGTGTATAAACATGGAACAAACGAACAGCTTAGGTAAAATTCGTTCTTACTATGCGCGATTAAGTGATAAAGAAAAAAAGATTGCTGATTATATATTACAAAACCCAAAGCATATTATTCACAGTACGATAACGGAAGTTGCTGAAGACTTAAACGTAGCTGATGCAACTGTTTTTAGATTTTGTAAACGGATCGGATTTAAAGGTTACCAAGCTCTTAAAATTGCATTAGCATCAGAAATTATGACTCCGATTCAGCAAATTCATGAAGAAATTAACGAAAAAGACGATGAAATAACAATCGCAAATAAAATATTTCAATCTAATATTCGAACACTTGAAAATACTGCTCAAATACTTGATAGCTCTTCTTTTAAAAAAGCAGTAAATTTTATCCTAAAAGCTAATCGAGTTGAATTATATGGTGTCGGTGGCTCCTCTGTTATTGCGATGGATGCCTTCCATAAATTTATTCGTACAGGAATTAAAGCAAACTCGTACACAGATTCACACTTTCAATTGATGTCAGCTTCTCAACTGACAAAGGATGATGTGGCAATCGTTATATCACACTCTGGATCAAATAAAGACATCTTACGTATTTTGCAAGTATTAAATGAAACCGGTGCCAAAACAATTGGAATTACAGGTTTTCCAAAATCTACCTTAAGCCAAAATGTAGATGTCTCACTTTACACTTCTTCTGAAGAAACAGAATATCGACCAGAGGCCCTAGCTTCAAGAATTGCACAATTAAGTATTATTGATGCATTATACGTAAATTTAATGATTTTGAATTCACATAAAGCCAAAACATCATTTGAAAAAGTAAGAACAGCAATATCAGAAACTAGGTCTTAATCTATTTTATCCAAAAAAGTGGACACTACATTTTGTAGTGTCCATTTTTTTAAATTATTTCTTTTCAACTGCATGTCCACCAAATTCATTTCGAAGTGCAGCCACAACTTTACCTGTAAAGGTATCATCCTCTAATGAACGATATCTCATTAATAATGACATCGCAATGACAGGAGTAGCTACTTGTAAATCTAAAGCCGTTTCAATTGTCCATTTTCCTTCGCCAGACGAATGCATAACACCTTTAATTTCATCCAATTTTGCATCCTTAGAAAATGCATTTTGAGTTAATTCCATTAACCACGAACGGATAACAGAACCATTATTCCAAACCTTTGCTACTTTTTCGTAGTCGTAGTTAAATTCGCTCTTTTCAAGTACTTCGAATCCTTCACCAATTGCAGCCATCATACCATATTCTATTCCGTTATGTACCATTTTTAAAAAGTGCCCACTACCTACTGGTCCAACATAAGAGTAGCCATTTTTCACTGATAAATCTTCAAATAAAGGTTCTAAACGGTTAAAGATTTCAAAATCTCCACCAATCATTAAACATGCACCATATCTAGCACCTTCAATCCCCCCAGAAGTACCCACGTCTAAATAGTGTAGACCAAATGAATTTGCTTTCTCCGCTCTACGAATACTGTCTTTATAATGAGAATTTCCTCCTTCTAAAATGATATCTCCATTTTCTAATAAAGGAAATAATGTTTCCAATACATTATCTGTAATTTCACCTGCTGGTACCATGATCCAAATAATTCTCGGTGAGCTCATTTTTAAAACAAAATCTTCTAATGAAGCAGATGGAATAATCCCCTTCTCCTCAGCGCGATTAACAAACTCTTTATTTACATCAAAAGCTGTAACCTGATGACCATCTTCATGCATATGCTCAGCTAATGCAAAGCCCATTTTCCCTAAGCCAACAATCCCTATATTCATTATAATTCCCCTTTAAATTATCAATTTCTAAATACAATTAATCTTAAAAACGTTTACAAAAGAATTATATGAAAATTTTTTTCTTATTTCAATACAAATCAAGAAATTTTTTTCGATAATCGCCCATCTTTATGAAAAATTATTTCAAATTGGACTGCATAATTTACTTATTAAACGAAAAAAAATCAGAAACACATTTATGCTTCTGATTTTTCACCTAACGATTCGAGTAACAAATTGCTTCATAAACTTCAACAACTTCATATGCATAATGGCCATTTCTTCTGGAGAAATTGGTTCTTCTTTTTCTAACCATTGCTCCATAAGACCAAAAAATGCAGATGAAATAAACGCAGTTGCGTATTCATGTGGTATTTCGACCATATATTCATTTTCTATAATATCCACCAATTTTTCATATATGGTACCCTTTATATATTCCTTCATTTTCTTTGGAAAAGATGGGTCACCTTTTGTACTAATTTGAACTTTAATAAACCTTTGATTTTCCTTTAAATAATGAAATACATTAAGAATAGGTGGATAGACCATGTCATTTGAATAAAACTCATTCAGTTCTTTTGGCCTTACAAATTTAAGGCGATCCTGCAAGCCTTCTAATATTTCATTTTGACTTTTTTCCATTAAATCATATTTATCTTTGTAATGAAGATAAAATGTACCGCGATTTAGTCCAGCCTTTAAAGTAATATCTCTTACTGAAATGGCCTCAAATCCTTTTTCTTCTATTAATTCTATTAATGTCTCTTTTATTAATTCCTTCGTTTTTGCAACTTTTATTTCTCTTATTGATTGAGTCACTTTATATCATCCATCCCTTTGGAATATAAGTTCACACTAAACAAATCATTCAAATGTGTTTAGCAATGAACACATTTGGATGATTTGCTTATTGTGATTTATTAAAACTCATTGTAATATTTTCACATAACAATAGTCAACACGTTGTTCAGTAATTTTATTATAAAGGAATTAGGAGGTATAAAAATGAACTTATTTAAACAAAAACAAGCTATATTAGCACCTATACTAGTATTAGCTGTTGCGATCATTTTCAGTTTAACATTAGCATCTTCTGTTAATCCAACACCTAAAAATCTTCCAATCGCGATCGTAAACGAAGATCAAGGTATCCAAGTACCTTCAAAAGGTATTGTAAATATAGGCGATACAATGGTTTCAAAAATACACGGACTATCTAAAACGAAAAATGGAGAAAAACCGGCAATAAAGTGGATCCAAGTATCAAGTGAAGAAAAAGTGCGTAAAGGTCTAAATGATCAAAAATATTATGCAGCTCTTATTCTTCCAACTGATTTAAGTAAAAATCAGGCTTCATTAAAAACAGCAAGTCCTTCACCTATCACGATTAAAATATTAGTTAATCAAGGTAAAAATACAACAGGTTCAACGATGGCTAGTCAAATGCTAACTCATTTAGTAGAAAATCTTAACCTAACTATTCATACTGAAATTTTTAATGAATTAAAGAAAAACGTGAATTCAATTTCAGTAACTCAAGCTGAAGTATTAGCAAATCCATTCGTAATAAAAGTTGAAAATGTAAATCCAATTGGTACACATACGGCAAATGGAAATGCACCCGTCAGTTTAATTACACCACTTTGGATGTCTAGTTTAATCGGCGCTGTTATTGTCTTTTTAGCAAAGAAGAAGACCCAAACTTCAAATTCAGTTGGAAAATTAAACGTTATTTTTGAACAATTACTTTTAGGGGTTTTATTGTCATTCATAATCGGTTTTGGCATCACATTAATGGCTAAATGGATTGGTTTCACTCTTCCAAACTTCCTAGATGTTGCTCTCTATTTAACGATTACTTATTTCTGTTTCCATCTACTAATTTCTGCTGTAATGTCGTGGATTGGTTTCGGTGGGGTTGGTCTCTTTGCCTTAATCTTTTTCTTCTCAGGCTCCTTAATTGGAATGCCAAGAGAGCTATTACCTAATTTCTCAAAAGATTGGATTTACTCATGGGTACCAATGCGATTTGGCGCGGATGGATTAAGGGAAATATTCTATTTTGACAAAGGCTTATCCATGAGTCATTCAATGACAATCATCATATGGATTGGTATTATCTCAATATTAGCCTTATCTCTATCTGTCTTTAAGCCGAATAAAGAAGAACTAAATCAAACAATCGCTATGAAATAAATAGCACAATCAAGGGGAAACCGTATTAATCGGATTCCCCTTGATGATTACTGATCTAATCCTAATTCTTTTAAGATGTCTTCTAAAGTCTTTCCTTTATAAGTAGTTTTTGGTTTTGGTGCATTATTAACTGTAGGATTTTGTAAACCACAGTTTTTCTCAATAAAATACATATCTTTTTCATCTACTACCTTATCAAAGTACAATGTTTTCTCGAAATAACCCGACTTTTAACATTTTTGGGAAGTTGTTCTATAGATGAACTCAGAACTTTTTACGAAAATAGAACATAAAAAAAGGACCAAAATTGGTCCCTTCCAGTCTATTAAGTATCAAATAAAGTCCCTTCCAATGCTTCAATATATCTTTTAGCCGATTTATGCACTACAAGCTTTGCATGTTCTTTTACAATCCCATGAAATGCATTATAAATCCTATTAAACTTTAACTTTTCTACAGCCTCTGTTATCTCTTTAACTTTTTTTGCAGGTAATGGGATTAAATTTGGATAACTGTACATAAAACTTACCCAATTTGGATCTGCGACAACTTGAATAATATCTCCCGTTAACAGTATTCCTTTTTGCTCATTACCAGCCTGCCATTCTAATACAGCCCCCCCTTTAAAGTGCCCTCCTAGTCGGTGAATAGTAACTCCTTTATCCAACTTTAACGATTCACCTGACCAAAAAATAATCTTATCGCTTTTTCTCGTAACCCACTCTTGATCATCCTCATGTATGTATACCGGTACATCAAATTCTTCTGCCCATTCAATTTTACTAGAATAGTAGTGAGGATGTGATAGAGCAATCGCATTGATTCCTCCTAACTGCTTTATTTCTTCAATTGTCTTATCATCTAAATAGGACACACAATCCCATAATAAATTAAACCCCTCATTCATAACGAGATAGGCGGTTTGGCCAATTCCAAACTTTGGACTAGTCTGTATGCTATATAGGTTCTCTTCCTCAAATCGAATAATGTTTTGAAAGTTTTTTTCCTTCATTAGCTGTAATGTTGTCCAACTTTGACCATTGGGATTGATGTATTGTCTTTCTTCAGAACAAATTGTGCAATACAAAGGAGGATAATTAGACTTGTTATATTGTACGCCACATGTCATGCACATAAAGTTTAACATCTATTCATTCATCTCACTTTCCATCGGCTTTACTCTGAACATAGTTCATACTAATTAAAGGTAAAAGTTCCCAATAAAAAAAGACACATTTAAGTATAGTAAATCAATAACTGATTTATTACACTTGAATGTGCCACAATTAAAGTCTTGTGCATTCTATTATTTAATTTTTACGACCTTACCTTTCGTCATTTCAATTAATTCTTTCGGTGTTAACTGAAAAATTGCTTTTGGATGACCTGCGGCAGCCCATATTTCACTATACTGTAATAGATCCTCATCAATAAAGGTAATTACTCGGTTTTTATGGCCAATTGGCGCTACTCCTCCAATAACGAATCCCGTTTGTTCACGGACGAAATCGGCATCTGCTTTCCCTAATTGATCATTTAGAACTTGCTCTATTTGTTTCTCATTTACTCGATTTATTCCACTTGCTACTACTAACACAGGACTATTTGAGCTTTCTAATTTAAAGATAATAGACTTTGCTATTTGAGCAACTTCACAATTTAATGCACCCGCTGCTTCCTTTGCAGTCCTTGCACTATTAGGAAGTTCAATGACTTTATTAGAATAGCCTAACTTAAAAATTAAATCTTGTATGATTTGTGCACTTTCTTTTAATACTTCCACCTACATCACTTCCCTAAAAAATTGTTTTTTAATTATTCAATTTTAAAAGAAACAATCCTGCTATTTTTACAACTATTTATACTTACTTCCACCAAATTGATTTAGGATATTCACCTGTACTTAGATTGATTGCTTCACCAATTTTAGGTGTAGAGTACTTTACACCATTTTCTTTAGCTACCTTTACAGCCCGTTCAATCGGATCATTCCAGTCATGAAATGCCAACGTAAAAGCACCAAAATGGATTGGTACAAGAACTTTACCTTTTACATCAATAAAAGCTTTAACCGTTTCTTCCGGCAACATGTGGATTGCAGACCAGCGTTTATCATATTGGCCACACTCCATTAGCGCTAGATCAAACGGACCATACTTTTCGCCAATTTCCTTAAAATGTGGTGCATAACCGCTATCTCCACTAAAGTAAATTTTATTATTCTCTCCAATAATGACCCAGGAACACCACAAAGTACTGTTACGATCTGTTAAACTTCTTCCTGAAAAATGTCTTGCAGGAGTACAAGCTAATGTTAAATGCTCAAACATAAATTCATCCCACCAATTATGTTCAGAAATAGTCTCTTTAGGTACTCCCCAACTCACTAAGTGACTACCTACCCCAAGCGGAACAATAAATCGATCTACTTTCTGTTTGATTTTTTTTATTGTACCGTAATCTAAATGGTCATAATGATCGTGCGATAAAATGACGGCATCTATTTTTGGTAATTCACTGATCTCAATCGGCAATCCTCCACTATACCGTTTACCTCCAAACTGTGGAAATGGCGTTGGTGCGTTCCCAAACATCGGATCAATTAATATCGTTTTGCCTTCTATTTCAATTAATAAAGCTGAATGTCCAAACCAAGTAATTTTTGTATCCTTATTTTTCGAATAAATGATTTTCTCCATTGGAATAACATTTTTAGGTTTTCGATTCGGACTTTTCTTAACAAAATCCCTAATCATAGAAATGTTTGTTTTTAAATCCATATTCATACTCGTAGGAACTTGATTTATGAACTTACCTTTTTCATAGTTTTCTAAAGCATTAAACGACTCCATTTCAGTCTTTGAATATCTCTTCCCAAAATGAGAATATGTATTTAAAAACAGCATAATCATGATAATTAGTAATACTAAAATTAGTAAAAATAACATATTAAAATTCTACCTCCAAATCCACCATTACTAAAATTTACACTACCATAAGTTAAGAAGATTAAACAATTATTCAGATTACTTTTTTTCACATAAAAAAACACCTTTTATGTTATGTTCATAAAAGGTGTTTCATTTTACAATCTAGGATCGATTTCTTTTGCCTGCAGTTCTTCAAATAACTTATTTGCAATTAGTTGTTTATACTGCTCATTATCATTCGAGATTGAAGATAGTGGATATTCTAGCATCTTTTGCCCTAAAACATAATCTTTAATTGAGGCATTTACCTTCTTATTGATCCGCTTTTGTTTAATTAACTTCTGATATTTATGTTCTAACTTATAATCATATCCATAAATAAGCGTTAAATAGTCAGCATTTCTAACCTTTAAGAATGGTGCACTATTGAAGGATTTATGGTTAGGCTTTATGACAACCCCTTCCATTTTTCTAGTTGTTGTTAATGTCTCGTAATAACGATTAGCTTTTTCAAAGTATTGTTCATCGTCTAATGAAAGGACTAAATATTCATCATCTGACACGAGTGAGAAAATTTCAGCAGTACTTAATGTAGGTAATTTTTCCTCTCCATTTTCATAAACCATTTTTAATAGATTAAAAGGTTTATACTCTAATTCTGACTCTGATCCATATATTGTTAATTGCTCGTCATAAATATCTAGCAACTCTTCATGTTTTTTAGTTGGTACATAAGATTTTAAAGTATCTTTTACGGCACTAAATGTTGAATAATCATTGTGCCCATATTTATTCGTTAGTACTTGTTTCGAATGATAATTTACTTCATCGTGAAAGTCCGTTTGTTGATATCGAGAGATCAATTTGTTAAAGTGCTCATCAAATCCAGTCTCTTGCAATATGTTTAATTCTGATCTTAGTGATTTGGATAAGACGTTAAATTTATTCTCTATTAATCCCTTACCTAGTGCGCTCCAAGGTAATAACTCTCCATCTAGAATTAGCGTTTTAATTTTCTCTTTTTCCATGAAACTACTAAATCGCTCTATTAGACTAGAATATACTCCTGAAAGATCAACATTTTTCACACGGTATCCATTACGGCTGACTGCGTGACAATCTTCAATGGAACTAGATAAATAAATATTACATCTAGAACCCATATATTTCGGTTGAAGTACAACTTCCCTAATCTTTTTATCTTTAAAATATTGTAGACCTTGCTTTAAAGACTCCAAGTCATTTACATCTGGATCCTTATCGGCCGGACTCATCGTACCAGAAATATAATTAATCGAATTCTTTAATATATAATTCAGTCTACGTTTATCTTTTTGATCCAGTTCATTTAGATTGATACTCTTTTCTCTTGTAGTAAATAAATCGGGTAACTCTTCTTTACTCACAACATCTTCAACAACTGAATTAACGCTATATAAATATGGATTATTGGAATAAATTCTAATACTAGTCAGTTGATTACCACTAGCGGCTCCCGTATCAATTCCGTATTTATTCTTAATACGAATTAATTTCTTACTCGCCACATGGCCAAATACATGGTAAGGATGATTTGAAACTGCTTCTTCAGCTAAAAACTGTAGTTGCTCCTGAATCGGTTCACTACGGTCAATTCGGAAGGATCGTTGATGACGTGACGAACTAATGTCCATTTTTCCAATATATTTCTTTTTACAAGGAGCATGAGTAATATAATATGAAGGAAACTCTTCACCTATATAGTGATAAAACTCCTTACTTTCATTAACCAGTTCTAAAAACTTCCCTTGAAGCTCTTCATCCTGCTCCAAAGTTTTGATAGAAGTAAAGTATGATTCTACTAAACTCTGGTCAATAGATGAACTCTTTAATTGTCCTAATAAATACTTGCTTACAAAATTTTCATGATTACCTTTAATTAAATAAAACCATGATCGATTAGAATAAATAAACTCAATGATTTCTTTTACTTTATTTCCTTTATCAATCCAATCACCAACCAATAAAATACGGTGATTTGTACTTTTCTCAGTTTCGATAATTCGATTATTTTCAACTGCGAAACCGGCCTTTGATAACAGCTTTTGAAATGTAAGAACTTGTTCATGTATATCACCCACAATTGTATATTTATATTTTGTAGGTAGCTTACGGGAAAGATATTCTTCCATGTTTTCCACATCAATCTCAAATTCAAACGGGTTAAGAAAATTCTTCTCACGAATTCGATGAACATTTTTATAATTACTTCTTTTAATATTTGGAATAACTTCCGTTCGAAGACGCCTTACATGATTATCAATTAGTTTCTTTGATCGGTCTGAAGTATAGTACTCGCGAATGTTTTTATAATCAAATAAGACTAAATCAACATTATATGAATTTTCATTTGCAATCTCTACGATTTGATCACGAAATGATTCTGATAGTCCAGTCGTATCGACAATAACAAATTCTGCATTAATTGGGAAGGTCGTAACCATCCTTAATTTAGTAAATAGTAATTCAAATGCCTGTTCACTCGCCTCGAGCATAATCGTACTATGTTTATCAAAATCTTTCCCTAATATTTCTCGCCTAATGTCATCAGATGATAAATACTGTACATTCGTTTTATAATTACGTGACTCATCTTTATAAGAAAATGACGGAATTAAGATATTTTTTGCAAAAGTTGATTTTCCACATTCAGAAGAGCCAACTAAAAGAAATATCGTATGAACATTTGTTGAAATTTTCATATTTGATGCTCCTTTACTTTTTGCTGCTTTATAACAACTGCCTGAGAAAGTGAAACTCCATCCACGCAATCCCCTACACTAGAAAATGTATAAGTGTATTTTGTATTACGTAAGATGGAATCAATCCACTTAACAAACTCTTCTTTTGTCATTTCCCATTTATGATCATCGTGTCTAAATCCATCTAATTGGTAAAGATCATTAAATTCTGCATTTGGAGTCGTTATAATGAAGTTCTCAAAATTAACTTTAGATAGTACGGTCTGTACTAATTTCGTAGCATCCTTAACGCTCATATGTTCAACAACTTCCGTTAGTAATACATCAACATTTAAATCGTAATCGTAAAAATCTAGAAAATGAGATAAAGATTCATAGATTGCAATATTTTCAATCTCTTTATTATTTATTTTAATTTTTAATCTTTCCCTCATTTCAGGATCGATATCAATAGCGAAATAATCATGCTCAATGATTTTTTTACTATACGGAATTGCATACGCTCCTTCACCGCAACCGATATCAAGTATCGCATCCTCAAACTTTAATTGTTCAGTAATCCAGTCCTGGCGTTGTTTTGCTGTATTACCAAATTTAAAATCAATTTCATAAAGCTTTGTTTTTTCAAGTTCATTTTTAAATGCAAGAAACTTTTTACGACTATTTAACACATTTCTAGCAAATAAATAACGTATATAGTACGGTGCATCAATAACTTGCATACTAGTTATATATTTGCGTATCACATCATCAGTAAAATCGATATATTCGTCTGAAACGATACTTAAAAATACACATAGCACTGTTGTATAGTGTAGTAGTTCATGAATTGTTTTTGATGTTTGAATACGTAATTGATATGTTTTACTAGCAAGTTCTTCAAAGCTTAGATCAAATTCGTTTAAATGTCTTTGAAAGTAGTTTAAGTAACTAACATTTTGTACATGTATAGCGTTAATCAATACACTATGTTTATATTCCCCTTGATCTTTTTCATGTAGCTTTTTTAATGTCGAAGAAAAAAATGAATTGATTGCATTTAAAGGGAATAGTGTTGAACAATACCTTGTCGTATTTAAGTATTCAAACATTTCCTCTGATTGTTCCTTATAAGAAATTTCATTATCAGCATCTTTAAAGTACACATTATATGTATCTACCGTTGAATACCATGCAAACGCGTTTCCCTTTCTAATTGTCTTTATACTCATGCCAGAGCCGGGATTTTTTGCGATTATATAGGAAAAATCAGGGCTATTTGAAGATAATTGAAAAATTGCCATTATGCGAATCATCCCTTCATTTCGAATTAATATTTTATTAACTTTATTTTAACATGGAATTTCGAATGGGATTGGTGAATATTTAACAAAAAAAAGAGAGGCAAAATTCACCTCCCTTTAACCAGTTTCTTCTATTATATATATTCTTAGTTTAATGTTCTTAATAAATTAGCCATTTCAATGGCAGAAATACCAGCATCCCAACCTTTATTACCTGCTTTTGTTCCCGCTCTTTCAATCGCTTGTTCAATATTTTCCGTCGTTAATACACCAAAAATAACAGGTACACCAGTTTGTAGTGTAATAGCAGCAACGCCTTTTGCTACTTCGTTACATACGTAATCATAATGAGTCGTTGCCCCACGAATAACTGTTCCAAGTGTAATGATCGCATCGTATTTTTTTGAATCTGCTAGCTTTTTTGCAACTAATGGAATTTCAAATGCTCCTGGTACCCAAATTACATCAACATCTGATTCTTCTACACCATGACGATTTAAAGCATCTTGTGCACCGCCTAATAGTTTTGAAGTAATAAATTCATTAAAACGTCCTACTATTACAGCAACTTTAAGTCCAGATCCTACTAAATTCCCTTCAAATTTCATCTTAATCTCTCCCATTTTAATAGTTAAGTAAATGTCCCATTTTTTCTACTTTAGTATTTAAATATTTTTCGTTTTCCATTTTCATTTCAGTTTGAATTGGCACTCTATTATTTATCTTTATTCCGTAAGATTCTAGAGCTTCTATTTTAACTGGATTATTCGTTACTAGATTGATACTTGCTATTCCTAAATCCTCAATAATTTGAGCACTTATAGCATAGTCCCTTAAATCCGCATCAAATCCTAAGTTCAAATTTGCTTCGACAGTATCAAAGCCTTTTTCCTGTAACTTGTATGCTCGTAACTTATTGAGTAATCCAATTCCTCTACCTTCTTGGCGCATATAAACAATTACGCCTTTTCCAGCTTCTTCAATCATCGATAGTGTGGATTGTAACTGAGGTCCACAATCACAACGACATGATCCAAATACATCACCCGTTAAACATTCCGAATGAATACGTACAAGTACTGGCTCACCATCGTCAACTATACCTTTTACAATCGCGATATGCTCCTTACCATCGATTTCATTTGTATATCCAATCATTTTAAAATCACCAAAATCAGTTGGCAATTTAATTTCAACTTCTCTTTGTACAAGTTGTTCAGTTTCGCGTCTATAATGAATTAAATCTTTAATTGTAATCATTTTTAAATTAAACTTGTTTGCGACTTGAATTAAATCTGGCACTCTTGCCATCGTTCCATCGTCATTCATAATTTCACAAATCACACCGACTTCTTTGGAACCAGCCATTCGGGCTAAATCTACTGCCGCTTCAGTATGCCCTGGTCTTTCAATAACTCCTCCGTTTTTAGCGACTAGAGGAAACATATGCCCAGGTCTTCTAAAATCTGCTCCAGTTGATTCATTATTTAACATTTGTAAAACAGTATGTGATCGCTCAAATGCTGAGATACCAGTAGTTGAATCAATATGATCAATACTTACTGTAAAAGCAGTACCGTGAGAATCTGTATTTTTTGCTACCATATCATATAAATCTAGCTTCTTGGCTATTTCTTCAGAAACTGGTGCACAAATTAATCCGCGACCATATGTTGCCATAAAATTTATATTTTCAGGAGTTGCATATTCCCCAATGACAACAAAGTCTCCTTCATTCTCTCGATCTTCATCATCACAAACGATAATTATTTTTCCATTTTTCAAATCTTCAATTGCTTCTTCTATTTTAGAGAACATGATCTTACTCCTTTATATATAGCCATTTTGAGATAAAAATGAAGTTGATATTGTAGATTCCTTTTTCGTCTCAGTCATACCTAGCATTTTTTCGACGTACTTGCCTAATAAATCAAATTCAATATTAACAACGTCGCCAACTTTTTTACTGCCTAAAATCGTATATGAGCGAGTATGAGGAATTAAAGAAATTGTTACGATGTCGCTCTCAACTTCAAATATTGTTAAACTTGTCCCATCAATCGTTATGCTTCCTTTTTGAATACAATACTTAGCAAAGCGATTTGGAATATTAATTTTATAGATGACTGCATTTTCCATGGATTTAACAGATACTATTTTACCTGTGCCATCAATATGTCCGGATACAATATGACCACCAAACCGACCAGTTGCAGCCATCGCTCGTTCTAAATTTACTTTTTGACTCGAAGCCAAAGTACTTAGATTAGACGATTGAAATGTTTCAGGCATTACATCCACAGAAAATTCATTTTTAGTAAAATCTGTAACGGTTAAACAAACTCCATTTACCGAGATGCTATCCCCTAAATGAACATCTTCTAAAATTTTAGATGCTCCGATTGTTAGCACTAATGTTTTACCTTTTTTTACGATATTTTTTACTGACCCTATTTCTTCAACAATCCCTGTAAACAAGTTTTTTCACCTCTTTTCGAAGAAGCGCATTACACTCAAAACCTATAAATGACTTTGTATGATCCATCTCTAATTTCATAAATAGTTGATCCACCTTATCACACCTTCTAATTCAAATTAATTTGAAAAAGTGAAAAAGCCCCTTAGGAAAACTCCTAAGGGGCAATAGATGTTTAAGAAAGGAAGCATACTTAAATAAACGCTAAAACAATAAGTATCTGTTAAAAGATAGTATTGTAGCACGTCTACTGTTGTACTTACAAAATAAGCACAACGAATTAAGCCTATCTGGATAGTAATTTTGAAAAAACAACTAACCATATATGCACTCCATCCTTCTCCCATCCAGACTATACTGTCGGCTCTAGATTCTAACTAGATCAGCAACATATAAAAAAACTATATGAAGCTCACGGGCTTAGTATAAAAATATACAACACCGCCGGTTGGGATTTTCACCCGACCCCGAAGGACACACTAATTATCAAATTTGGTTTCATTATAACGAGCTATTATTTGATTGTAAAGAATTAATGATTCTACTTTTCTATAAACAATCTAATTTAAAACAAAATTAAAGTTATAAAACCATATAAAATATAGCCTTTTTAAACTATATTATTTTTAAATTTTTTTATTTCTACTCACTTTTTCCTTTCATAATATTGCTTAATAAAATTAGTCCCGTAAGTACTGCCATTCTAATTAAAAATGTATAAATATTTAATTTATTAGTCGTTACAAACATTGAGCGAACTCTCTAAACGATACAAAAAATAAACTATATGGATTCTAAAATCCCTTTATTTAAACATAAATACAATCGAACTCGATTTTCAAAATCAGTATAATCTCTTCATTTCGTTATATCGTTATATTAATTTATCAATACCAAAGTGCGTCATTTTTCCTATCTAGAATTCTTAGTAAGTTATATAAGTAGAATGTTTCTTCTTATACTCAAAACCCCAAAATGTTTTTTCAAAATATTTCATTCTAAAATAATAAAAATCCTTTCATATGATTTCGATCAAAGACAATGTATTATAAAAAAAAGACGAAAATTTGTAATACTAAAACAAGATTATTCGTATCTCATACATACAAAGCAAAAAAAATTCGTAGCAAATAGCATTACACAAAAAATAATAAATATGCAATAAGAAGAATCATTATAAAAATATTTATTTTGTTTTTAACATGTGTTTAGCGATTATTTAAAGTAAACTTCATTATTTGAGTAAGTAATTGACAAGATTATTTTTCAACAGCGTGAAGAAACTTCTTTTGATTGAAGTTTCTTCTCAAAACTATTATTCATTTCCAGCTTGTAGAATTTTATCATGTTGTTTTGAAACTCTTTTTTGTAGCAAAAAAAAGCACACTGAAATTAATGTAATTATTACAAGGATAATCGGTGAAGAAAACATGAGAATTCCTAAAAAACAAATTGCTAGAATAAGTGAACCGATTTTAAAAAATATGGAATCAAATAATCTTATGCATGCTAATACACCGAGTAAAGCGTTGCATAGGAAGAATGCATTTGCAATAGCCACAAGCGTTTGTATACTTAAAAAGTCATTAAAATAAAGTATAAATACAATAATATGAATGCAAAACAAACTAAATAACGATCGAGTTGCCACATTATTTTTATTTTTAAAAGAAAGCCACGAAGGTAACAAACCATTTTTTGCTTGATCGGCAATTAGTCTTGATACTGCTCCTATTACTAGGAGAACCGTACTAATACATAACGCAATTGTAATTGATGAAATAATTGGAGTTGACCAACTTCCAAATAAACTTTGAAGTAATGGAGCTAATGATTGGTCCATATTATTTCCGACTTTAGAATGAATCCATTGGAAAGCAAAAGCAACTATAAGACTTACTATTGCTATAATAGAGAAACTTAATATCACTGCTCTTGGAATTGTCCGTTCAGGAGTTTTTACTTCTAAAGAATAGCTACCGATGACTTCCCACCCAATTAATGCCCAAAATAACAAAAGTAAACTTTCCCCAAAATCAGAAACAGTAATCGGATTTGATAAAGTGAAGCTTCCATCAACTGTAAATAACGTGTGAACACTTCCCACTATAAGCGTCACAACAATGAAGCTAGACATAAAAAACGCAAATTTCCCTACATCAGCGATGCTTCTAGTTAAAATGATATAAACAAAGCATAATATCCCTAATGATAACCACTTTTCATCGAAAAAACTTTGATTCGTCAGTAACTGTAAGTAATGCCCAGCCGTACCTGTAACAGCAATTGGACCAAAACAAACTGCAAGCAAAAAGAAAATAGCTGATAGGTTTTTAATTTGTGTTCCAAATGCACGTTCCACTGCTAATGGTACCCCAGAATCGCCAGGGATCATCAGACTTAACTTACCAAACATTAATGCAAATAATAAACTCAGCCCAAGCATAATAAACCAAGCTAAAATAGCATAATTACCAGCAGTTTCATACACTGCAGGTGGTAAAATAATAATTCCCGAACCTAAAATAGGTCCAATCATCAACCCGCTGAGCAATAGAAAACCAATTTTTCGATTCCTCATAAATCCCCCTCCAAAAGTTATTGAAACAAATTGTAATCTCGTATACTTTAATTATATGAACCGACTTCCAATCGGTAAAATGAATAGTTACGATACAAACCATCGGAAATTCCGATACATGGGAGGTATTTATGGAAATCCGTCATTTAATTACATTTAAATCAATTGTGGATATGGGCGGGTTCTCTAGAGCTGCGGTCCATCTCGGCTATGCGCAATCTACGATTACTGCACATATACAAGCGCTTGAGCAAGAGTTAGGGGTCCCTTTATTTGACCGTATCGGTAAAAAGGTTCATCTGACTGAGGTTGGTGAGAATTTTTTAGTTCATGCAATCGAAATGATTCAGCTCTATACAAAAGCAAAAGATGTATTTCAGATGGAAAATGAAGAAGTATCCACTTTAAAAATTGGTGCGCCTGAATCTTTAACGATCTACCGTCTTCCACAAATCATCCAGGCTTTCCGATCGCAAAATCCTAAAGTTAATATTATGATGAAATCTGCTTCATGTTGGGAATTACAAGATGAATTACGTCGAGGAGATCTTGATATTGGCTTCTTCCTACAGGCTCCTCAAACGGATTCTGATTTATATATGGAAACTCTAATCGAAGAACCACTTGTCATTTTACTCCCTCCATCATCGAATGCTAGAACACTTTCAACGTTCATACTTAACGAAAATGAAAATATAATCCTTACAGAGCAAGGTAGCTATCGTGATTATTTTGAAGCATTTCTAAGAAGTAAAGGCATCGCAACTGAATCCGGAATGGAATTTTGGAGTGTTGAGGCAATTAAACAATGCGTTATGTGCGGACTTGGCATATCCATGCTACCGCTCGTAACAGTACAAAATGAAATGAAACAACAAAAACTGCAAGTCATAAATTGGGATACAAATTTAGGAAACGTATCTACAATCATGTCTTGGCATAAAAACAGATGGCAATCTCGTGCTGCTAGAAAGTTTATGGAAGTAGTTAGAGAACAATCAACTGAATGGGAAACTTCTATCAAATAAAAAGCAAAAGCTTTCATCTACAGCTTTTGCTTTCATTTTTAGACGGTCTGACGTTCAATTAATTTAACAGCGATCTCTTCTTGAGTAGTTTCAGTATTAATAGCTTGAATAAAAAGTTTCTTGCCCACTTCGCGTAATGGAATTTCGACTGTTGTTAATTTCATTACTTTTGCAATTGGTTGATTATCGAATCCGATTATTGCTAAGTCCTTTGGTATAGCTATTTCATGGTCATTACAGCAAGTTTGGACTCCAGCTGCCACTTGATCACTTGTAACTAACAACGCTGTTGGCCTCTCTTTTAACATTGACAACGATTGGACAATTCTTTCACCATCTTCAAAATAATAACAGTTATCAAATACAAAGTCGCTATTTACTGGCTCATTGTATTTACGATGAAAATCATTGTATGCATCTTCTCTTTGTTTACTATTCATGCCCGTTCTCCGTCCAATAGAATATCCTATTTTTCGATGACCTTTTTGATATAAATATTCTAATGCAACCATAAAGCAATTGTAATGATCAATAAAAGTTGAAGAAACACCTGTGTTTCTTGTGTCTTCAAACAATATGATCTGCCCATATTGCATATATTCTTCAATCATTTCTAAAGAACATTTTCTAGAACAAATAATAAGTGAATCTATTTGTTTATGTTGAAGCATCCGTAATGCTTCAATTTCTCTCTTCTCCTCATAATTTGACTGAAATAGCACAAGTTTATAATTATTTTTTATCGCTTCATTCGCAATTCCATCGATTAATAATCCAAAATACGGATGATGTGAGAACGGTATAACGACCCCAATTAAATTCGTTTTTCCTTTACTTAAATTTACTGCATTTTGATTTCTTTGATAATTCGTTAGTCCAATTGCATTTAAAACAGCTTTTCTTTTTTCCTCACTCACATATGGTTCATCATTTAATACTCGTGAGACTGTTGTTACTGAAACGCCGGCAATCCTTGCAATATCTTTAATATTAGACATTTTTTCACCTTTTCTAAACTTTTTCTTGCTCTGAAACTAGTTCCATACTTTAATCTGTTTTCATAATAAAAAGGAGGTCCTAATATGCAAATACTTTTTGGTTTACTTTGCTTAATTTTTATGTGTAGCTCAATTTTATTTTTCGCCTATATCGCTATCATACAACAAGAAAAGAAACGAGTTAAGAAATGAGGAAAACTTAAATCTTAAATTAGTTAAATTTCTTACTCACCCATTTTTTCCTTTTCCCTCATATTACATAATCCTTTAAAAAGTTATTATTTTTTATGAATACTAATACTTTGCTATGTAAATAATAAAATCGGTTAGCAATTAAAGGAGGTATTATGATGAATACTGAAAGAGCATTAGAAATTGTAGCTGCACCTGGAATGATTAATGTGACTTGTGATGGAGTACCGGTTTATATTCAGCATGTTAATAAAAATGAGGGCACAGCTAGAATTTATCCCCTAGATCAACCGAAAAATGATAAAGAAGTTTCATTAAGTCATTTAAAAGAACACTAATTGATAAAAAAGACCCAAGAATAAACCTCTATTAAGGAGGTTTATTTAGTTTTAAAAAAAATCTTAAAAATATAATTTTTTAGTGATTACAACTACAACCTTTAGAAATATAAAACCTATTGAGCTAGTGTGTTACTTATGGCATAACGATTGACTAGTTTATTTTCACCAAACATTAACTAAACGACTAGGTACAGGGAAATATGTCGAATTTACTACATATAACTTTAAAAAATTAAAAAAAAAGTCGAAAAAATGTTTGAATATTTTTATAAGTGTGTTATTATAAAAATCACTTAAGGATAGCAATTAAAACACTATGTTAGTAATTGTCAGAATTTTCTATTTTTTAAGATAAATTTAATCTATTAAACTTTCTAAATAGAAAATTTACAAACTAACATCTCAGAACTAGAGGAGGCTTATATGAATTTATTTCGTAAAAAATCTGTTACAAGTAATGCAGCACCAAGTTCATTGAACAAAGTATTAGGCGCATTTGACCTTACAATGCTAGGAATTGGAGCAATCATTGGTACAGGAATTTTCGTATTAACTGGTGTAGCTGCAGCTGATTATGCTGGCCCAGCTCTTATCCTTTCATTTATTATCGCAGGTTTAGCTTGTACTTTTGCAGCATTATGTTACTCAGAATTTGCTTCAATGATTCCACAAGCAGGAAGCGCCTACACATACAGTTATGTTGCGTTTGGTGAAGTGTTTGCTTGGATTTTAGGTTGGGACATGGTACTTGAATATGGACTAGCTTCATCTGCAGTAGCAAGTGGCTGGTCAGGATATTTCCAAAGCTTATTAAGCGGTTTTGGCATTCACTTCCCTAAATTTTTAACTAGCGCATTTGATCCTTCAAATGGTACTTATATTGATTTACCAGCAGTTATAATTGTATTATTAGTTACATTTATTTTAACAAGAGGTGTTAGAGAATCTGCTAAATTAAACACGATTATGGTAATTGTAAAATTAGCAGTTGTAGCACTATTCATCGTGGTTGGTGTTTGGTATGTTGAACCGACTAACTGGACTCCATTTATGCCAATGGGATTCTCTGGAGTAACAGCTGGAGCAGCGGTAGTAGTATTCGCTTACTTTGGATTTGATGCAGTATCTACTGCGGCTGAGGAAGTTAAAAATCCTCAACGCAACTTACCAATTGGTATTATTTCTGCATTAACTGTATGTACAATCTTATATATTGTTGTTTCATTAATTCTTACTGGTATCGTTCCATTCGATCAACTTGGCGTTAAAGACCCAGTTGCTTTCGCATTAGCGTTTATTAAACAAGACTGGGCTGCTGGCTTCATCTCACTTGGAGCAATCGTTGGTATTACAACTGTATTAATGGTAATGATGTTTGGTCAATCTCGTCTATTCTATGCAATCAGTAAAGATGGATTATTACCAGGTAAATTATCAAAAGTTAACAAGAAAACTCAAGTTCCTGTAACTAGTACTTGGATTACTGGTATATTAGTTGCTTTATTTGCTGGTCTAATTCCATTAAATAGATTAGCTGAATTAACAAATATCGGTACACTATTTGCTTTCTCTGCAGTTTCATTAGGTATTTTAGTTTTAAGAAAAACTCACCCGAACTTAAAACGTGGATTCAGAACTCCATGGGTACCTGTAATTCCTGTTTTAGCAATTGTATTCTGTGTGTATTTAATGCTACAACTTTCAGCATTTACTTGGAAAGGTTTCGTTGTATGGTTAGCAATCGGTTTAGTAATTTACTTTGTATACGGATATAGAAATAGTAAACTAAATTCAAACAATCAAATAGGTAATGACTCAGATCAAAGTGCTTAATAAAAAACCCATTATAGGAAACTATAATGGGTTTTCAGTGTGTAGACAAAGTCCCAAAAATTTGATTTTCAGACTGATTGCAGTTACCCTAAACGGTAATGAGCACCGCGCAGGCAGGCGAAGCAACGAAGAAAGCGAGCGCTTGGCGGGCAGTCTGAAAGCCCATTATAGGAAACTATAATGGTTTTTTTTATTACTTTTTAAAATGCGACAATTAAAAATTCACTTTTGTGGTAAGATACTTTTTACAAAGATATTCTGTTCTCTTAAATTTGTTAAGAGCTGACTGGAGCTGATCATATGTTCCCATTAAAAAATTATTACGAATCGTTTCTTAAAAAGGATCTTATCGGATTAAAAAGAGATATCGCATTAAAACGACTTAGTAATTTACTTGCTTGTCAAAAAATTAGTAAGGATACAAACGAAGTAGTACATATACGATATTTCACTTGCACTGAAACACTTCAACCTACCGATACTTATTTAGGTACAATTGCGGTGAAGTTTCAAAATGGTTATGTAGTTGATACAGCAATTTCTTTACCGAAAGAAAAGTAATGAAAAGACGTGTTGTTTTCAATAATTTTCACTGAATAAAACTTACTAGATAGGTAAAAGCCTAATTACACGATAGACTAGTTTCATAGTTGGTAAAAAAACATACGATACATTATCCACCTCTCCTAATTGTAATTTTCTCAATTGGTTACATGACCCTAAAGGGATTTACATCCCTTAAATATCGTATGAAGGAGGAAACATGTATGAGTAATGGACATCACCATCTTAACGGTTTTGCTTTGATTGTTGTTTTATTTATCCTATTAATCATTGTTGGAGCAGCTTGCTGGTCTGGATCTGACGGATATGGATATGGACACCACTGGTAAAATTTAAAAACTATAAACTCCTGTTAATTTAACAGGAGTTTTTTTATTGTTACGTATGAAGATTTATCGCATACGATTGTGAGATGAGCTTACTCATCCAAGCTGTTGATGATAGCTAATATTTGATGATCTGTCCATTTGCCATTAATCTTTAGATTTTCTTTAGCTATACCTTCTTTTTTAAACCCCACTTTTTCTAATACACGAATAGATGCTATATTGTCTGGCATAGCTCCTGCTTCAATTCTATGTAGTTTTAATTCTTTAAATGCAAAGTCTACAACAAGTTGAAGTGCTTCTGTTGTATAGCCCTTTGCATTATATTCCTTATCTAAAGTAAATCCCGTATAACAACTTTGGAGATCCCCCCTAGAAATTTGAGTTAATGAAATGTCTCCGATTAGTTTTTCAGTTGCATTCAAAAAGATTCCAAAAGCATATAATTGCCCTTTATCTGTCATTTTTAATGCCTGTTCAATGCGTATTTTCTGATGTTCTTCTGTATAAAAGGCTTCATTGAGTAATGGGCAAACTCGTTGAAAAAATTCCCGATTTCTAATATGTAAGTTAGCTAACTCGTTTGCGTCAGAAGTTTTGTAAAGTCGAAGATAAACTTGATGCCCTACTAGCTTCATAAAACCCCTCCATTATCTTTTTACTACCATTTTAATCTAGTTATACAAAAGTTCATGTCATTACAAAATACCCTCCACTTTATTTCACTGCTATTACACAAATATCCAAATATAAAAACTAGAACCACTAAAGTTTGAATCTAATAATATGAAGATATTTTCTATTAAATTTTAGAATTTCTCCCCAGTCATAACTGACATAAAATCCTTATAAAACCCTTCATAATCTAAGCCTACTGCGATATATTGTTGTGGTCTTATATCAAATTTCTCAGGAGTATCTGTTACTCGAAAATCTGCAATACTTTGACCTCTAGCCACATCGGTTGTATTAACTACAACAGCAGATTGATAGAATGTAAATAGATCGCCACGAATGACTGCCATGAGAGTTAGCACATCATGAACTGGACTCCCCTGTATGCCTGGTACCTTCTTTTGATAAAAGTTGAAGTAATAGTAATCTAATAGTGGTTTTACAAGATCCGTTTTCCCTTTGGAATGAATATAATTGACCATTGAAGGAGTAACTATGGCATTTTGCGTTACATTTAATGGGAAAATATATGCACCTTTTACATACTTCATAACGATATTAGCTGCTATCGGATCTCCATGAAAATTAGCTTCTGCAATAGGGGTAACATTTCCAGGATATAGAAAGGCCCCGCCCATAATATAGTATGAATTTACACTTTTCATCAGATCTTCGTATAAGATAAACAGGGTGGCTAGCGAGGTCAACCTCCCAGTATTCACAATAATTAGTTCTTGCTTATACTGCTCAATCAAATTGATAACTTCACAAAAGTTTTCTAAGTTCTCAATCTTCAAACCTGGATCGATTGGACCTAAACCGAACGGACCATGTACATCTAGGTAATAGGTTGGGATTTCTCCAGTCATCGGATGCTCAGCACCACCATAGACTTTAACATATTCTTTTCCTGATCTTTTTAGTAAAAACCTAACATTCCTGGTCGTCTCTTTTTTAGATACGTTCCCATAATCCGCCACAATCCCAATTATATCGATATCTTCTGTTAATCGTGAATAAACCAAGGCGATCGCATCATCAATTCCTACATCACCGAAGAATAACACTTTCTTCCCCATTAGTTTAGCTCCCTTTATATCAAAACTTCTGAACATTTTATTATTTATTCCTTTGATATAATCGTATGTTGCTTTCTATTTGAAAAGTATAAAAAAACATCCTATATTCTAAGATGATTTTTACTTGAATTAACTACAATCGGATTAATTTTCTAATTTTTAGTAGTTAACCTTTGCTGTTATTGCATTCTTCTTGGTATAGATTCATGCTTTTATTTAGAGGTCTTATTTTTCTTAGGCTACCCTGAAAATTAACCATAAAACTTGCTTTTCGGGGTCCGTCTCTGTTGCGAGTTCAAGACATCAATCCTAACCGACCTCTGGTAATAATCACTGTACTAACGTTATGGGCACGGCACTATATTTACATGCGCCATGGTGCAAATTTTTATTAGCATGGGTGTCTCTGTTATAAAAGATTATTGATTTTCTTATGGTAGTTTAGTTGAAGAAAAAAAGGACTATTATCTTTAATATAGAATTAATAATAGCAGTTAAAATATTTGTAAAATATTGGAATTACAATCGAAGTAAATTATCTTAAATGGGGATGAGAGAGTGGAATTTAATTAAAAGGAGAATAAATTATGATTAGGAAATTATCTATTATACTAATGGTTACAATGATACTTACAGCCTGTTCCGATTCTAGCAATACAACAAAACAACAAAATGAGCAATCAACTGAAGCATCATCTTCTTTAACATCTAAGAAAGCAATAAAAAAAGTTCTTGAGCACCTATTTACTGGTCCAGATAAGAAGCTTATAGATTTAATGTGGAATCCTAAATATAAGACTGTTGTAAATAATAAAGAAGAAAACCCAACGTTCGATAAATATGTAGCAGAGGTATACGGACCATACATTGCAGATTCTTTTCTCGATCCCTTCGTTTCAACAATTCTTAGTCAATATTCGAATTTTGCTTACGATGATGGCTATAAGTTAAGTCTTAAGAAGATTTCAATTAAGCAAAGTGATAAAGATTCAACTCGTTATACCTTTATAGCAGAGGTCGGCTATCAGAAAAATGAAGATGAAGAAAAATATGCAAATGTAGAAGGCAAAGTCTACTTCTATTCAAAAGATAAAGGAAAAATCTCGGTAATCAAACTCATTAATGACAATGGCTTATTGGATAACTTAAGAACGAAAAATTGAATATTTTATACAATACAAGTTTGCATATTCTGAATCAAGAGATCGACATTTTAGTCGATCTTTTTTTATTGTGCTAATTTACAAATTATTTAATCAAGATAATTCTTAAATTTCCATAATTTAACATTTTCTTGTTTAATTCATGCTATGATAAATAAAAAGTAGTGGATATCGGGAGGTGTTTGAATGAAATTATTAAAGAGATTGGGTGTTTCTTTTGGTTCGTTAATTTTAATAACGGGCTTACTATTCGCAATTGGGCATTTATTTTCTATTCCGATATTAATGCTTAACTACGAATATACTAATGACGAAAGTGGCTTCTTTATCTCAGTTGGGTCTTTGCTTCCAATTGTTACGGGTTTAGTTGTTAGTTATTTCGCAGAAAAGTTTTATGTCTATAAGCACCAACAAAAACTTGGATAATCCAAGTTTTTTTATGCCTCTTTTCATGATGAAGCAGTAACTTATTTTCTTGCTTATTCAACTACCATGGGAGTACGATATAAACTTCCATTCACTGTTGTGAATCTGAGGATTCATGGATGGCACACGCATGCGTTCGTTACATAAGTTCTACTTCATTCTTCACTTCTATGTCCGTGATATAATGGATATGATTTTTTAGACATTATAAAGGGGATTACATATGTACATTTGGAATGTAAAAGGGCTCGTTCAAGCTTTAAAAGAAGAGAGTCTGTCTAGTAAGTCACAAAGATACCATAAAATAATAGGTATTTCTTTATTCGCAATAGTTTTACTAGCTTATCCGTTATTATTGTTAACTGAAACTTTTAACATCTTAGATATTATTGATATGATTAGTTTTCTGGTTATCAATCTAGTTGGAATTTATTTAGCATATAAAATAAATCAACGAGGAGATGGGAAGGAATTTGTCTTTCGCTATTTTAGTTTGTATCTTCCACTCACACTCCGTTTTTTTGTCCTAGTTACGGTTATTCTGATTGTCGGTTATTTAATTCTACCTTATATTGATCCTTCAATTTCTTTAAATGAGACCAACTGGTTCGATTTAGTTACTTCTGTTGGAACAGAAATATATTTCAATGTCTTAATGATTAAATATATAAAAATGTTAAATAAGTAATTAGTTACTAAGTTGTATCTATCATTTAATCAATGTTCAGCTTATTAAACTACCATGGGAGTACGATATAAACTTCCATTCACTGTTGTGAATTTAAGGATTCATGGATGGCTAACGCATGCGATACTTCAATAGAAGATCGCTTTTTCTTATTGAACGAATGGCAGTTTAGTAAAACAAGGAAAATTAAATTAATGAATAGAAATATACTGTACAAGCAGTTAAATCAAAGAACGGGGGCTTGAAGATGAAACGTGTTCTTTTAGCTATAGTGGTGATTATGATAATTATAATTGGAATGTATTATTCGACTAATATTGGTTAGGAGTTATTAACCTAATGCATGCATTTGTTGAATAGCACGAATAAAGGGGCGTTCTTATGAAATTGTTTTTATCAATAGTTTTAGCAACTATCTTAGGTTATCTTCTTCTAATGATGGGACCATTAGTTGGAGGTATTATAGCTTTCGGAATAGTCGTTGGTTCCTTGTTTAGAGGGTTATATCTTCTTAACGATTTAAGCAATAGACTATCAAAAATAGCACCAAAATCTGATAAAGTAAAAGATGCATATGACAATTATCTGAAAGAGAAAGAAATTAACAATTAAGGAAAGAAATTAAATGAATTCTTATTGAACGCAGTGCTTCAGTTGAATAAAAAAAGCAAAGACCACAATTTTTTGTGGTCATATTTTTTGTTCAAAAATCAACAATTTACTTTAACAGAGCCATTTCTTAAAACAAATGTATGTTTTCCTTCTTACATGCTTCTTTCATTTCATCTGGCCATACAGATGATTGAACTTCACCAATATGCGCTTTACGTAAGAAGTACATGCACATTCTTGATTGCCCAATACCACCACCAATTGTTAGTGGGAGAACATCTTCTAAAATACCTTTATGAAAGTTATACTCGCGTTTGAAATCTTCACCTGTCTTCGTTAACTGCTCATCAAGTGATTTACGATCAACACGGATACCCATTGAAGATAATTCAAATGAAGATTGCAATACTGGATGCCAGAATAAGATGTCTCCGTTTAATTTCCAGTCGTCATAGTCAGCTGCGCGTCCATCATGTTTTTCACCAGAACGAAGTACATCACCGATTCCAATAATAAAAACTGCACCTTGCTCTTTTGAAATCGCATGCTCACGATCTTTCGGTGTTAGGTCTGGGTATTTATCTTCTAGCTCTTGGGATGTGATAAATACGATATCTTCTGGTAAATACTTCCCAAGGTACGGATATTTTTCAAATAAATGATTTTCCAAATCTTTGAAGATTCCATAAATTGTTCGTACGGTTTCTTGTAAATAATCTACTGTACGCCATTCTTTTTGAATAATTTTTTCCCAATCCCATTGGTCAACGTAAATTGAATGCGTAGCATCAAGCTCCTCATCACGGCGAATCGCATTCATGTTTGTATATATACCTTCACCAGCTTCGTAACCATATTCATGCAGTGCAAATCGTTTCCATTTTGCTAGTGAGTGAACAATTTCTAACTCTTCTCCTGAATGAAGCATATCAAATTCAATTGGGCGTTCTACACCGTTTAAGTGATCGTTTAAACCTGATTTTTTCGTTACGAATAATGGTGCAGATACGCGGAACATTCCAAGACGTTTTGCTAATTGATCCTCAAAAAATGTTTTAACTTCCTTAATTGCGATTTGTGTCTCTCTTACTGTCATTAATGATTGATACATGCCTATTTCCTCCTAAAATGTTTGGATGTAGTAGAAAAAAGCCAACAAAAAAAGCCCTTCTTTCCCAAAAAACTGGGACGAAAGACTTTGGTTCCGCGGTACCACCCAAATTAGCAACAGAGGTTGCTCACTTACTCAGTACGGAGATTAGAGAGATCTCGATACTGCTCTTCTTGTAACGTCGAAGATCACGGCTAAGTCTACTTTCCCCTAAAGGATTTCGGTCAGCGACTCCAGGAGGTTCTTCATAACAGGCTTCGTATCAGGCTCACACCACCCCTGACTCGCTTAGTCTACGTCCTACTACTACTCGTCCTTTCACAGTCGTTTTGTTGTCACATCTCTGAAACATTTTATTAATGATTATTTTATATGTAAAAATGAAAAAGTCAACAGTTTTTTCATTTTTTATTTAATTCTTAAGATTTTAATTTCCCGAAAAAATTGACCACAGCTAGACATTATCGATTTCATTTTTATTGTTTAATTAAATCGATATTGCCCTGTTCATGATATTTTCATTAAACTTTTTTAAATGAAATAGAATTCATACTTTGAATGAATACCCAACTACTCCTCAGTTAATAATATGTTAGGTTTCAATTATTAATTTAGAGGAGGTTACGTATGAATAAACAACGCGCTCAAGAAATTGCGTCTTCACCTGAAATGGCTAATGTTACATACAATGGAGTGCCAATTTATATTCAACATGTTGACGAAACAAATGAAATTGCTAGAATCTATCCGCTCGGCCAACCCGATCGAGAGGAAGATGTTCCGATCAATAGTCTGTCGGAGCATTAAATCTAACCTATATATAAACAAAAACAAACCTCCAAAATTCGGGGGTTGTTTTTGTTTTGTATACCAAAATTACCAACTTAAACTTTCAATTAAACTACATTTAAGGCATTCTTGTATCGTATCTTTCTGCTGAAATTCGTGTGCGCAATTTTTTTGAATGGTTTTCAGTTCTATTTTTAACTGTTTCATGTTCCCTTCTAATTGCTTTATTTCTTTTCTGATTTCTTCTACCCTATTCATATAAGGCTCACACCCTTATTGATAGATTTCTCCGCCGTTTTTTCTAAATTCAAGTGCTTTTTCTTTCATTCCTTCATCAATAATTGTTTTACTTTCAAGTTCTTCTTGTTTTACTAAGTCTCGAATATCTTGTGAGATTCTCATACTACAGAATTTTGGACCACACATTGAACAAAAATGGGCTGTTTTTGCGCCTTCTGCAGGTAATGTTTCATCATGATATTCAATTGCTCTTTCAGGATCAAGCGATAGATTAAACTGATCGCGCCATCTAAATTCAAATCTAGCTTTTGAAAGTGCATCATCTCTTTTTTGTGCTCCAGGGTGACCTTTTGCTAAATCAGCTGCATGAGCGGCTATTTTGTATGTGATTACCCCTACTCTAACATCTTCTTTGTTTGGAAGACCTAAGTGCTCTTTCGGAGTTACATAACAAAGCATCGCTGTACCAAACCATCCAATCATTGCTGCACCTATTGCTGATGTTATATGATCATAACCTGGTGCAATATCAGTCGTTAGTGGACCTAATGTGTAAAAAGGTGCTTCTTGACAAATTTCTAATTGCTTATCCATGTTCTCTTTAATTAAATGCATTGGAACATGTCCCGGTCCTTCAATCATAACTTGCACGTCATGTTTCCAAGCAATTTTTGTTAGCTCTCCAAGTGTTTCTAATTCCGAAAATTGTGCTTCGTCATTTGCATCGGCGATCGAACCTGGGCGTAAGCCATCTCCTAAAGAGAATGTTACGTCATAGCGCTTCATAATTTCACAAATTTCTTCAAAATGAGTATATAGGAAATTCTCTTTATGGTGAGCTAGACACCACTGAGCCATTATAGACCCACCACGAGATACGATTCCTGTCACTCGTTTTGCAGTTAATGGAATGTATCTTAATAATACACCTGCGTGAATCGTAAAGTAGTCTACCCCTTGTTCTGCTTGCTCGATTAGAGTGTCTCTAAACACTTCCCAACTTAAGTCTTCTGCAATTCCATTAACCTTTTCAAGTGCTTGATAAATTGGAACTGTCCCTACTGGTACCGGAGAGTTTCGGATAATCCATTCACGTGTTGTGTGAATATTTTTGCCGGTTGAAAGATCCATCATCGTATCAGCTCCCCAACGAGTAGCCCATGTCATTTTTTCTACTTCTTCTTCAATTGAGGATGTAACAGCTGAGTTACCTATATTGGCGTTTATTTTCACATGAAAATTACGACCGATAATCATTGGCTCACTTTCTGGATGATTAATATTCGATGGAATGACCGCTCTTCCTCTTGCAACTTCATCACGAACAAATTCAGCTGATATATTTTCTCGAATTGCAATAAATTCCATTTCAGGAGTAATAATGCCTTTACGTGCATAATGCAATTGAGTAATATTTCCGTTATTTTTTGCACGCAACGGTTTTCTTTTTAACCCTTTAAAGATTTCAACTTCATGTTTATCTGATTCTTTTTTATAGCCATTATCTTCAGGCTTTACTTCACGCCCTACATATTCTTCAACATCATTTCGCTCGATCACCCAGTTTTGTCTAATTGGCTTAAGCCCCTCGCGAATATCAACTGAGCTAGCTGAATCGGTGTAAGGTCCACTAGTATCATAGACTCTAACTGGTGCATTTTCTTCTTCACCGAAAGTGCCCGTTGTTGGACTTAATTGAATCTCACGCATCGGCACCTTAATATCAGGTCTAGATCCTTCAACATAAACCTTTCTACTACCAGAAAAACTAGACATGATGGAAAAATTCATTTCATTTACAGAATTGTTCATTTGATTTCATTCCCCTTTTTAAATGATTTAAAAAGGACGAAATCCAATCCATTATAAGCATGAAAAAAGCCGGATCTTATTTTATTAAGACCCGGCTAAATGTTAGCAAAACTACATTAACGATGGTGACATCATTAATGAGAAATTTCTAACTTCCCCACGCTGGTATGAACCAGATCAGGTCCTGAGGGTTAAGAAACTTAAACGTGTTTCTCTCTCAGCCCAACTAATTGGACACCCCTAGTCAAACGATTAAATTGTTCAAACTAAATATAAACCCACATTTTTAAAATGTAAATGTTTTTTATTCCCTAAATTTTTACAGAAATGTTAATTTCAAAAAAAATTAGCATTTTACTACTTGCATAAATGCTTGATTTCATAATGCTTTAAGCCCAATTTATGGTAAATATTTTGGCTCATAAAAAAATTTTAGGATTGAATATTATTTTTTATATGCTATGCTAAGATTAATTTTCATACAAATTCATCACTAGGGGATCCCTTGATAAGGGCTGAGAATAGAGTAGTTACTTTTAAACCCTCAAAACCTGAACAGGCTAGTACCTGCGTAGGAAAGTGGCGCATTCTCTATTTATTTTTTGTGCATGTAACCACTTTCTTTTTTTGGAAAGTGGTTTTTTTGTTTGAAAAAATTTCGCAAAAGAAAGAGGCTGGGACATGGAGCTTATTGCAATTACAGATGATCAGCACTCAATCGAAGTACTCGCTTCCAAAATTATTCAAATAATCGATGTAGTCGACTATGTACATATTCGCGAGAAATCAAAAAAACCAATTGAGCTAATAGCACTCTTAAATCTACTAAAAATGAACAATGTAGATATGAAAAAAATCGTTTTAAATGACCGTTTAGATATAGCTATTTTCTCAAATCTATCAAATATACATTTACCAGGACATGGTCTTCCTCTTGTTGATGTAAAAGAATATTTTCCTAATTTACGAGTCGGGAAATCGGTCCACACCCTTACTGAAGCAATACAGGCTGAAAATGAAAAAGCTGACTATGTTATTTACGGTCATTGCTTTGAAACAAAGTGTAAAGATGGATTAACTCCAAATGGAATTGAACTAATTCCAGAAATGAAAAAAACGCTAACAATACCAATATATGCAGTCGGCGGGATCCTACCTGAACATATCCAAGTTCTAAAGGAGAACAATCTTGATGGTATAGCTATTATGTCTGGAATCTTCTCTTCTCGAAACCCATTAGATGCAGCGCTGCAATATTTTGAAAGGTGCAAACTGACTTATGAACAAGAGATTTGATGTTGTCGTAATTGGAGGTGGCATTATAGGCTGTTCCGTTGCTTATTATCTAGCTAAAGAAAACATTCATGTCGCAGTTTTAGAAGGACAGCAAGTCGGACAGAAAACAACAAAGGCAGCTGCTGGGATGCTCGGTGCCCATTCTGAGTGGGATCAGTCCGAGTCATTTTTTACTTTTGCTAGAAGCAGCCAATTAACTTATTTTCACCTTCAAGAAGAGTTGAAAGAATTAAGCGGTATTGATATAGAACTTAAAAAAGGTGGTATTTTCAAACTAGCTTATACAGATTTAGAAAAAAAACAACTAACACCACTACTCACTCAAACTTCAGCACTTTGGTATAACCATGCGGAGTTAAAAAAACAAATCCCCGGTATCCATCCAAACATAATTGGCGCAGCCTATATTGAGGATGATGTTAATGTATTACCTGTTTCTGTTTGTAATGCATTTTCCAAAAGCGCTCAGATTTTAGGGGCTTCTATTTTCGAATATACACATGTATTTGGGATTCAAAAAACTGATACACATTATTTAATTAAAACAACAAACGGTGAATTTGAAGCAAAAAAAATCGTAGTAGCAAGTGGCGTTTGGAGTAATGCGCTATTTGAACAGCTAGGGTTAAATCATGAAATTATTCCTGTTAAAGGCGAATGCATTTCCGTAAAAAGTGAAAAGGTAGCATTAAAGCATACTCTTTTTCATGAACAAAACTATATTGTTCCAAGAAATGACGGTCGTCTTGTCATCGGGGCTACGATGGTTGATAACGACTGGGATGAAAACCCTAGCTTAGGTGGCATTGAATCATTAATACAAAATGCTAAAAAAATGCTTCCCGAAATTGAAGACATGAAAATTGATTCATTTTGGGCGGGACTAAGGCCTCGAACACTAGATCATAATCCTCTTATTGGCATGCACCCTGAAGATGAAGAAATCTTTTTTGCCACAGGACATTTTCGGAATGGGATTTTGCTAGCACCAGCGACTGGTAAATTAATTCGAGATTTGATTCTAAAAAGAGAAGTTGATCATAACTGGGTCGAGGCATTTAAAATTAGTCGTAAATTTAATGTTTGTGAGGTGTAAAAAACTTGGAAATAAAGTTAAACGGAAAGAACATAGAAATTTCGGGTAAAACCTTTACAATTCAAGATTTACTTAATGATTACCAGTTAGAAAACCGAATCGTTATTGTTGAGGTTAATGAAGAAATTATTTATAAAGAGCAGTATGCTTTAACTCATCTCTCTAACGGAGATCAGGTAGAATTAATACATTTTGTAGGTGGAGGCTAATTATGTTAAAAGTAGGAAATCATTCATTTCACTCAAGATTATTATTAGGAACAGGTAAATACCCTTCTTTTGAAGTACAAAAAGAAGCAGTCGAAGTTTCGAAAGCTGAGATCCTTACTTTCGCTGTTAGAAGAATGAATATTTTTGAGGAATCACAACCTAATTTTCTAGAACAATTAAATCTATCAAAATATAAATTATTGCCAAATACAGCTGGTGCTAAAACTGCCAAAGAGGCTGTTAGAATTGCAAGATTAGCAAAAGCGTCAGGCCTGTGCGATATGATAAAAGTAGAAGTAATTGGGTGTGACAAATCATTATTGCCTGATCCAATTGAAACATTGAAAGCATCAGAAATTCTATTAAATGAAGGATTTATTGTGTTACCTTATACTTCTGATGATGTCGTGTTAGCAAGAAGGCTAGAAGAACTTGGTGTACATGCGATCATGCCAGGTGCATCCCCAATTGGTTCTGGAAAAGGGATTATTAATCCATTAAATCTTAAATTTATTATTGAGCAATCAAATATACCTGTCATAGTAGATGCTGGGATTGGTTCGCCAAAGGATGCTGCATATGCAATGGAGTTAGGTGCCGATGGGGTCCTTTTAAACACTGCGGTTTCTAACGCAAAGGATCCTGTAAAAATGGCAGTTGCAATGAAGCTTGCTATTGAAGCGGGTAGACTTGGATTTGAAGCTGGAAGAATTGACGAAAAAAATTATGGTGTAGCTAGTAGTCCAATCACAGGGTTGGTGAATTCTTGATAAACCGTTATGCAAAACAAGAATTATTTCTAGGAACAGATCGTCAATTAAACTTCCAAAAAGCACGTGCCATTATTATTGGTGTTGGTGCACTTGGCTCGTCAATTGCAGAAATGCTTGTAAGGGCTGGCATAGGAGATCTAACAATTGTTGACCGTGATTATGTTGAATGGAGTAATTTACAAAGGCAATCTCTTTATATGGAAGAGGATGCTAGAAATAAACTGCCTAAAGTAATTGCAGCAAAAAATCGACTTCAACAAATAAATAGTGAAGTAACAATTAATAGTTTTATAACTGATATTACTAGTCTTAATATTGAAGAACTTATTAAAGATCAAACCATTATACTAGATGCCACAGATAACTTTGAAACTAGAATGGTTGTTAATGACGCAGCAATTAAACACGGAGTCCCTTTCATTTTTGGTGCATGTGTTGGAAGCTATGGTCTTTCATTTCCAATTATTCCAGGAAAAACTCCCTGTCTTAACTGTTTATTAAATCATATACCAACTTTAAATATGACTTGTGACACAGTAGGAGTAATCAGTCCAATTGTACAAATGATTGCTGCGTACCAAGTCACATATGCCATGCAATACCTTACGAACAATGAACTTTTACCAATCTTACAATCGATTGATGTTTGGAAGCATGAAAAGTCTGATATAAACATCGAAAAATTAAAGAATCATAATTGCCCAACTTGTGGTCCTATCAGAAGTTATCCATATTTAAACGATGATTATCAAATGAAGTCATATGTATTATGTGGAAGAGATGCTGTCCAATTGAGTTTATCTTCTATTAAAGTTCCGTCACTACGCGACCTTTCTAAAAGATTAATAAGGGTAGTAAATGATTTGATTGTGAATCCTTATTTATTAGCATGTACCTTTGAAAATCACCGAATTGTTTTATTTAAAGACGGTCGAGCAATTATTCACGGTACAAAAGAACCAGCTGTTGCTAAAGAGATCTATCGTAAAATTTTAATAGAATAGAAGAAGTCCCTTTCGAGGACTAATAATTTTTGTTTTTATTAGTCTTAGAAAGGGACAATTATAATTAACTCATTTAAATTACTTGGACTCTTGTCCTGCTGTTCCCGCTAAAGCTAGACTCTTCATCAATTGGAAATTCAATAACTGTTCTTCCAACATTAATACAGCATTATGGCACATCCACTTTATTTATATATCATTAATTAAACGATATCGTAACCTTGATCTTCAATAGCCTCTTTCACTTTTTCAATTGTTTCATCGTTTGAAGAATTGAATGTTACTTCTTTATTTTCTAAACTTACGATTACATTATTTGTACCAGACACTCCTTCTACAGCTTTCATAACTGCAGCCTTGCAGTGTCCACATGTCATACCATTTACTTTTAAAATTGTTTCCATCACTTAAATCCTCCTAAAGTTTTATGCGTTTTAATCTTAATGCATTTAAGACTACCGATACAGAGCTGAATGCCATTGCAGCACCCGCAATCCAAGGCAGTAATAAGCCTAAAGCAGCAATCGGTATACCTAAACTGTTATAAAATAACGCCCAAAATAAATTTTGGCGAATATTTTTCATTGTTTTCTTACTTAATGCGATAGCTTTTGGAATATGCGATAAGTCGCCGCCTACTAATGTAACATCCGCTGTTTCAATCGCTACATCTGCACCAGTACCGATTGCCATTCCAATGTCAGCCTTCGCTAGAGCTGGCGCATCATTAATCCCGTCTCCAACCATCGCAACGATTTTCCCTTGTTTTTGTAGATTAGCTACTATATCTGCCTTTTTCTCTGGTAAAACTTCAGCAAATACATTTTCGATCCCAACTTGATCAGCAATCGCTTTTGCCGTATGACTATTATCACCTGTTACCATAAATACATCTATTTTTAAATCCTTTAATGCTTTTATGGCATTTCTTGAAGATTCTTTAATGGTATCGGCGACAGCAATCATTCCTTCTAATTCATCGTTTATTGCTACTAGCATGCCTGTCTTTCCAGCCGATTCAAATGCTATTAATTGTTCATCAACAGAAGAAAAGTCAATCTTCTTATCTTTCATTAATTTTCGAGTACCGATATACACCTTCTGATTATCAATCATTGCTTCTACCCCATGTCCAGGTATAGCAATAAACGCTGTAAGATCTGTCAGCTGCACATCCTGTTTAAGAGCATATTGGACAATAGCCTGTGCTAAAGGATGCTCTGACATTTTCTCTACACTTGCAACAAGCTTCAAAAAATCTTCTCGTTGTTTTAAATTAATGATATCTGTTACTTCGGGCTTTCCTTTTGTAATCGTTCCTGTTTTATCAAGAATGATTGCATTTATTTTTTGTGTAGTTTCTAAATATTCTCCACCTTTATACAAAATACCGTTTTCTGCACCTTTTCCACTTCCAACCATAATCGAAGTCGGAGTAGCTAGACCTAGTGCACAAGGACATGCAATGACTAAAACAGCAATAGCTACTTCAATCGACTTAGGTAAATTTTGCGGATCTATTACGAAAAACCAAATAATAAATGTTAAGATCGCAATCCCAATTACAATTGGAACAAATAGATTCGAAATTCGATCGGCTAGTCTTTGAATAGGAGCTTTCGAACCTTGAGCTTCTTTAACTATTTTCACAATATTGGCTAGCGCAGTGTCTTTACCAACCTTTTTTGCTCTTATTGTTAAAATACCATTTCCATTTACAGTTGCTCCAACTACACTGTCTTCAGCCTTTTTATCAACTGGTAAAGACTCTCCAGTAATCATTGATTCATCGACTGTAGAAACTCCCGAAACTATAACTCCATCGACAGGAATCTTCTCTCCAGGTTTAACTAGAAGTAAATCTCCAACTTTTACAGCTTCCAATGGTACGTATAGTTCTTTTCCATTTTCTAAAACTGTTGCTTCCTTTGCTTGTAATTCCATTAGTTTAGAAATTGCCTCGGTAGTTTTTCCTTTAGCGATGTGCTCAAAATATTTACCAAGCAAGACTAATGTTATTAAAACTGCACTTGTCTCAAAATAAAGATGTGGCATATACGCACTATTCGTAATTGTCTTAATCGACTCAACTAAACTATAAAAATAAGCAGCTGAAGTTCCTAGTACTACGAGTACATCCATATTTGCACTATAATTTCGAATTGCTTTAAATGCTCCAACGTAAAAATGCCAACCAATCATAAACTGAACAGGAGTCGCAAACAGTAATTGGAACCACGGATTCATGAATAAATGTGGCATCCAACTATTCGTACTAAATGGAAGATGTGATACCATAGAGTACAATAATGGAAGAGAAAGCAAGATTGAAACGATTAATTGAATCTGTTTGATTCTTGTTGAGTCCTTTTCTTTAACTTCATCTTCATTTTTTATAGATGCCTCATAGCCTATGTGACTAATTTTATCTATTATTGATTGAACTGAGCGCACTTCAGGCAAATAGGAAATCGTAGCTATATTCATAGCTAGATTTACATTAATTTTTACAACTCCATCCATTTTACCTATTACTTTTTCAATTCGGGCCGAACAGGCAGCACATGTCATTCCTTCGATATTTAATGTAACTTTTTCTAATACAACCTCGTAACCAATCGTATGGATTTTTTCGATTAAATCAGTAGTTTGATATTGTCCTTTATCATATAGTATAGTGGCTTTTTCTAATGCAAGATTTACATTTGCTTTTAAGCCATCCATTCGATTTAAGCTTTTTTCGATTCGGGTTGCACATGCGGCGCAAGTCATCCCCTCAATACCAAGGGTTAACTGCTTTGCTTCATTCATTATTGATCAACCCCCTTATTTTACGTAGCGCTTAATAACCTCCATTAATTCGTTTACCGATGCTTCACCATTGTTTTCTTTAACTGCTTTCACCATACAATGATTCGCATGTCTTTCAATTAATGAGAAACTTACTTTTTTCATAGCAGCTTCAATTGCCATTATTTGCGTTAATATATCTATACAATAACGGTCCTCTTCGACCATTTTTTGAATCCCTCTTACTTGCCCCTCTATTCTACGAAGACGCTTCATTAAGTCATTTATTTCGTCTTCACTTCTAGGAACCATTTGATCATCATGGCAATTTTCCATTTTATCACCTCACCATTATTATATACTCGTAGGGGGTATAGGTGTCAATTTTTTATTCTATTTATTTTAAGTTGTCCATATGATGATATAAAGCAAATAGTTAGGGGGTATCAAATATGTTCATCAGTTGGGTATGTATTAGCATAATGCTCTTTATAACGCTCATTTCGATTTATCTCAAACCAACTAAAAATGACCACATGCATCAAATGATGTATATGATGACGATCAGTATGACTACTGGTTTAACAATAGGTGTGCTAATTACCCTTTCCAATCAACAACAATTTTTCCATTCCTTACTGATTTCTATGGCGGTCTCTGCACTGATTGGATTATGCATCGGCTGGAGATTGCATTTCCTTGCACTACTTGAGGGAATATTCACAGGAATGATGGCTGGTATGATGGGTAGTATGATTGTTGTCATGCTTTCAATATCAGAGGCACGATCTTTGTTATTAATTTGTTTATTGTTATTAACTTGTTCGACAATATTTTGTTCTACTATGTTGTTAAACGAGCGATTTCCGAAACTACTATCATCATTCTTTCCAGTAATTATCATTTCTAGCCTGCTGCTTATCTTAACAGTGTTTTATTCTTTTACTCATTTTGAAACTACTTCTGTTTCACAAGAATTACAAGATTAATATGTTGAAAAAGTAGGAAGACGAAGGCAACTAACCATAGAAATTAAAGCCTTTATCGTTATTCAAAACTCCCTTAAGATAATGTTTCTGAAGGGACTTTTCTTATGCCTAAAAAGATTAATCTTCAATTGATTAGTAACATAATTTTTTATGTCGCTGTGTTATTTGGGCAAGGATATTATTAATAGCTATCCATTGTTTGTGGGAAGCTATATGATAAGATGAACCTGTGGTTGAAAATTGAATTGGAAAAGGAAGATTGCACAGATGACAAATCAGAATGAAACTAACGCTTTACCGCCAAAAACATGTACAATTGAACGCCTGATCACGCAAGTGGAAGATATCGAAAAAGTGCTGAACGGACAAAAAACGGCTACTCGTCGCAATGGGAGATATGCAGATATTGGGGAAGTGATGAGTCTTCAAAATCGCCAGTATGTTGTTGAACGGGTTTATTCGCAATCTCTTGGTGAATTGACCGATGAGGATGCTAGGCAAGAAGGTTATACGAATGTAGAAGAGTATAAACAATCGATCCTGTCAATCCACCCAGGTATGCCTTGGCTGCCAAAAATGAGGGTATGGGTTCATGAGTTTCGCCCCATCCAAGATTGATTGGATATAAAAATGGATATGCTATATCGATTACTTCTTTATATACATATTTTTAGTGTAATCTTATCGATTGGTCCTTTTTTTGTATTGATTCCTTTACTCAAAAAATTGCATACCTCTGAGTCCACGATACAACAAGGTTATCTGGATGTGTTCCGTTTTGCTGTCAGATTGGCTAAGCATGCCGGGCATGTGCTTGTTTTGTCAGGAGTCTTATTGGTACTGGCAGGCTCATGGTCATGGAAAACATCTTGGATCGTGATGACTATTCTTCTTTTGGTGAGTTCATTATTTTTTCTTGCTAGAGCCTTCTCGCCGACAATTAGGAAATTTAGTCAACCAGACCAAGACCAGAGCATCTTGATTCAGTTGCTTCGCCGATCTATTTGGATTTATATCATACTTTTGATGGTGATGCTATTATTTATGGTGGTAAAGCCTACATTATGGTAGGCAAGATTAAGCAGACTGGCATTCTTTAATTGTAGAAGTCAGTCTGCTTTTTTATTTCTTTACTTAAACGAATCAACACTAATTTGATATCATTTATTTATCGAAACCTTATTATTAACAATTTCATCATAATACTTTAAATGAATTTGTTCTTTATTTATATCATCTTTAAAATAACGTTCATGGATCATTACTTTAGCAATATACTCTTTTCGAATATGATCTTTCGCATCTTCAAGAGCAGTAACAGCTTCAACCAAATCTGCCATTTTATTTGCTATTTTCTTAGCATAATATGTTTGCGTATTAGCATCCAAAGTATATACATATTGAACAACTTCATTTAATTCATCGAGCTTTTTCCTTACAATTTTACTTTCATCAACTAATGTTTTGGGTACCTCTATTAGTTTTTCCTCAATATATGATTTAAAAATTGCGTAACCATTCATCTTTTTAAACAGTCTTAAAATCTCTAAACCTAAAATATTAGCTGTTCCTTCCCAGACTGTAAGTACTTGAGCATCTCTTAAGAGGCGAGGTGTAACAAAATCTTCTATATATCCATTACCTCCGTGCATTTCTATTGCCTCGTGTGAGAAATGTATCGCTTCTTCAGCTGTGCGCATTTTTAAGATAGCAATTAAAAGTCTGACTAGTGCTTGTTCTTCTTTTGTTCCATTTTCTTTACCGATAACTCGATCGTATAAAGCGACTAGATTAAATACTGCACTTGTTTGTACTTCTTGAATTGATCCAAGTTTTGATAGTGTCTCTTGAATCATTGGAAACGTTGTAAGTAATTGTCCATATGCAGGTCTATTTCCAGCATATTTTTTCGCTTCTATATAGGCCCTTCTCATTATTCCAACGGAGGCTACAGCATTACATATTCTAGATAAATTCAATGCTTCCATCATATAGTTAATTCCTCTAGAAGGATCTCCAATTAGAAATGCTTTCGCTCCGTTAAACTCAATTTCTCCTGACGGAACCGCTCTGACACCTAACTTATCTTTTAAACGACGAATCGTGAATCCATTATTTGTTCCATCATCATTCTTCCAAGGAACTAAAAATAAGCTTAAGCCTTTACTTCCAGAAGGCGCCCCCTCAATTCTTGCTAATATCGTTGTAATACCACACTGGCCTGCATTACTAGCAAAATATTTTTCTCCATAAATTCGATAGTAATCTCCTTCTTTAACTGCTTTAACTGTATTGGCTCCAACATCTGAACCGCCCTGTCTCTCAGTTAAAAAAGTCGCTCCTTCATATAATTCTGTTTCACCGGTCGATAATAAATGAGGGAGATATTTCTCTTTCAATGCTTCATCTGCATATCTTTCAACTAAAAATGTGGCAGCCATTGATAACGTAACCGGACAATAAAAACCAGCCTCAGTTTGTGATAATAAGTAGCCTTGCGCATAGGAATATATATAATTTCCTATAATCCCTAGCTTTGGAATTGGTTTATGGAGATAGCCAACAATCCCTCTATTATAAGTATCCTTAACAGTTTGCTTATAACCTTCATTTACCCAAACATGTGAAATATCATTACCGTATGCATCATACTTGATTAATCGTGGTTGCCCTTCTCGATCTGTATGAATCGCACGCTGATCAATTTCATTCGCACAAAGCTCTCCAAATTCCTCTAATTCACTATTAGCCCATGCAAAAAAATCTTCATTTAAGAATTTCCTTAAAATCATTTGTAGATTAAGATCTTCTTTATAAAAATTCATTAAATCTCCCACCTGCCTCTATTTATTAAATCTCTAATAAATTCCGTTCAAGCTTACTTTTCATTTTTCTGATTTCTTCTTTTAGTTGGAGGAGCTCGTTTACTTTTTCATCGATCTCTACAATCTTCTGATTTCCATATTCAATTGTTTTCTGTAATTGTTTTTTACCTGTTTGATCAGCCGTAAATAAATCAATCATTTCTTTTATTTCTTGCAAATTAAACCCTAAATACTTCCCTCTTTGAATTAAATAAAGACGTGTACGATCTTTTTGAGAATACTTTCTTCTACCACTTTCTGTATACGTAGGGTGTATTAATCCGATTTCCTCATAATATCTCAGGGTTCGATGAGTCGTATTAAATTCATTAGTCAACTCCCGAATCGAATAAAACTTCAATATTCCCTCCTCCTTTAAGCTATAGATTTATTATAAATCTTACGTAAACGTAAGTTTCAAGATAGAATCCTTCGACAAATTAAGAGCTAGATTGATTTTAATAGACATTAAAGTACTTATTCTTAGTATCCTCTGCTTTTCCTGCCTTTTTTTGGTATAACGATTTGAGTTTCTGCAAAGCATAAATTTATCTGTAGCCTAAGGCTTAATAAATTGAATTTGTTCCCAATAATGGTGAACTAGAAGGAGATTACAATGAGGAAAACGATTGCTGATTTACTGATTGATTCATTGATTCAGGCGGGAGTTACTAGAATTTATGGTATTGTTGGCGATTCTTTAAACGCAGTTTTAGATTCAATTAAAAACTCAAAAAGAATTGAATGGATCAGTGTTCGCCATGAAGAAGTTGCAGCCTTTGCTGCGGGTTCAGATTCTCTATTGAGTGGAAGTATAGCGGTTTGTGCAGGAAGCAGTGGACCTGGTAACCTTCATCTAATTAATGGTTTATACGATTGCCACCGAAGTCGGATACCTGTTCTTGCGATTGCAGCTCATATTCCAAGTATTGAAATTGGAAGTGAATATTTTCAACAAACTAAACCTGAGCAATTATTTAAAGAATGTAGTCACTTTTGTGAAACGGTGTATCGAGCAGAACAAATGCCACGTCTAGCAACGATTGCCATGCAGCATGCAATTGCAAGAAAAGGTGTATCTGTACTTGTACTACCTGGCGACATTGCTGCACTAGAAGATCATCAAACTGTTCCAGAACAAGTCATTCATGTTACTAATCCACTGATTAGTCCATCTAAACCTGAGCTAGAGAAACTAGCTGGGTATCTAAATGATGGAAAAAAAGTTACGTTACTTTGCGGAGCAGGCTGTGAAGGTGCACACTCTCATTTAATGCTTCTTTGTGAAAAATTAAAATCTCCAATGGTTATTGCGCTTAGAGGTAAAGAATTCTTAGAATACGATAATCCATATAACGCTGGGTTAACTGGGTTAATTGGTTACTCATCAGGATATCACGCGATTATGGATTGTGATGTACTATTGATGCTTGGAACTGATTTTCCTTATCGTCAATTTTATCCGGATGACTCTGTAATCTTACAAGTAGATATTCGAGCAGAGCATTTAGGTAGACGAGCTGCCATCACTTATGGATTATGTGGAGATGTAAAAGAGACAATTAGTCAGCTATTACCTCTTTTAACAGATGTGAAAGATTCCAGTCATTTAGAAAAGTATGTATCAGCTTACGAAAATGTCCGTAATGATTTAGATAAATTTGCTGTAGGAAAACCAGGTCGTACACCGATCCACCCTCAGTATTTAACGAAGATGGTAAGTGACCTTGCAAATGAAGATGCTATATTTACATGTGATGTCGGTACTCCTACATTATGGTCTGCAAGATATTTACAAATGAATGGAAAGAGAAGATTACTCGGATCATTTAATCACGGAACAATGGCTAATGCGATGCCTCAAGCGATTGGTGCCCAAGTTTCACAACCTGATCGCCAAGTTGTCGCATTATGTGGTGATGGAGGCCTATCAATGCTAATGGGCGATTTATTAACAATCCACCAGCATAAATTACCTGTAAAAATAATTGTTTTTAATAATAGTGCGCTAAGTTTTGTAGAATTAGAAATGAAAGCTGCCGGTTACTTAGAAACTGGAACAACTTTAGAAAATCCTAACTTTGCTTCATTAGCCCAAGCGATGGGAATAGAAGGCTATCGTGTAGAAGACCCGGCTGATTTAGAATCTACTGTACAACGTGCGTTTGAGCACAATGGACCAGCATTAATTGATGTTTTAGTAAACCGTCAGGAATTAGCAATGCCTCCTAAAGTGAGTATTGAACAAGCTCATGGCTTTACTCTATGGACATTAAAAGCTGTATTAAATGGACATGCTAGTGACGTGATTGATCTTGCTAAATCGAATCTATTAGATCGATTCCATCTATAATTTAAGGACCCGTTTGGACTAAAACGGGTTCTTTTGCTGTTGAACACATATTTTCATATCATCCTAATTGATATTTAAGCCACTTTGATCGTTAATTAATCCACTTTCTCTGTTAATTAAGCCACTTTCTCATTTAATTAAGCCAAGTTCACTATTTTTCAAGCCATGTTCACACACTGTTCGCGTTTTTCACTATAAAAAAAGAACCCGCTCAATTGAAACGGGTTCTTCCACTAAATTTGTTCAGTAAGTTTTCCATTTTCGATATAAACTACACGATCACATAAATCTAGCATCCTTTTATCATGCGTAACCATAATCGCAGCTTTTTGTCTTTGTTTAACTTCCTTTGAAAGCATTTCAACGACTGCTCTTCCTCTTTCAGAATCGAGACTAGCTGTTGGTTCATCCGCAAAAATGACTTCTGGATCATTCATAAGTGCTCTAGCGATTGCCACTCGTTGTCTTTCACCACCTGATAGATTTTCTGGATAATTTCTCATCCTTTTAGATAATCCTAATTGCTCAAGTAGTTCATTAGCTTTCTTTTCTGCAACTTTATTTTTTATCCCTGCTAATTCTGCAATTAATAAAAGCTGATCTTTAACTGTTAAATATGGGATTAAATTAGACATTTGAAAAATGAATCCAATTTTAGATAGTCTAAATTCATTCAGCTTATTTGCAGGGAGATTGCTAATTTCGATACCATCTATTAAAATTTTCCCATTACTCGGAGATAGTAATGCTCCTGCTATTGAGAGGAAGGTACTTTTTCCTGAGCCTGAAGGACCTACGACTGCTACTAGTTCACCAGCTTTTACTTGAATGGAAACTTGATCTAATACCGTTGTTGCTAACGAATCTCCATCATTATATATTTTGCTAATATTATCTAGTACTAGTTTATTACTCATTAAAAAGCCCTCCCTATTGCTTCAATCGCATCAATTTTTACTACTTTTAATAAAGAAATTAATGAGCCAACAATTGCAACAAATAGAAATAATAAAGAACTTCCTATAATTAATTGAGCATCAAATACAAAAGGTAAACCTGCTGGTAATACTTTCGATAATCCAAATGTTATTGAAATGCTAATTATTAAGCTAAAAAGTGTAAGCGTTAAAACTTGAAAAATGATGTTTTTCGCTAAATAACTAGTTTTTGAACCTATAGCTTTTAGCACTCCGAATTGATTAATTTTTTGAATTGTAATGATATAGAAAAAGACTGCCAACACAAATGCACCGATAAAGAATAGAAAAACAATCATCATTAGTAACGAGCCCTGTTCTTCTTTATAACCAGGTATTCCTTTTAATGCTTGTTTTTTATTAATTACTTCTACTCCTGAGACTTTTTCATTTATCTTTTTTGCAGTAAATTCATTTGTTTTTAATGCAATAGTATTAAATGAATTCTGCCTATTCAAAAGGGGCCACTCTTTATAATTCACATGAATAACCGGTGCATGACTATATGACTGATTCTCCGTAAATCCAACAAGTTTGAACTCTTTACCTGAGATTTGATCTGTAATACTATCACCAATTTGGATTCCTTTTTCTTTCAAGGAAATATCTCCAACAACTTCATTCGTTGTTGTATTATTAATCATTTTGCCTTCAATTATCTTAGGAGCTGCTATTCCATTCACATCAATTCCAAATATGGTAGCATCTATTTTTTTAGATGTCCCTTCCTTCAGAAAAGTAGTCATTTGAACTCCTAAAGTTGTTGAATTTTTCTCACCAGCAAGTTTCTGAACTTCATTTATTTGTTTTTCCGTTAACATTGAATGATTAATTTGTTTACCTGATTCCTTTTGTAAAACAAAATAGTTTGAGGCCATGCTATCAATGGATGAAGCATTATCAAATGACAATCCTTTTGCTAATCCTGAAACAAATAACACAAGAAAAGATATGAGGATCATGATTAAGCTGATTAATAAAAATCGTAATTTTGCATGTTTAAATTCCCTTAATGCAAGAAACACCTGTCATTCATCTCCTTTAACATACTAAATTTGTAGAGTATAAAAAATAAAATCACTCTTTGTAATTTAAAGTATAGGAATGTTAGATGAACAACAGGTGAACAGTCGATTACAATTATAAAATATGATTATTTGGAATGGATAGATGAAATTTAGTTCCTTCGCCAACTTTACTGATTACCTCAATACGCCCATTATGCAATTCAATGATTTGTTTTACGATTGCTAAACCTAAGCCGCTGCTAGATTCTTTTCGGTTCCTTGCTTTATCAACAATAAAAAATCGATTAAAAATTTGCGTTAAATCATGTTCAGAAATGCCAATTCCAGTATCTTGAAATTCGATTTGAACATGATCTTCATTACTACTAAGTTTTATTGAGATTGATCCACCTTGATGATTGAATTTAATACTATTTGTCATTAAATTTGTCCAAACTTGATGCAGCAAATTCTTATCAGCGTAGACTAAAGTTTGTGGTAATTCTAAATCAATAGCCAAATCCTTGTTTCTCCAACTCCATTCAGTTGTAAAAACTACTTGTTTTATTTGTTCTGCCACATCAAACGATGTTTTTTGTAAAATACTTTCTTCCTTATCTAATGCAGCTAAGGTTAATAATTGTTTACTTAATAAGGACATTCTTCTACTTTCTTCTTCTATGATCGATAAGTAATGATTTCTCTGCTCTTCAGATAAGCTTTTAGTTTGAAGTGATTGCGAAAACCCTTGTATTGATGCAAGTGGTGATTGAATTTCATGAGATACATTCGAAACAAATTCCTGGCGCATTGCCTCAATTTGCCCCAATTTTTGTGACATATGTGAAAAGTTGTTTGCAAGTTTTCCTATTTCGTCTTGACGATTAATTTGCAAATGAACATTGTATTTTCCTTCTGAAATCTTTTTAGTTGCTTCAGTTAATTTAATAATCGGTTTTACAATATACCTTGTACTAACTAAAACTAATATAATACTTAATATGATTGTCAGTAAAAGGAGAATTGAAAAGAGAATACGTAATTCTCCAAATTGAAGCTGTACATTTGGTCTCATAAAAAGTGCTAGCTGATTATTCCCTGACTTGACCGGAACACCAATTGTATTACTCAAAGTGTTATCAAAAAAACCAGTCACAAATAATGATGTAGGGAATTCAGCAATGCCGTGATAAACCTTTCCGTTTATCACGGAATCAATCACTTTACGATCTAGTTTTTTATCTCTAAAAGAACCACCATAATAGGATTTATTTTCTTCTTCATCCACTATTAAAATTTGATATCCTAATTTACTCACACTATTTAAATAGTTACTTAGCTCTATTTCATTATTATCTTCATAAAAAGTGCCAATATCTAGAGCCATTTTAGTTAATTTTTTATCATTATAAGGCTTTAAATTATAGTGGTAATACACATTAGAAAAAAAGAATGACAATAAACTGCTACAGATCATAACAATGATGATTGTAAGAACAATTCTTATGTATAAAGTTTTCACTTTTTAGAGACCTCCAATTTATACCCAACACCACGAACAGTTTTAATACTAAAATCATCTGTTAGAGTAGAAAATCTCTCACGTAAACGTTTAATATGAACATTTATTGTTCGATCATCACCCTCAAAATCAGCACCCCATATTAATTGGATTAACTCATCTCGTGTAAAAATTCGATCCGGATAACTTGCCAATTGAGATAATAATTCAAATTCCTTCATCGGAAGCATTAATAATTTGCCACTACAATAAACCTCATAGCTCTTCCGATCAATAACCGTCTCGTTCAGCTTAATTTTTTGAGAGCTAATCATATTGTATCGCCTTAACAATGCCTTAATCCGAAAACATATTTCTTTTGGCTCAAAGGGTTTTGTTAAATAATCATCTGTTCCAACAGCAAAACCTTTTTCTTTATCAGAAAGCTCGCTTTTTGCAGTTAATAATATTACTGGAAAATCATAATACTCTCTAATTTCTTCACAAAGCTGATACCCATCTTTACCAGGCATCATGACATCTACAATCGCTAAATTAATTTGTCGACTCTCTAGTAAAGCAGAAGCCTCATCTCCGTTAGCTGCTTCAAATGTCGAATAGCCTTCTGATTGTAAATACATTTTCAGCAATTCTCTTATATGTGAGTCGTCATCAACGATTAAAATTCGAATCATAATTTATCCCCATTCTTTGAAATTAGTACAAATCATATCATATTTTAATTTTAATATCCTTTTTCGATCTAATTCATGGGTAGAAATACCGAAGTAATATAATACGAAAAAAAAAATTCAATAATATAGTTTGTCCCCCATACATTTCTCTATTTTTAAACATAAAATTATTATGTAGTTTAATAATGGCTGTTTTCGTATATCTTGTTGTTCTTTAAGAAGATGAATGGCTGATTTCACTCCTAAATGTTTATTTATTGAGTAATTGGCGAACAACTCAAAATTTCACTTTTTCTGATACTCCTACAGAAACCCCACACTTTTTTCAAATAAGCTTCCTTATTTACTCTGTGTTTTAAAAGATATGTTAATATACGACAATCATTTCGAAAAGAGTCCATTGTAGAAAGAGCAAATCCAAATGGCACTTCAACTAGTGAAAATTCTCGACTCTGCTTCTTCAACTATTGAAACTGTCCCAACTGATTCAAGATTCTTCTACGTAACAACCACTTCAACAGCAGCTGGTGCAACTTTAACAATTGACCCAGCTGATTTTTTAACTGATACTAGTGCAGCAGTTGCTACACTTCCTACTTTACCTACAAATAATAGTTACTTTAATATCTACATTAACGGTGTTCTACAAATGAGTGGTATTTCAGCATATCCCCCTGGAGCAACAGGCGTTGGTTCATTAGCGATTACTGTACCTGCTGGAGGAGACGGAATTTTAGCCGATACTCCAATAGTGTTAGAAATAGTAAGTTTTGCACCTACATCTAATATTACTGTTTCAACCTAAAAATGCTCAAAAAAAGTTCCTTTATTTATGGAACTTTTTTTAATTATTTACTAATATTTTGATTATAAAAGCACTTGTGTGAGGATAATTTCTACTTTCGGGTTTGCTTTCTGTTGGGATCAAGGGAATAGTGGAGATAATTACAAGATTGCACCAATTTTTTCTCCGATTTAAAAAGAAATTAGAACGATTCTGTTAGCTTTCCATCTGAAAGTCAATTCCACTGTCAACATTTAGTGTGAAATCCATTAACTGGTATGGATAATTTTATATCTTATTTGCAGTTTTGATCATTTTATTTTCACTTCTCTAAGTTATATTTGTAGCTATGACGAAACTACAGTATTTATTCTGAAATAAAATAAAAGAACTGCCTACAACAGTCCTTTAGTTATTAATTTTCACAGCCCTATTAAGTAGTTAGACATTTCAACTGCCTTCTCAAACTCTTTTTCTTTTACATAATAATCATATAACTGCTTACCATATCGCTTCATCAAAATAGTATGATTACGTGACTTAAAATAAGGAAATGCTGTCTTTTCTATGTATTTAATATATTCTTTCGTTTTATTTTCAATGGAATAGATTAGTAATGTAAAAAGTACTTGATAATGTTCATTATTTAGACCTTCTGCAACTGATAGACCCTTTTGAGCATTATTCAATAAGGCGGATTTTCGCATTAATTTACCTTCTAACGAACTTTTAAGATAATTATTAAGTCGTTGGAGATAGTTTACAGAAGGCTTTTTCTCCAATTGTAACGCCGCTTTATAATATTTTTGTGCTTTTTCATAATCTTTTCTTTTAAAGTATTCCAAAGCAAAGTTATTTAATAACATCCCTGTTTTATCTGGTGCATTGAGCGTTTCACTATCATGAATTAGGTTTATATATGATTGTTTCAATGCTTTAAAATCTATGTGTACATCGTTGCTTGCATGTAAAAGCATAATTGATTCAGCATTTATAGCACGTAAATAATTACTTGTATCTTTAAAATGTTTAAGAGCCTTTTCTGCATATACATATGCCATCACTTTTGAATCACTCCAGCCATATGCTACCGCTAAGTGATAGTAGTATTCCGGATTACCATACTCATTTATATCAATTTTCTTTAAAGTTTGTATTGCTTTATGATGATTCTCTGTACTTGAGTTATTGTAATTACCTAAATAATAAATCCCCATTACGTGCAAAAGGAGATTTCTTTCAAAAGGAGTTAGATTCTTATAGTTTCTTTGTACACATTGAATTATCGTATTAGTGTTTATAAGGTCGTTTTGTAAGAGAAAATATCTTGCTAAAAGTAGTTGATATAGGGCATCATATTTTGGCGAATTAATAAAAGGGCTTTTATCCAGCTCATTCTTAAATGATTCAACTTCTTTCATTCTTAGCTTAATTATTGCTGTATGCCAGTTTTGTAGTTTCTTTTCTAGATTTTCAAAGCTAGTAATTTCTTTTCGAATATCAATTTGTAATCGTTCAGAAAATAAGGTAATAATCTCAGAGGAATAGGATGTAGTCCCTCGTTCAATTTTCCCTACGTGCTTGGAAGAGCAAATTCCTTTTCCTAGTTCTTCTTGCGTTAGTCCGGCTTTTGTGCGATAAAATTTTATAACTTCTCCCTCGATCAATGAATGCTCCCCCTATCCTAAAATTTATACTAAATATACTATATATTTAATATTTTTTAACAGTTATATTGTCACTGTTTATTAAGTTTTTTTAATAGAAAACTAATTATTCGGACTAACAGGAAAAAGTTAAAGAAAATAAGAAAACCATGAACAGCCAAGTTTGTTCATGGTTTTTAAGTTAATTATTATTTAACACCAACAGCATCATATGCATCCATTACTGCTTTTGTTTGTGTTGATGGTAGACCAGTAGTTTTGCTATCTGGATATAGATCACGAGCAGCTTGGATTGCAGCTTCACGCATTTCTTTAAATCCAGAAGAAGGTGTTAAATACATTGTTAATGCGCGGTAGTAAATTCTCTCCGCTACTGTACGTTGCAATTTAGCTACTGTTATGCCATTATGTGTGCCACCCTCAGCGATTAAGTATGCAGCTTTATTGTTGATACTACTGTTGATGTGCACGCCACCTTTGTCTTCTGCCCCCAAATAACGATCATCATAATGATCAGGGTATTTATTATCCTTTAATCCATAAATCGGATTAAGTGACTTAGTTTTTGGATTGCTTAATGAACGAAGTCCGCCATCTCCATCTTTTGTAGGAGTGTAGATATCTTCACCCATTTCCCAATCAGATGGAACTGTTGCACCTGCAGCATTCATTTCGGCCAATGCCCCAAAGATATCTGCCAATGATTCATTAATTGCACCAGACTCTCCTTGGTAAGTTAGGTTTGCTGTTTTTTCGATTACACCGTGTGTCATTTCGTGACCTGTAACGTCCAAACCGCCAGCTAATGAACCAAGAATAATTCCATCACCATCTCCGTATAGCATTTGTTTTCCGTTCCAAGCTGCATTATTCCATTTTGAACCAATATGTACCGTACTGATTAACGGCATACCTTTACCATCTAAACTGTTACGCTTGTGTATTGATTGGTAGTACTTATTTACTTTATCAGAGTTCATATGCGCTGATACTCCAGCAGGATCATAGAAGAAATTAGTTGAATTTTTTGTTTCTATTTCAAATCCTGTAAATCCAAATAATGCTGAAAGAAGGATAAACGGTGTTTCCCCCATACGATGAGCATCGAAAGTTGCAAGTGGCACGATATTTGGTGAAGTAGTAGTACCACCAGCAATTGATCCTCCATATAAATAACTTGTACCAGTTGTAGTGTCTTTTCCTACAGGGAATGTCTGCATTTTACCAAATACATCTAAACCTCTTCCAACCGCAACAGTAAGTTTTGCTGGATCCGCTAAACTGTCAATTGCATTGAAGCTATCGATTATTTCTCCATTTGTTGCATCAACAAAATAGTGGAAATATCCAGGTGCAGGTACAGAAGTTGAAGCCTTAACTAAATATGTTAAATAATACTTTCCATTATGTGGATAAATTGTTAAATCAGTTTCTATTCCATCATAATTAGTAACAGTTCCAATTTTGGACTCAATGCTCTCTTTAGCAGTTGTTTCTGCATCTTCCTTAGAAATATCCGCTTCAGTTGGAATAATTGTACGTGCTAATTTTTGAGTTACATTTCCAAATGATGCATATACATTGTTATTTGCGTCTATTGCTACGGCTTGTCCTGAACCATAGATTGGAATTCCTTTATATTGTTCAACCGTTCTTACATGGTAAGTATTTGTCGTGCTATCAGCTTGTTCACTTACAATTTTAAACTGTTCCCAAGTAGATCCCGTTCTAGCAAGATCAGTTACTTTAGAGTTAAGGTATGCTTTTACAACTTCTTCCTTACTTAAAGCTTGATCAACCGTTGCTGCACTTGCTTTTACATTTACAAATGAAGGTAAAGTAGTTAGTCCGCCTCCAAATGCTACAGTTAATGCCATTATTGCTGGAATTGCTTTGCTTCCCATTTTTTTCTCTTTTTTCATTTTCAAAACATTCACCCCTTATTTAATTTGTTTTGCGACTGCAATTTTCATTATTGAGAAAATTCCAAATTAAATCAATACGTCGAAGTCGGGTTCTTTTTTAGTTGTTTTTTCAAGTGTCTCCCTTATCAACGACTAATTTCGACAATATACTACTAGTATTTAACCCGAAAATAACCCGGTTTCAATTTTCTGACAACTAAGTAATAATGAATTTCAACAGGGCTTTTTGCAAAGGAGTGATAAACAAGCGATGAAAAAAGTCTCGATAATAGTGAGTTTATGTTCGATTCAATTTTACTTAGCTATGCAAACAATTGGTCAAACAGAGGCTACATTTTCTAGCCAGGCATCAACAGAACAAGTTGTTTCTGCAGCGATTGTATTTCCTAAAACAATCCAAACTCACTTAGTTGCTGCAAAGGTTCATTCATCAAAGGCCAACCAATTATATGAATCAATGATAAATACATCAGTTAATGGTGCTTCTGACTCTGAATTATCCGATTTACTTAACAACGTTCTTAATGAGGAACAGGAATTGTATGAAGAACTAAAAAGTTTACATACAATTCAAGAGGAAATGAATTCCTATCAATCTCAAATTCAAGCACTTTCGAAAGCAGAACGTAGTAGCTATGAATATGTAAGTAGCAGCTACCAAGAAGTTAAACAATTGAGTTTACAAATTAATAAAACCATCAATCTACAAGAAATTAAAAAAATCAAATCTAGCATTCAAGAAAAAATCAAGGATCGTACAGAGAAAGTAGAAAAAAATAATGGACCTCAAAGTAATACTGACTCTGTAAAACACGATACTAACTCTAAATCAGTCCAAAATGAGACAGACTCTGTCATAAACAATACTGAATCCATTCAAAATGACACGGATTCTGTCAAAAACAATACTGAATCCGTTCAAAATGACTTGGATTCTGTCAAAAACAATCCTAAATCCGTTCAAAATGACACGGACTCAGTTCAAAACAATGCTGATTCAGTCCAAAATGAGACTTCAGATAATTCTAACAATAAAACTCAGAATGAATAGGTGATAACCCATGTTAAAGAAAGTTCTATCAATTATAGGTAATATTTTAAAAAGTATCTTAGTAGTCATACTGTGCTTCTTAGCTTTTGTTGTCATTTCTTCTAGGTTCACGGGTGGTGAATCTACTATATTAGGCTATCAATTAAAAGCAGTGTTATCCGGTTCCATGGAGCCAACCTTTCATACTGGATCAATAATTGCAGTAAAACTAGGTGCAAATCCCTCATCTTATCATAAAGGAGACATTATTACCTTCCAAATGGACAATAAGCTAATTACTCACAGAGTAGCAGCTGTTCATAATAAGAATGGTGAAATTTCATATAAAACTAAAGGTGATAATAATGATGCCCAGGACATTTGGACAGTTTATCCTCAGAATATCATTGGAAAATATACTAATTTTTCAATTCCGTATGTTGGATATGCACTAAATTTTGTAAGTTCAAAAGCTGGTTCTGCATTATTATTAATCGTTCCAGGCGTACTTTTAACACTATTTGCAGTACGTAATTTATTCCAATTAAAAAAAGAATTTGAGCAAAAAACAGCAAATTAATTTAGATTAGATCTCTTAAGAATACAAGCTTAAGAGTTTAATAAATAAACCTTAAGGGGGAAAAGAAATGAGTTTTACTAAACGTATAGGTCAAGTTGTTATGAGTGGGGCAATGGGGTTATCATTAATTGGTGGAGGTACTTTTGCATATTTTAGTGATACAGTTAACACTGAAAATACATTTGCAGCAGGTACATTAGATTTAAATATGAATCCAAAAACTGTTGTAAACATTAGTAATCTAAAACCTGGTGATGAGATTTACCGTGAGTTTACACTAGAAAACAATGGAACTTTAGATATTAATAAAGTTTTATTAGATACAAATTACACAGTCGAAGATGCAAAAGATGATAATATAAATGATTTTGCTAAGCAAATTAAAGTAACGCTTATGTACAACACTAGTAGTGCTACAAATCAAATCGTTGAAACAACTTTATATGAATTACATACTCAAAAACCTGATTTAACAACGATCTTCAACTTTGTTGGTAGTACAAAAGATCCTGATGGCATCGCAGCAGGTCAAAAAGAAAAGATTTTCGTATTATTTGAGTTCGTTGATAATGGACAAGACCAAAATGAATTCCAAGGCGACAAACTTAAAATTGACTGGACATTCAATGCTCAAACTGGCGGAAGCACTTACCACGACGATACTGATCCTAACAGTAACTAATCAATGACAAAACCACCTATTTTTAATTAGGTGGTTCTTTTTTCTATTAAACTTCCGGCCATTTTTGCTTACGAAGTTTTTCAATTAAGTCATTGCCTACATTTAAATTCTCTTTCACTAACTCATGTGGAGTTAGTGCCATCCATTGATTTAATGATACATCTTGGAATCGACTACTCTTAAATATTTCAAGAAACCAGAGGCTAGTCTCTCCTATATTTTCTATATAGTGTCCGAATGCAAATGGTACGTATCCTACATCCCCCGCTCTATAGTTGAATGTTCGTGCATTTCCACTCCCTCCGAATACTGTCATCCTACCTGTACCGGTTAGGTAGTATTGCCATTCATCATTATTTGGGTGCCAATGCATTTCTCTCATTCCACCTGGTTTTATTTCTACTAAAGCAGCAGCGACTGTTTTCGAAATTGGAAAATTAGTCGAGTCAACAATCCGGACTGTCCCACCAGGCGTTACGATTGGCTTTTGTGCCAATAATTTATATGCAAAACTGTTTGGCACACTTCCATATGGATCATCCACTTTCTGACTTCCAAGCGATTCTGGCACTTTTTCTTGAAAAATGTATAGCTGTTTTGTAGGTATATTTCTGAAGATGTTTTGCACTATTCCAAAATTTTTGGCTAAGACTTCCTTAGGAGTGTGCGCAAACCAATCTGAAATCGATATAGTGTTTAAATCCGAAAATTTTCCATCATCAAAAACTAGTAGAAACTCACATCCCTCCTCAAGTCCTTGAATTGAATGTGGAATGCCTGGTGGAAAATACCAAATATCTCCCTCTTCTACATCTGCAATAAAATTACGCCCATCTTGGTCTACTGCAGTAATTCTAGCTTTACCTAAAATCATATATGCCCATTCTGCTTGTTGATGCCAATGTAATTCTCTAACTCCACCTGGAGTTAACCTCATATTTACGCCAGCAATTGTCGTAGAAATTGGAAGTTCTCTTACAGTAATTTCCCTTTGGAATCATCCCTGCATCAGTAACTGGAGGAACTAACATATCCGGATTTTCCATATCTCGCATAATATCGCATGGCCCATTATCTGTAGCTCCTGCGCCATCTGGCCTTATTGGTTGTGGAATGCGACTATTTAAACCCCTTTTTTGTTTGATATTCTCATCCATGACATTCTCCTTTCAGATCTACTCGTACCAAATATATGTTTTATCTACTTTTACTATGCAGTATTAAAATGAGGCAAAAAAAGAAGCTGTATTAAACAACTTCTTAAGGAAGAATCTATTCTAGTTTTTTAATTCCTCTACACTCCTTACAATGTCTTTCAGATTACTACCTATAAATCAAACCTCTCCTTTATCAAAGTCGCTACCTCTTCTGCACTCAAATTTGTATTATTAATTTTTATATAATTTTCCTTCTTAATTTCGTCTTCTATAGAATTTAATCTGTATTTCTCCATCGTCTTAATCAAATTGTTCTCAGACCATTCAATATCTCTTTTTGTTGGCTTATGCTCTAATCTGTGTGGAGTTTTATTTCGGGCAAGTCTTTCATCTAATTCCGCCTCTAGTTCGACAAAATAGGTTGTTGCACCTCTTGACTCAAATATGTTACAAACTTCCTCAACATAATCCCAGTCGGATTTTAAATCGAGAGCCCAAACATATGTAAAAATAATTCCATATAAGTTACTTTTGGATACCTCTTCAAAAATTTCATTTCGGAATAAGTTGACAAGTCGACTGCCTTCTTTTGTCCCATAATCAAAAAACTTGCTAACTAAATCGATTGTCATATGATTATGAAACAATTTTAAGTCTGTTATTTTTTCTAATTCATGTCCGACAGTCATTTTCCCTACTGCTTGAGGCCCAAATAATAATATAAACTTCATTTAACTTCCCCTTTATATAACTGAATTTTTTGACTAGTATATCACAATTATAACGACTTACCTTCTCCTATAATTTCAAAATTGTATAGAAAATAGTAAAAAAGCAGAAACCAAAGAAAACCCTATTAATCAACGTTTATCAACTATTTACTGAAAATTAACGAAGTTATAAAAAATTTTTTATTACATTTAAGAACTATTGTGTTAAAATCAGCATATAATTTAAAAACTTTCCCTAGGGAAAAACTATTTGATGTGTACAATAAAACAGGTGGTGGGAAACATGTCACAAGAATCACAAGAAAAAGTCATATATGACGAAGCCGGCTGGAGACAACAACAAACACAACCTAGTTTGCAAGAAGTTCATCGATCATTACCTGTTCCAAAGAAAGCTAGTAATTTTCGTAAGTTTCTTGCATTTGCAGGACCAGGTTATTTAGTTGCAGTTGGATATATGGACCCAGGAAACTGGGCAACATCAATAGCAGGTGGATCTGCTTTTAATTACAATTTATTATCTGTTATTTTAATATCAAATCTAATGGCTATCATTCTACAATCTTTGGCTGCTAAATTAGGTATTGTTACTGGTAGAGATTTAGCTCAAGCATGTCGAGACCACTTTAGTAAACCTGTATCTTTTATACTTTGGTTACTTTGTGAAGCTGCAATTGCCGCGTGTGACTTAGCTGAATTAATAGGGTCAGCTATCGCTTTAAATCTATTATTTGGTATTCCGTTATTTTATGGAATTTGTTTGACGACTTTAGATATATTTATTGTTTTACTTTTACAAAACAAAGGATTTAGATATATCGAAGCATTTGTTATTTCTTTAATTATTTTAATTACAGGTAGTTTCGTTTTTGAATTGATTATGTCTCAACCTGATATAAAAGCTGTATTTGGAGGATTTATTCCAAGTTCTCAAGTTATAACAGATCCAAAAATGCTTTATATTTCTTTAGGAATTTTAGGGGCAACTGTTATGCCACATAATTTATATCTGCACTCTTCAATTGTGCAGACAAGAAAATTTGACGTTTCTGATACTGGTAAGAAAGAAGCGATTAAATTTGCTACGATCGATTCAACTGTTGCTTTAATGATTGCATTATTCGTTAACGCAGCAATCTTAATTTTAGCTGCGTCTACTTTCTACCAAAGTGGTCACACGAATGTCGCATCGATTGAAGATGCATTCCAATTACTTACACCGTTGTTAGGAACAACTTTAGCAAGTACATTTTTTGGATTGGCTTTATTAGCATCAGGTCAAAACTCTACTTTAACAGGTACACTTGCTGGCCAAATCGTCATGGAAGGCTTTTTAAATATTAAACTAAGACCATGGCTTAGAAGACTGATTACTCGACTAATTGCCGTTACACCAGCATTAATCGTAACTTACTTTTACGGTGCAAAAGGAACTGCAGATTTATTAATACTAAGCCAAGTAATATTGTCTTTACAGTTATCTTTCGCCGTTATTCCACTAGTCATGTTCACAAGTGACCCTAAGAAAATGGGCAAATTTGCTAATAAAACATGGCTAAAATCAGTAGCTTGGACGATTGCTTCTGTCATTGCAGTCTTAAATGCATATTTACTTTGGGCAACATTCTTCAAGTAAAAAATAAAAAGATTGAACAGATGTTTGAATGACATTTGTTCAATCTTTTTTTCTCTTATAATGAAATTTTGCAAATAGAAATTCTATCCATTTTGACAGTGGTAAGAATCCCTCATAGAGGGTTTTCAATGGATCTTCCAATAAGTACATTTTTATTAACTAAGCTTCTTTATAAAATTTATCAATGATTGAAATTTGCTCATTCGTATTTAATGCAGGTGCATGACCAACTTTAGGTATGGTTTCCATTTGAAACTTCTGAGTATCCTTCATTTTTAATGCTACATCAAGCGGCAATACATCTGAAACTTCTCCTCGGATGAGCATAATCTTGGACTGAATAGCCTCCCAGTAACTCCATAAAGTTAGATCTTCTGTATGCTGAAATTGCAATGCAATTTTAGGATCATAATCAGGACTAATTCCACCCTCATCTCTTCTACGGTAAGAATTTCGCGTAAAATCATTCCATTCTTCTTCACTTGTAACACCAAATGATTGATAAATTAACTTATAGTAATTCTTCAATTCTGTAACTGTTTTAAATTGAGGAGGTGTACCTACATAGGTAATAATTCTCTTAATTCCTTCAATATCTTGTGGTTGGTTTTCTGAAGCACCTGCTCCAATATCATTTAAAACTAAATGAGTAATACGATTTTTGTGTTCCGGTGTTCCAGCAAGTCGCATTCCTATTGCTCCGCCCATTGAAGTCCCTACCCAACGAACTTGTTCGATTTCTAATCGATCTAATAAACCAATTGCAATATTTACATAGTTTTCAAAACAGTAATCCTGCTCCGGAGAAGTACTCCACTGACTTAATCCACGTCCGATCGTATCAGGGCAAATTACATGATACTCACCAGCTAAATGACGAGCTAAAATATCAAAATCCCTACCATTTCTAGTTAAACCATGCCAACACACAACAGTTGGATTTTTTCTATCACCCCACTCCGTAAAATGAAGCTCCATTCCATTAATCGATTCAAACCGAGACTTTGGATACAAAATATTAATCACTCCATTCATTTTAGTGTCCACTTTATTTAATATTCGATTTTTTTAAAATTATCCCTATAAAAAGGACAAGCAAACGGAGGATTTTTACATCTTTAAGACTATTATCATTTAAATAATAATAACGAGAGGTACATCACAATCATGAATACATCAGGTATTCTTTTAGTTTGTTTAAGATCATTAAATTACTCCTTACTTATAAAACATCAATAGAATAATAAACCAGGAAAAACTTATTTCTATATAATTGGTCGCAAAGTTCAGCTTACGATTATATGAAGTAGCTGGGAAAAAGAAAACTTCTATAAAATTTGAAATGCCCTAAAAAAGAATTTCTTTTAGGGCATTTCCGTTTGAACTAACTTTCTCTATTTTGACTGGATTGTATTGATTTTGACATAAGATGTTGTAAGTAATCCACACCTTCTGTAGTGATCTTTGTACCTGCTCTACCTCTACCTTTTGTTATAAACCCTTCTGATTCTAAATGATCTAATCGAAGCCTAATTTGTTGCGTTGTTAAAAATGTGCCAGATTTTTTACTACGATTTGAAATAAATTCTCGACTTGCAGACTTACCTAAATCATTACACTGTTTTATTGCTTCTAAAATAATAATATGTTCTTTTAATTCAAGCACACTAGACGGCATTTTAAATACATTTGTTTCTGATTGAGCTGATTGGTTTAAATCTGAAACAATATTATGTGGAAAATCATTTTTACTAATAATATGTCCATCACAAACCGTCAGCATATAATCGATCAATCCTTTTAATTCTCGAATATTTCCGGGCCAATCACGTAGCATTAAATCTTCTAATACATCATTCTTCATCGGAACCCACTTACCACTTTTCGTAATAAAATGTTTTGTTAATAATGGTATATCCGTTCTTCGTAAACGTAATGGAGGAATAAAAAGACTTAAAACATTAAGTCGGTAAAATAAATCCGTACGAAATGCACCATCTGAAATTTTTTGATGAATGTTCTTATTCGTAGCCGCTATCACTCGAACATTAATCGGAATAATTTTCCTTCCACCTATTCTACGAATTTCCTGTTCTTGTAGAACCCGTAATAAATGTGACTGAACATTTAAACTAATATCTCCGATTTCATCTAAGAAAATAGTGCCTCCATCTGCCATTTCAAAAAGACCTTTTTTTCCGCCCTTTTTAGCTCCTGTAAAAGACCCTTCTTCATAGCCAAATAATTCGCTCTCTAGTAAGCTCTCGGTAAATGCACTACAATTTACTGCCAAGAATGGTCCATTCTTTCTGAGAGAGCGCTGATGGATAGAATGTGCGAAAAGTTCTTTTCCTGTCCCCGTTTCACCTTGAATTAAGATGGGATGTTCAGCAGCTGCAAGCTTTTTCGCTATCTCCTTACATTTAACAATCGACTGATGTTCACCGATAATATCATCAAAATCATATCTAGCATAAAACCCTTGGTTTCGAAACTCTCTTTGTGCTGTTTTTTCAATTTCAAATGCTTGATTTACACTTTTAAATGTTGCTACAACTCTACCCTCTTCTTTAATAAAAAATCGATAGATTACAATATCAACGTTATTTATTGTAAAAAATTTACTTTCTTCTTCACCATTTATGATAAATTCTTTAATTACTTGCTGCGAAATGATTTGATCGATCTTCATTCCTACCGCGTTTTCAGTTGAGATTTGATAAAGTGCAGCTAACCGATCATTAAACACTGTGATCGTACTAAATTTATCAATTGCTAAAATACCATCATCAACTGCATCAACGACATTTTGAATATGTTCATTTACTATTTTGGTTTCATGCTCGGCATGTATGAGCTTTCTTTGCAATTCAATAATATTTCGGATGTATTTCTCTGATATTAAGGAAGCGATTTTTTTATCCAGGTGACAGTATTCAACAATTTGCAAAATTGTCGTCATGTCAAAAAGACGTACGCCAATATCGATCACTTCTTTTATATGATGTGGACATAGATGAGTCTCCCCTGGGGATATAGCTATATTTATGTCAGGATAATAGATTTGATCTAATTTGCGAGGAAAATAGTCCAAGTGATTAATTCCTAATTGATACAAAGACTGAATCAGCTCAACCGTTGAATTATAATCGTCATTAACTACTAGTACTTTTGTTTCTCTAGTAATCCGTAAGAGCTTGTCTAAATTTTCATGATTAGGCGTTCTTTTTCCAACCATCACATTCTTCGCATTAATATGAGCCATTTTTTCTGACTCTATTTTCGCTTCATTTGATGAATAAAGGATAATATCATCCTTTAACTCAAACTCAATTCCTTCTTCAGTTGAAAAACTTTTTATTGATAGATAGTCTCCTAGCAAATGTGAAAGCTGACTATACAATGCCCGCTTTGTTTTTACACTTCCTGTTATTAATGTTAGAGACATTTTCACACTACAACACCCATCCTATCTTAAATAATTGGGTATATTATAACACCAAAAGAACCAAAAACACCCAAATAAAATCATTAATTGATTAGACTACCTTAAAAGTAGCCTTTTTAAACTTGGCACACTACTTGCTTATTATGAGTAAGTAGTCGTCATTTTAATAAACTGTATTCTATCAAAGGAGGAATGGAGATTGCTTTAATTAGTTTCGTATTTTCTTATTAAAAGTTTAGTGTTTAAACGAATGGATTTATTAACTGTTTCTATTTTAATTAAAGGAGAAAATAGATGAATCAGCTACAATCGCAGGAAATTTTGCCTAAAACTACAGCTAAAAAAGAAAAAACAACCAATGTTTTTACATTATTACTTATCATTTTAGTAGTCGCTACTGTCCTTACTCATTTTTTACCAGCGGGTGAATATGCACGAATTGATCGGGCTGGACATACTACAGTGGATCCAAATTCTTTTAAATGGATCAAGTCTACACCAGTTAGTTTTTTTGAAATGACTAATTCAATTCATTTAGGGATGATAGAAGCCGCAAATATTATCTTTTTTATCTTAATTATTGGCGGATTTTTCGGAGTATTAAATGCTACCGGAACAGTTGAAGTATTAATTTCGACAATGGCTAAAAAGTTAGCTTCTCGCGAAAAGCTGTTAATCCCGATTATGATGTTTTTCTTTGCTATAGGGGGTTCATTAATGGGTATGGCTGAAGAAACATTAGCCTATATTCCTTTATTAATTCCGCTAGCACTCGCGTTAGGTTTTGACACAATTACAGGAACGGCAATTGTATTAGTTGGTGCATCTTCGGGTTTTACAACAGCTATAATGAATCCTTTCACAGTAGGAATTGCACAAGGGATAGCTGAACTACCTACCTTTTCAGGAATTGGATTTCGACTAATATTATTCGTGGTCGTTTATCTTGTTTCAGTCCTATTCGTTTACCGTTATGCAATGAAGGTTTTGAAAAATCCTACTATTGGAATTTACGGCAAGTACTCATTGGAGCAAACAAATGTGATTTTAACATCTAAAGAAAAGCTCACTTCAAGACATAAACTAATTTTTATGACTTTTCTTATCAACTATATCGTTCTAGCTTTTGGTGTAATAAAGTTTCAATGGTATATTACAGAAATCGCTTCGTTGTTTATCCTTCTAACTGTTGCTATTGGAATAATTGGGAATTTATCTATTGATCATCTCGTTAAATCATTTACTCAAGGTTCTGCATCATTAATAAACGGCGCGCTAATTATCGGCGTGTCACGTGCTATTGTAGTAGTTTTAAACCAAGGTCATATCGTTGATCCAATGCTTCATGAAGTTTCAGAAGCAATTAAGCATATTCCCTCTTACTTAAGTGTAATTGGAATGTATAATTTCCAAGCTGCCATTCACTTTATATTAGCCTCTGGGAGTGGACATGCAATGTTAACAATGCCGATTATGGCACCGTTAGCTGACTTATTAGACATAACACGTCAAACAGCTGTATTATCTTTCTCATTTGCAGATGGTATCGGAAACATTATTTTCCCAACAGCAGGTACATTAATGGCAGGGCTGGCAATTGCGGGGATTCCTTGGACTAAATGGGCTAAATGGATTTTCCCACTAGTATTGGTTCAATATTTGATTGGATTAATAGCAGTACTTGTCGCTCACTTTATTCAATACGGCCCATTTTAAAAATAAAATATAAATCACTTACATTATTAGGAGGAAAACTAGTTGTTAACTTTAATAAAAAACGGTCAAGTATACACACCACATTCGATTGGTCGCAAAGACATACTGATTGCGAGCGGAAAAATTATCTTAATTGCGGATCGTATTCCATTACCTCCTGACACATATAATTGCAAGATAATAGATGCCACCAACAATGTAGTAGTACCAGGTTTTATTGATTCACATGTTCATATTATCGGTGGTGGAGGAGAAGGTGGATTCAAAACACGTACACCTGAATTAATGTTAACTTCTGCTACTACTGCAGGTGTCACTACTTTGGTTGGTTTACTTGGTACAGATGGAACAACAAGAAGAATGGAAAGTCTTCTTGCAAAGGCAAGAGGTTTAGAGGAGGAAGGTATTACATGTTATATTCATACGGGTTCTTATCATGTCCCCGTAAAAACGTTAACGAGTAAAATTGAAGACGACATACTATTAATTGATAAAATAATTGGTGTCGGTGAAATCGCTATTTCGGATCACCGTTCTTCAGAACCTACATTTGAAGAATTGGTAAAAATCGCTACCGCCGCCCGAAATGGTGGTATTTTGTCCGGCAAGGCTGGAGTATTGGAAATTCATGTGGGGGATGGCTCTGATAAACTCTCTCTATTACATGAAATAATTGATAAAACAAACATCCCAATACGTCATTTCCACCCTACACATATTAATCGTAATGAAGAGTTATTTAACGCAGGAATTCAATATGCACTAAAAGGTGGATATGTAGATTTTACAACAAGTACAATCCCTCAGTTTTTAGAGGAAGGCGAGGTCAAATGTAGCAAAGGGTTACGCATGATGCTCGAGCATGGTGTATCTATTGGGAATATAACTTTTTCATCTGATGCACAGGCAAGTCTTCCTTTTTTTGATATGAATGGTGAGTATCTTGGCCTTCAAGTCGGAAAAATGGCCTCTCTTTTCCAAGAAGTAAAAGATGCAATATTAGAAGAAGCTATTCCATTAGAAACGGCTATTCAAGTTATAACATCCAACCCTGCACAAGTGCTAAAGCTACCTCAAAAAGGGTGTCTACAAGTAGGTAAGGATGCAGACCTTGTACTATTACAACAAGATAACTTAGAAATTGAAACAGTTATTGCAAACGGAAAAATAATGTTAGAAAAAGGAATTCCGATCGTAAAAGGAACATTCGAATAAGGACGAATTCTTTCTTATTTACTTAATGACAAAAACCAGAAAAACTCGTTAGTTTTTCTGGTTTTTGTATTTTATTCATTTTTAAGTTAACTATTTTTCAGTCTGCTGAAATTCAGTTTGAACCTTTTCTAAAAGATTTTTTTCGGTAATTAATCGATACCCTGTTAGGGCCAATGCCTTCGCCCCTGTTATTAGAGCTTGATCACCTTGTAGCGACCGGGCAGCTTCACGGAACTCATTCGTATGAGCAACTAAATCATCAGGTCCAATTTTAATATATGCGTGAGAAGTTGGAACAACGTGACTTACATTTCCTGCATCAGTAGATCCAAGTCCACCATTTTTTTCTTTTACTTCTTCACCTAATAACGTTAATTCTTCACCTACAATACGATCGAGTGAACGGTTGATAATAAAATCATGAACTTCATTTTGAAATCTTTCAATTTTAACAGTACTACCAGTTGCGAGTGCCGCTCCTTGAGCAATATTACGAATCTTAGTGGACACTTCTTCCGTTTGTTTCCATGTACTAGCTCGAATGAAGAATCTTGCTGAAGCATACTCTGGAATAATATTTGGCGCATCGCCTCCATGAGTGATTATTCCATGAATACGCACATCACTAGAAAGTTGCTGACGAAGAGCACTAATTCCATTAAATAACTGGATTACAGCATCTAGGGCATTAATTCCATGTTCTGGTGCTCCAGCAGCATGGGCTGCTCTACCATAAAAATGGAAGTCTAACGGATCTACTGCCAAAGTTGGACTAGACAATTCTGTATTACCACTTGGATGAAGCATTAGAGCTGCATCAATGCCTTCTAATAATCCATTTTTCACGAAACTCCCCTTGGCACTTCCATTTGGTCCACCCTCTTCTGCAGGTGTTCCAAATATGACAACTTCTCCTCCAGTCTCAGAAATGACTTCAGCTAAGGCAATACCTGCAGCTACACTCGTTGTCCCAATAATATTATGTCCACATGCATGACCAAGACCAGGAAGTGCATCGTATTCTGCTAAAAAGGCGATGCTAGGACCTTGCTTTGACGATGTTTTTCTTGCCACAAATCCTGTTTCATGACCCGCGATATTTCGTGATACATCAAAACCAGCTTCTACTAAAATCCTAGTATGTGTTTCTGATGCAAAAAACTCTTGATTACCTATTTCTGGTTTCGCATGAATTTGGTGGCTAGTTTCTATATAGAATTCCTTTGATTCCTCAATACTTTTCACAATTTGATCTCTATGTGTCTCAGTTTGGACTGCCATGTGACCAATCTCCCTTCTAGTCTTTTATATTAGAATGAACCTAGTTTAATATGATCGCTCTTATAGATTTTTAATTTTTCCGATTGAAATGACAACCGGAACCGTTGCACCTTTATCACGTTTAATAATGTAATCATGAACCTCTTTTGATTGATACGCCTTCACAATTTTTAAATAATCCTTGTCATTTTTATCCTTCGTACGAGAAGCAATAACATTGATATACGGCATTGCAGCTTTTTCATTCGGGTCTTCTTTATAAAGTGGGTCCTTAGCAGGATCTAGGCCCGCTTGAACGGCGAATCCATTATTAATGATTGCTGCTGCCACATCCTCCAACGATCTAGCTGTTTGCCCCGCTGCAATAGGTTTGATTTTTAGATGCTTAGGGTTCTCTTTAATTTGTTCAATACTTCCTTTTGGGTCAAAATTATCTACTAAACTAATTAACTTTGAAGATTGTAATAGTTTAAGAGCACGGCCTGCATTCGTCACATCATTTGGTATCGTAATCGTTGCACCATTTGGAATATCACTTAGGTTTTTATATTTATGTGAATAAATTCCCATTGGGGCGATAACTGTTGAACCAATCGCAGCAATATCTAAATTATGATCCCCTTTAAATTGGTTCATATAAGTAATCGTTTGAAAAGCATTTAAATCAAGGCTACCATCATTTAGTGCTGTATTTGGCTGAACATAATCTGAAAAAGAAATGATTTTTAATTTAATGCCGTCACTTTTTACTTGCTTTTGTATAATTCTCCAAAGATCATTGTCATCACCGTTTATTCCAATCTTAACTGTTCTCGTTTTGTTACCTGCTGATTCTTTAGAGCCACATGCTGCCAATACCGAAACTGTTAATAATAATACTGCAAAAAAAGTAAAAAACTTTTTCATCCTCTTTTCCTCCTCACATATCTTGACCACGTATTCCCTAAACTTTGAATGATTTGAACAATCAATACTAGTAATACAACCGTAATGACAATAACTACGGTTTCAAATCGTTGATAACCATATGTAATAGCTAAGTCACCTAAACCACCAGCCCCAACGGCACCAGCTGCTGCAGTTGATCCAATCAATCCAATCGTTGCCGTTGTAAATGAAAGAATCAACGATGGAATCGCTTCAGGTAAAATAAACTTCACAATGATTTGAAACTTTGTTGCTCCCATTGCATAGGCTGTTTCCAGCACTCCTTTATCTACCTCAAGCATGGAGTTCTCTATCAATCTTGCTAAATAAGGTCCAACAAAAATCGACAGTGGAACGATTGCTGCAACAACGCCAATAGATGTTCCCGTCAATAATCTAGTAAACGGAATGATGGCAACTAGCAAAATAATAAATGGCACAGATCTCAAAATATTAATAATGGTATTTAACAACGTAAAGACTGGTTTATTTTCCATAATATGTCCGGGCCTTGTTACAACCAAGATAATACCTAAGGGTAATCCTATGATTGTTCCAAAAATAAACGACCCTAGTACAGTTAGAAATGTTTCTTGGCATGCCTGCAAAAACTGTGGCCAGAAGAATTCCCAATTAAGCTCCAATTATCTCAACCTCCTTTATATCGATTCCTTTTTCTAAAATAAATTTAATTGCTTTTGCACTTTCTTCTTTTGATCCTTCTAATTCAACAAGTAAATTCCCATACGGTCTTTCTTGTAGCTCCGTAATCGATCCATAAAGAATGTTTAAATGAATATCGAATTTTTTAAGAACCTCCGATATTAAAGGATTGGCTGCCTTGTCTCCTAGAAAGACTAATTGATAATATTTTCCCTTTGGGAGTGATTTCGTTAATTTAGTTGGCACCTCATTTTGTAATACGGTATTAACAAAATTCTTTGTAATGCTTTTTTGTGGATTTGTAAAAACGTCGTAAACATTACCTTCTTCTACAATTTCTCCACCATCAATGACGGCCACTTTATCACATAAATCTCGAATAACACTCATTTCATGAGTAATGAGGAAAATGGTAAGATGATAAGATTTATTTACTTTTCTTAAAAGCTCCAATACATTCTTTGTTGTTTCAGGGTCTAATGCAGATGTTGCTTCATCGCATAATAGAAGATCTGGGTCTGTTACAAGTGCCCTTGCTATTCCCACTCTTTGCTTTTGCCCTCCCGATAAATGTCCTGGATAAACATCTTGTTTCCCTGACAGTCCAACAAATTCGATTAATTCCATTACCTTTTCCTGAACATCCTGTTTCTTCTTTCCTTCAAGGTAAAGTGGCATTGCTATATTATCGAACACCGTTTTTGCTGAAAGTAAATTAAAGTGTTGAAATATGACGCCAATTTTTCTACGTGTCTTACGTAATTCCTCTTCGTTTAATGCCATCAAGTTCAATCCATCAATCGAAACTGAGCCTTCAGTTGGTTCTTCAAGTCTATTTAAACAACGAATCAATGTACTTTTTCCTGCTCCTGAAAAGCCAATGATTCCATAAATTTCTCCTTTCTCAATTTTCATATTAATATTTTGCAAAGCTTTAATTGATGGCCTTCCAGGATAAACCTTGGAAACATTTTTAATCTCAATCAAATTTATTTCCTCCAATGCAAGTAATATCTAAAACTAAGTATTCACATTTGAAAACTAGGGATTATATTTGTTTTTCCCTCTTTTTTTCTCTCATAACTCATCAAAAAACCCCTCTCCTTATCCAATAACACAGATAAGAAGAGGGGTTAAATATATAAGCCACTTTACTTCTTATCTTTCAAATCGCTTAAACGATTTGCAGGAATTAGCACGGTATTTGTTACGAAACAACAAACCCGTTGCCGAGGTATCGTAGGGCCAGTCCCTCCACCTCTCTGGATAAGTAATAGAATTTATTAAGTTTTAAAATGATTGTGTTTATATTATCTCGCTTTTTTGAATACGTCAAGAAGCAATTTCAGATCTTTTTTTGAGAAACTATGTTAAAAAATAGAAAATTTTTACTTACACTATCTAGCAAATCCTTTATAAACACAAGGAGAAGAAGCTTTTTCATACAAAAATTTGAATTAAATCAAATTTAGAATATTTTTCATTTTTTTAATATTAAACATTGGTTAATACACTGGAATATCCACAAACTATTTTAAAAAGCAATAAGAAAAAACAGAAAAACTCAAAAAAGTTTTTCTGTTTTTTTAAATCCCAATTCAAATCATCCATGATTTAATAATTGTAAACCAAATTTTCAATGCTGTAAAACCGATTAGAACTGCTAAAATCCCTCTTAAAACCTGCGTTTTTGTTTTTTTGCCTATTTTTGCTCCTAATGGTGAAGCAATTAAACTGGCAATTACAACGATGATCGTTGGTAAAATCTCAACTTGCCCAGTAGAGATTTTACCGATTGTTACTCCTATTGAAGAAATAAATGTAATCGCTAATGAGGAAGCAATTGTAATTCGTGTTGGTATTTTTAAGATTGTTAACATGATTGGCACTAAAAGAAATGCTCCTCCGGCTCCAACAATCCCTGCACTAGTGCCTACAACAAAAGCCAGACTCGCTGCAAGCCAGACGTTAATTGAGATTTGATTATTTTCTGACATCTCGATTTCTTTTCTAGGAATGAACATTAAAACGACCGCAATCATTGCTAGAATACCATAAACAAGATTAATCCCATGTTCTGAAAGCAAATTTGAACCAAATCCACCTATAAAACTTCCAATTAGTACACTAATTCCCATACTTAAGATAACTTTTTTATTTAAATAGCCACTTTTACGGTAACTTAATACACCACTTAATGTTGCAAACACTACTTGGACGGCACTTATTCCCGAAACTTGATGTGAAGTGAAAGATGCATAACCTAATAGTGGAGGAACAAATAAAAGCATCGGATAATTTATAATTGCTCCACCTATTCCAACCATGCCTGAGATAAAGGACCCAAGAAATCCAACTAAAAAAAGTACTAAAATTAAGGTCCACTCCATTTTAAGTCCCCCTATAAAAGAAAAGGAGAATTTGTTCTCCTTTTCCTATTAATCTATTAATTTACCCTTTTTTAATCCAAAATTTCAATACATTATCTTCTTCAGTATAGTCTAATAATTCATGTCCACCTGACTTAGCCCAAGCAGCTAGATCATTTTTAGCGCCTTTATCAGTAACATGAATTTCTAGTACTTCACCTACTTCTATTTCAGCAATTGCCTTTCTTGTTTTTACAATTGGAATCGGACATGCTAAGCCTTTTGCGTCTAATAATTTTGTAGCTTCCATTCAATTTTCCTCCTAGATTGTTACTTATCGTACTGCACAGCGATTTGGACCAATTTCCATTTCTCTCTGTTTTTCTGCATCTAATTTAATCTTACCCATATTTACTTCACGAATTTCTTGATAAGAGTTTGGTTGTGACGGTAAATTTTCAGTTACTAACTGTCTAAATTCACTTTCACTCTCAATGTTCAACCCATGGTTTTGAGCAAATAAAAATCCAAGGCTCTTATAAACGCTACCGTCTTCATTCAATTCGTTGATCACCATAAAGTGTGACGGTAGAACAATTAATTCAGACGATAAGTTTCGATATCTTCTATACAGGGTATCGCGTAGATCCCCTACCCAATCCTCTGCCATTCCTGCTAGATCGGGTCTTCCGATTGAATCAATAAATAGAATATCACCAGATAGTAAGAACTTTTCATCGATAACAAACGACGTCGATCCGATCGTATGACCTGGTGAATATAAAGCCTCAATATTGATTGCCGTTTCACCAATCATAACTTTATTCCCGTCTTCTAATGGACTATATTCAAAAGTAACTTCTTTTGCATCCTTAGGAGGTAACCAGTATGTTGCGCCAGTTAATTTAGCAATTTGCCTTCCACCAGAAATATGATCTGCATGAAGATGAGTATCAAATACATGAGTGATTTTAGCTTTCTTTGTATTTGCATAGTCAATGTAAATATCAGTCATTCGAGTCGAGTCAATAATAGCAGCCTCGCCATTAGAGATGACCATGTAAGATAAACATCCTTTACCAATTCGTACAAATTGATACATTTCTCCACCATTTCTTAAATCAGCAATTTTTACTGGTTCTAGATGCTCACTCCACTCTTTCATTCCGCCCTCTAGGTAAAAAACATCAAGTCCCTCATCTGAAAGCATCTCTGCGATCATAATGGAAGATCCTTCTTTAGCGCACACCACTAAAATATCTTTACTTGTAGGAATCTGCCCTAAAATATCCTCTACCCCATCAAGTAAATCAAAATAAGGTATATTTAAATGTTCAAAATTTGAACCTTCAATTTTCCAATCATTATAGTCGTCAGAATTGCGAACATCTAAAATAAATAGTTCTTCTTTATCAAATATTTTCTTTGTAATCTCTTTTGCAGACATTGAAGTGACTGCCATCCTTTATACCCCCCATAGAATATTTTTAACTAAAAAAAATTGGATTAACCTTTGATACTTACTGTTTCACCAGACCACTCGCTCATTCCAGGTAATACATTAAACACATTAGTAAAACCATTTGAAGCAAGCAATTGAGCAGCAAAATCACTACGGTTACCTGTTCTACAAATAATATAAATTTCGTGTTCTTTATCTAATTCAGATAATCGGTTTTCTAATTCACCTAAAGGTATAGATACCGCGTTTGGTATATGATTAAATACATATTCTGCTTCTTCTCTTACATCTAAAACGATTGTATTTTCGTTTTGTAGCTTCTGATCTAATTGTTCATTCGTTACGATCTTTTCAAACTTCTTTTCAACTGTATTTTCATCTGAAGATTTTCTTAAATAATGGCGTAATACTTCACCGTTTTCGATCGTTCCTAAGTATTGATTTCCAGTGCTTTCTGCCCAAGCTTTAATGTCTGCCTTAGAGCCTTTATCAGTCGCTTGAACCTCAATAACTTGGCCACTTTCTAATTCCTTCATTGCTTTTCTTGTCTTCACAATCGGCATTGGACATGCTAATCCTCTTGCGTCTAATTTCATGTTTGATTTTATGAATTCCATTTTTCGTCCTCCGTACTTTAAATACCATTAGGGGTATTATTTTATTCAAAAAAAAATTATTCTACGCTTCCTTCCCAAGAAAGCATGCCGCCTATCATATTTTTTGCATTATACCCATTAGATTGGAGGAAATCTGTTGCACGACCACTTCTAGCACCAGATCGACAAACCATAATATATTCTTTTGATTTATCTAATTCGTCTAATCGAAATTCAATTAATCCAAGCGGAATATGAATAGCCTCTGGAATCTTACCAGCAGCAACCTCATCTACTTCACGAACATCGATAATATTTATTTCTTTCCCAGTATTTACATGCTTCTCAAGTTCGATCGGAGTTATTTCTTTCATGTTATTCAGATCCTTTCAAATTAAATAAATAAGTTAACCTGACCTTCTTCCGCTTCACCAATGTAGGCTGCAACACCTGCATACTCAATATTTTCTAATAGCTCTTCGGTTTGTAGACCTAACAAATCCATTGTCATTGTACAAGCTACTAAATTTATATCTTGTTCTTGTGCCATTTCGATTAATTGTGGCAAAGGTAGCGCATTATGTTTTTTTATAATATCTTTAATCATTTTTGGTCCGAATCCAGCAAAATTCATTTTAGAAAGTCCCATTTTATCAGCACCTCTAGGCATCATCTTTCCAAACATCTTTTCAATAAAACCTTTTTTAGTAGCCACATGCTCGCCTTTACGTAATGCATTTAATCCCCAAAACGTATGAAAAATAGTTACTTCATGATCAAAAGCTGCCGCTCCATTTGCAATAATATAAGCTGCCATCGCTTTATCATAATCTCCACTAAATAGAATGATATTTGTTTTCTTCGTTGTCATAATTTTTTCTCCTCATCGCTTTTTATACCCTTAAGGGTATTTTACAAAGCAAAAAAATATATTTATATATACTATTACCCCCATGGGTATATGATGTCAAAAATAAAAAATTGTGTCAATTCTTGTTATCTACTTTTTACAAGTAAATTCACTGCTTCTTTCACTAAATCTTCAGCATTTTGTCCGTTTTCATTTGCACTTCGTACACAATCCACTAGGTTTGAACTTACAATGACTCCAATCGTACGATCCAAAGCTGATTTAACTGCTGATAACTGTGTTATGACTTCTTTACAGTCTTTTTCTTCTTCCATCATTTTTAAAATTCCACGAACCTGCCCCTCAATTCGCTTTATTCTATTTTTTACTGGATCATCATATTTCATTATATTCCCCCTAACTTATAGAACTAATTAAGCTTAACCATGTATTTAGAATAAATGTGTCATATTCTTACTTGTAATATATACCCCTAAGGGTATAATGTCAACCAATTAATTTTAACTAAATTGGGGCATATTAAAGTGAAGTTCTCCGCATTTTATTGAAAGAATTATTATTTATGAATCTACAAAAAAGATCACAATAAAATGATCTCAGACTGCCCGCCAAACGCTCGCTTTCTTCGTCGCTTCGCCTGCTGTGTGCGGTGCTCATTACCCTTTAGGGTAACTCCCCGCCTTGAAAGACAAGCGCTTGTAATCAGTCTGAAAATCAAATTTTTGAGACTTTGTCTACTCACTGAGTTCACAATAAAGTCAACTTAAATACTCTCGTTTATATTTCAAGATTTTACTGTCAGTTCCATCTCAAAATAACTCTCCACTTCCATAACTGCTTCGTCCTTATGGATAAAGTCATTTTTCTCTTTTAGATAAATATAGTCTTTAGACCATTCTCCAATATTTTGAATAATATCTTTTAAAGCATTCGTAAAAATTAATGCTTCTTCATTTGTAGTCGTTGGATGAACACTCATACGAATCCAGCCAGGCTTTACGCTAATATTTCCATTATCGATTTCATCCGTAATTGCTTTAGACATTTCTCTTGTAATATTTAGTAGCATATGCCCGTAAGTACCAGCACATGAACAGCCACCTCGTACTTGAATACCGAAACGATCATTTAATAATCTAACGACTAAATTATGATGAATATCTTTTAAATAAAAAGAATAGAAGCCTAATCTTGGATTACTTGAATCTTCAAGTAACATGACATTTTCAATTGTTCTAAGTTCATCTAATACGATGTGTGACAATTCTTCTTCACGTTTTAATATATTCGTTGTACCCATTGCATCTTTTACCTTAATCGCAAGTGCCGTTCTAATTGTTTGTAAAAATCCTGGAGTGCCTCCATCTTCTCTTTCACGAATATTGTTAATATATTTTTTCTCACCCCAAGGGTTTGTCCACTCCACAGTTCCTCCGCCTGGATGATCTGGAATTTTATTTTGATACATCGAAGAATCAAAAATTAAAACTCCACTACTACCAGGTCCTCCTAAAAACTTATGTGGTGAGAATAGAATTGCATCAAGCTTTTCCATTGGATCACTAGGGTGCATATCGATGTCAACATATGGTGCAGAAGCTGAGAAGTCAACAAAGCAAACTCCATTATATTCATGCATCAGTCTAGCTAGCTTATGGTAAGGTGTAATTAATCCAGATACATTAGAGCAAGCACTAAACGATCCAATTAATTTTCGTTTATTTTTGTAAAACTCAAGACGTTCTCTTAAAAATTGTAAATTGACTACATTATTACAGCAATTAGGTACAACTTCTACATCACAAATCGTTTCTAGCCACGAAGTATGATTGCTATGATGCTCCATGCTTGTTATAAAAACAATCGGTCTTTCTTCTTCAGGTAAACTTAAACGAAAATGAAAATTTTCATGAATTTTCAAGCCTAAAATTCGTTGAAACTTATTCATCACGCCTGTCATTCCTGAACCATCAGTTATGATCGTGTCGGAAGCGCTTGCATTAACATGCTCCTTTATAATCTTTAATGCTTCATGATAACAATTCGTCATCGTACTTCCAGTTATATTTGATTCAGTATGTGTATTTGCAACATACGGTCCAAAAGTTGAAACCAATTTTTCTTCAATTGGTCGATATAACCTACCGCTCGCAGCCCAATCTAAGTAGACCATTTTCTTCTCGCCAAATGGTGATAAAAATGATCCTTCACTTCCAATAATCTCTTTTCTAAATTGTGAAAAATACTTTTCTAAATTCAATTTTATCGCCCCTAATGAGAATATGTTATGTGCTTTTTAATTCATGACCCTGATCAAAGGATTTAGATAAATCCAAGTATTCCAATACCCTATTGGGTATTTTTTCGAATGCACTGAAGCCAATCCGTTCGTATCGGAGTGGCTTATATCATCCATTTTTTTACAGTGAAATTAAAAAGAAAATTTCTTGCGTCAAAATCTAAATAGAAAACTTATTTACTTTATAAATATATGTCAAATTATTCTGCATTAAAAGAATTTTTTCACTTTTAAAATATGAGTAATGTTTAACTCTATATATTTTATTTAGAAGGAGACCCCTTTTGATAGTACTCTTTCATCATTTTTTCCGGGACCATACTACCACCTGTCCCCCAAATTAAATGAGTACTTTTCTCCATTTTTTTTACTAAATTATTTTTTGCTAAATAATCGTTACCTTCATTAAATAATTTAATTGGACCAATCATACCCGCTAACGCCGATGGTTCTAAATATAGCTCCTCAGTGTCGACTAATTGCTTTAACATTGAATATAATTTTTCATCACTGACAGTATAACAACCACTTAAAAAGGGCTCAATAATTTTTCCAACAAAACCGGATGGTCGCCCTACTGCTAATCCATCTGCATCTGTTTTATTATCAATACCAAAATCTTGAACCGAAACTTGATCATTTAATCCAGTCATTAATCCAAGCATCATACAAGGAGAATGAGTAGGCTCGGCAAAGAAGCAATGAACATTATCTTCAAATAATAATTTCAAACCAAATGCCACACCCCCGGGTCCTCCACCGACTCCGCAAGGTAAATAAACAAATAACGGGTGATTTTCATCAATCGTAATGTCTAATTCCTCCAATTGCTTCTTCAAGCGTGAAGCCGCAACCGCATACCCTAAAAATAAATCATGTGAATTTTCATCATCTACAAAATAACAAGCAGGATCGGCAGCTGCTTGCATTCGCCCTTCTTCAACTGCCTTGCTATAATCTGCTTCATATTCAATAACTTCGACGTTCTTACTTCTGAGTAAATCTTTTTTCCATTGCTTTGCATCTGCCGACATATGTACAGTTACTTTAAAACCTAATTTGGCACTGATGATACCTATACTCAATCCTAAATTCCCTGTAGACCCTACTGCAATTGAATATTGTGAGTAAAATTCTTTAATTTGATCACTAGCTAAAATCGAGTAATCATCCTCTTTCGTTACTAATTGGTGCTCAAATGCTAAGTCTTCGGCGTGCTTTAAAATTTCATAAATACCCCCTCTTGCTTTAATTGAACCAGATATCGGTAAGTGACTGTCACATTTTAATAATAGTTTTCCTAATATAGTTTCCTCGTAATTTTTCTCTAACGATTGTTTCATGAAAGGAATTTGTACTAAAGGAGATTCAATGATCCCATTTGTTTCCTGCGTTTCTGGAAAAACCTTTGAAATATATGGGGCAAAGCGTTTTAATCGCTCATCTGCGTCCTTTACATCCTCTTGAGTAAGAGGTGAGTTTTTAATTGCTGATTGAAATTGAACAAGATTAGGATTCGACCAAAAATATTCTTCTAAATTAATAACTTGATTTAGCATAGGATAGTTTTTCTTATATGTCTCGATATTTATTTTCTGCATCTATTTCCCCCCTAGTTTTATTTATTTGTAGTTTAACAGATATTCTACCTAGATATCATATCCCCCTTTCCATGAAGTAAATCTTATGTAAAAATGCATAGGACTTCATTGGATTAGTAGATGAATGAAACTATACTATTTATAAGCAATTGCAACTGGAGGAAATTATGAAATCTATTCATAAAAATAAGGAATTAAATGCTTTAATAGAATTATTATTTGTTTCTACTAAGCTAGGCTTAACTTCTTTTGGAGGACCTGTAGCTCATTTAGGTTATTTTTATAAAGAATATGTAAGAAAGCGAAATTGGATCGACGATAAAGAATATGCCGACTTAGTCGCATTATCACAATTTTTACCTGGACCAGCCAGCAGCCAAGTCGGAATTGGAATTGGTGTAATACGTGCAGGAGCCTTAGGTGGCATCGTTTCATTTATTGGATTTACATTACCATCTGTCATAGTACTTATACTATTTGCATTATTTCTACAAGGCTTCGATCTAAAACATTCAGGATTAATCCATGGATTAAAATTGGTTGCGGTTCCGATTGTTGCACAAGCTATTTTAGGCATGATAAAGAACTTGACCCCTGATTTAAAAAGAAAAGCTCTTGCTATATTTGCAATGATTGCTACATTATTATGGCAATCATCTTTTACACAAATAACGGTCATTTTAATTTCTTCAATACTCGGATATTTTCTATATCAAGATAATGAAAACAGTGATGAAACCACCCTTATTACGAATATCTCCAAAAGGTTTTCCGTGATTTGTCTAGCTCTATTTTTTATTTTATTAGCCGTATTACCTATCATTAATTCTTTAACAACCACTAAGTGGATTTCTATATTTGACAGTTTTTATAGGGCTGGATCAATGGTTTTTGGAGGAGGCCATGTGGTTCTTCCTTTACTTGAACGTGAGCTTGCCCCTACTGGATGGCTAAACAAAGAAACTTTCTTAGCGGGATATGGCGTGACTCAAGCTGTACCTGGACCATTATTTACGTTTGCAGCCTATTTAGGAACTGTTATGAAGGGTTGGCAAGGTGGATTAATCGCAACGATTGCCATCTTTTTACCTGCATTCCTACTTATTTTAGGTACTCTACCTTTTTGGTCAAGTATGCGTCGCAATTCGAATTTAAGGAGAGCTTTGCTTGGCGTAAACGCAGCAGTAGTTGGAATTCTAATTTCAGCTTTTTGTAACCCAATATGGATTAGTTCAGTGTTATCGATTTCTGATTTTGTTTTAGTACTGATTTTATTTAGTATGCTGGTGTTTATGAAATTGCCTCCTTGGGTCATTGTAGCTGTAGGGGCTATTAGTGGAGAAATTTTAACTAGATTATAAAATTGTTGATGATTCATAATCATTATTATCGCTAAAAACTTTTTAAAATTAAAAAAGCAGAAAAACTTTTTAAAGGTTTTTCTACTTTTTTAATTTTAATTATTTTAATAGTACAGCAATATTTCTTGCAGTTCTTTCAATATTTTCAAATGCATTTTTCATAACATCTTCGATCGGTAAGATTGCAGGGATCGTCGGAAAAATGGCATCGATTCCGTGTTTATACAACTCCTCAATTCCATCACCGATACCACCACAAATTGCTATTACTTTCGCATTTGGTGGGGCACAAGCAGCCGCTCCAACTGGGGCTTTACCATAGGCAGTTTGACCATCCATTCTACCCTCTCCTACAATTACGATATCAGCATTCTTGCATACCTCTACAACATTAAGTTGTTCAAGAACAAGTTCAATACCTTTTTTTATAGTAGCATTCGCAAATAGCATTAGACCCGCACCCATGCCTCCACCAGCTCCACTACCAGGTATCTTTGATACGGTCTTATTAAGAAATTGTTCAGCAACCTGATAGAAAATTCCCATTGCTTCATCTAATTCAGCTAATTGATTAGTCAAAAGTCCTTTTTGTGGACCAAATATATATGTTGCTCCATTTTTTCCGGTTAATGGGTTAATAACATCTGCTGCAATCGTGATTTTAGCTTTATCCAAAAGCGGTGATTTGTTTCTATCAGATATTGAAGCTACTTTTAGTAACGCTTCACCGTTACTTTCAACTTCTTCACCGTTTTGATCGAAGAATTGATAACCTAATGCTGTGGCCATTCCAATTCCACCATCATTTGTTGAGCTACCTCCGACGCCAATAATAAGCTCAGAAGCTCCACGTTCAATCGCATATAATATTAATTCACCAACACCAAGTGACGTAGTTTGTAAAGGATTACGTTGATCAAGTGGTACTAGATGCAAACCACATGCTTCAGCCATTTCGATAAATGCCGTTTTACTATCTTTTGAAAATGCAATTTTAGCTTGAACTATTTCCTTAAGAGGTCCTGTTACATTAATCGTTTCTACTTTTCCACCATTTGAAGCGATTAATGCTTGAACAGTGCCCTCTCCTCCATCAGCTAGTGGTAATAAATGATACTCTGCATTCGGAATTACTGAGTGAAAACCTTTATGAATGGCTTTCGCTACATTCGTTGCATCCAAACTTTCTTTAAAGGAATCAGGTAAAATTACAACTTTCATTTGTCCTCCTTAAAGTGATGCGCTAATTTGATCAGTTAAATTAAATAATTCTCCATTAATTTCGATTGAAACTTCAGAACTAGATTGATTCGTCACAGATACGGAATCATGTGTAATTTCAATTTCGAGATTTGTACCTTGCCAATGGAATGGGAATAAAAGTTTGTCCCAATTTTTAGGTAAGTTGGGATTAATCTTTAACTTATTAGATTCCATCTTAATGTTTGCAAAGCCAAAAATCGTTGCTAACCAGTTAGCACCTAGAGATGCTGCATGGATTCCTTCATCTGATGATTTCGGGTTTGTTCCTAAATCGATTAAGCAAGCTTCTTGAAAAAATCGATAAGCAATCTCTATATCTCCACATCTTGCTGCAACAATTGCATGGATCGCCTTACTAAGCGAAGAATCATGAATTGTATGCTCCTCATAATATTGCAAATTCTTTTTTACGACATCGTTTTCAAATAATTTAGGAAATAAATAGACTAACATCACTACATCTGCCTGTTTTAAAATCTGCATCTCATTTACTTCTTGACGTGAATAATCAAGGAGAATTGCTTGACTACCTTGTTTCTGTTTATAATTCGTTAAATCAATCTCTTGTTTTGTTAAAAATGTATCATCCTGTGGAATAATTTTCTCTTCGTTTGGTTGTGGTAAATAAAGTCGATTTAAAAAGTCTTTTCCATCTTCAACTAGTTCTTGATCAATCTTATTATATTTCTCCATATAAGTTAAAGCTTGTTGAACATTATAATAAGCCATATAGTTCGTATAAGCATTGTTATTAATATGTTCCGTATATTCATCTGGTCCGATTACATCTTTAATAGAGAGTACTTCATTTTCATCTGTCGTGCGACTAATCCAAAAACGTGCTGTTTCTTTTAGTAACTCTAGCCCTTCACATGCCATAAATGCTTCATCGAATGTATTTTCATAGTATTGACATACTGCATAAGCAATGTCAGCTACAATATGATGCTCAGCTAAGGCCGAGGCAACCTTTTGACGTTTACCAGTTAATATATTAATAGCCGCATATTCGGGCGTTTCTTCCATACCAGAAAATGCACTTTCCCAAGGGAACAGAGCACCAGCATAACCATTTTTAGTAGCTTTATCTATCGCTTCTTTTATATGAAGATATCGGTAAGTCAATAGCTTTCTCGCTACTTCTGGTTCAGTGAATAAATGAAAAGGTGCAATAAAAATTTCCGTATCCCAGAAAATATGTCCTTTATATCCTTCTCCTGTTAAACCTTTTGCCCCAACACTAAAACGTTCATCATGTGAAGGAGTCATAATTTCAATATGGTAAAGTGAAAAATCTAATGCTACTTGATCTATAGCTTCTTTAGAAGAAATGATAACGCGCTTCTTTTTCCAAAACTCATTCCATTTTATAGATGAGCTTACTAATAAACGATCGTAACCATTATCAAGATTTTCTTGAACAGTATGAATACTTGATAGTGCCGGATCATCCACAGACAAATCATTTGAAGTATAAACAGCACTTATTTTTTCTAATTCAAACGGCTGATCAACGACTAAATCATGTTTAATGATCGTCAAAAGCTGTCTGTTTTTAGCCACAAAAGAAACATCACTTTCACTTGAAACTTTACATGAAGTTGCCATTGCGATTGAGTGAGCGCTTTCAGTTGTTCTATATACAGCATGCATTATTTTTTTATCAATAACTCGTACATTTTCTTCTAAAAGATGTTGCTTTCCAAAGTTAGACATTTGCGCATCGATACCAGTCGTAACTTTAATTGATGCACTACAATCTAAACTGACTACACTAACTTTAGAAGCAAGTAAATGTAAATTATCTTTTGAAACAAATCGTTGGAATTTTAAACAAAAGCGATTACCTTCTTTGTTTTTCCAGATAACTTCTTTCGTTAGTTCTCCATTTTGCATATTTAAAGTACGGTCATAAGATAGTACTTCTCCTGTTAAAACTGAAAATATTTCATCATTTATTTCGATTTTTATACCAACTAAATCTGGCAAATTGACTAACTCTGTAATATCATTAGGTGTAAATTTATTATAAATTCCAGCCACATACATACCACGAGTTTGTTCAGAATAATATTCCTCATGACTAGCACGTAAACCTAAATATCCATTTCCAAGAGCCATGATCGTTGCATATTTATTTATATATTGTAAATCAAATTGTTTTTCATTAATTACATTTACTTCATTCATAAAGATATACTCTCACCTTTTTCAGCTGATTGATAAATCGCTTCTACAAGTCTTTGAATAGCATAACCTTGTTCTCCATCCGCTAACATAACATTCTGTCCTAAGCAACGATTAACAAAGGCTGCCATACTTTTAGTATGACGGTCAGGGTCAGCCTCTTCTCTCTTTAATAGGGATACAAGCTCTCCTTTTTCATCCGTATAGATTTCAGCCGGGAACATTGTTGCACCAGCTTCTTCTCCGCATAGTTCTACATTCATTTCTGATTTTTCTTTTATGTTTAATGCAAAAGATGTTTCAAGCTGAATTAAACATCCATTCTCTAACTCTATATAAGAAAATAAAGAATCTTCTACTTCAAATTTTGATGGGTCCCATTTACCAAATGCACCCTCATCTTTCTTAGTACCAATCTTCTGAAACATTTTTGCTGTAACTTTCTTTACTTTTGGATAATTCATAACGAAAAGTGCAGCATCAAGCATATGAATTCCTAAATCGATTAGAGGTCCCCCACCTTGAATTTCTTTATTAGTAAAGCTACCCCATCCAGGAATTCCATTTCGTCTTAAAGCTTTAACTTTTACAAAATAAATTTGACCTAATAAACCTTGATCTATTTTTTCTTTTATAATCGTTACGTCATCAGCAAATCGATGATGAAAATCATAAGCAAGGATAAGCCCTTTTTCTAAAGCTGTTTCATACATTTTTCTTGCATCCTCTGCCAAAATTGCAGGAGGTTTTTCACAAAAAACATGACAATTATTTTCTAACGCCTGCATTACATTATCAAAATGAAATTTATTCGGAGTGCAAACACTTACAATTTCCGGTTTTTCATTCGCATACATTTCAGCAGCATCCGTGTAATAGTTAGGAATCTCATTACGCTCTGCAAAGCTCTTTAATGCTTCCTCATTTATACCGACTACGGCAACTATTTCTAAATCTTCTCTAATTTTATAGTAAGCAACGTGAACTTTTTCAGCTATTTGGCCCCCGCCTATAATAGCTACTTTCTTTTTAATCACAGTGCTTCACCTTTTAAGTTTAAAGCTTCTTTTATATGATGAAATGCTTTAATATATTCATCTTCTAAGTTATTTCCTCTTACACGACATTCAAATGTTAAAAAGCCTTCATACTCATCTTCTTTAAGTTGGTCAAAATACTTTTTAAAATCAAGAGATCCACTTCCTGGTTGGAAACGGTGGTTGTCTGCGATGTGAATATGTTCAACTAAATCACGATTAGCGTGAAGTGCCTCAGAAATACCATCTTCTTCAATATTCATATGATAAAAATCTGCAATGATTTTAACGTTTTTAAACTGATTATCTTCAATATATTTACGTGCATCAGCTAAAGTATTAATCATATGATCTTGATAGCGATTTAAAGGTTCTAAGTAAATAGTCGTTCCAGTTTCACCAGCCACTTTATCTAGAAAAACTAGTGATTCAGTAACTGCTTTGCGATCTCCTTCTAGACTTCTTGGAGAAGACATAGGTGGTAATCGGAATGTAAACATTCCCCAAGCTGCAGGTACAACAATACCTTTTCCTCCAATTTCTTTTAAAGCTTTTAGAATTTCTTCAATATCTGCTAAACCTTTTAAACGACGCTCTTCAATAAAATCACCAATCCAACCATAATAACCACCACAAGCTGTCGTTACCGGTAAGCCAGTCTCAGCAATTGCTTCTTTAACTTCTTCTAAATTATCAACTAAAAACTTGCCATCGATTTCAAATCCTTCAAAACCAATTTCTTTTAAGTATTTAAATTTTTCTTTAATATTTTCTGGAAAAAATGCTTGATTTTGTGTTCCAATTTTCAACTAGATCCACTCCTAAACAGAAGGGAGTGTAATACACTCCCATGATTTTAATGATTGATATTCTTATTATTTTTTAAATTGAACACCCATCTTAATGCTTAGCTCGGGCTTTTGATCAACAAATTCCATATACGATTCAGCTACTTCTTCAAATGAAACAACTGGTTCAATTAAATCTTCACAATTTAAATAACCATTCATTAATAATTCCCAACAAGTATTTTCGATTCGTTTACGTGACCAACGTGGATGATCCGGGTTTGGTTCACTACTACCTCTTGAAAATACAATTTTAGCATTGTTAAAATGTGCTTCACGACCGAGATTAAATCCTTCTGGGAAAGGTTTAGCAAAAGCTACATAAGAAATTGTTCCACCGTATGCAATTCCTCTTAGTGCTGCTTGCAGTGAACTTGATACACCACTTGTTTCAATGATTGAATCTGCACCTAATTTATTAGTAATTTTTTTAATTTCATATCCTAAATCGCAGTTAATTGGATTGAAGCAATAATCCGCTCCATTTTTTAACGCGATATCGCATCTATGTTGTAATGGATCTACACCAATTACAATACTAGCTCCAGCTTTCTTTGCTAACTGGATAGCAATTTGTCCAATTGCACCTAGTCCTACAACTACTACATAATCACCCGCTCTAACATTTGCATCCCTAACTCCGCTCATTGCAAATTGTGCTGGATCATAATAAACTGCATTCTTCCATGAAGAACCTTCTGGCATTTTACGTAATTTATAATTATCTACAGCATTAACGATTACGGTTTCCATGATTGGACCATAAGTACAAACTTGATCTCCTAATTTGTACTCAGTCACTTCATCACCGATTTCACAAATGCTACCTACAACCATATTTCCTAATTGAAATTCACCAAATACGATTCCACGAGCAGCTCCTTCTTCACGTGGCATAAACATTTTCCATTCTTCATTGAACTCTTCATCAATAAATGGACTAAGTCCTCTAAAATCAACCACTTCTGTACCATGTTTTGGTGAAGCAAATTCGACTTTAATTTTTACTTCATTTGGTTGTACAAGGCGATCTTCGTACTCGACTAATGCTGCAACTCTTGGTTCAACTGCTACTAATTTTTTCATTTTATTTCATCCTTTCAGTAAAAAATTATTTCGAATTAACCTTTTACTCCACCTTCAGTTAAGTTACCTTTAATAAAGTGCTCAGATAATGCATACATAATAACTACTGGTAAAGCAGTAACTAAAGATGCTGCCATCATACGACCCCACACATAATCTGGTGTACTAAATAAAGTATTTAAACCGATTGGTAACGTAAAGTTTTCTGAACTTGATAAGAAAATTGATGCAAATAAATAATCATTCCATGCAATCATAAATGCATATACGAAAACAGAAACGATTCCCGATATTGACAAAGGAATAATTATATAGAAGATTATTTTTAATCGACTAAGACCATCAATCATAGCCGCTTCTTCCAAATCTTCAGGAATTGTATCGAAATAACTCTTTAACATAAAGATTGCTGTTGGTAGAGTTTGAACAATCATCGTAATGATCAATGCCATTTTTGTATCATATAAACCGAAACCAGAAATGATTTTAAATAATGGTACAACTAGTAAGATCCCTGAAAACATATAAACAGTGTAAAAACTAGCATTTATCGTCACTCTTCCTTTAAACTTTAGTTTCGATAAAGCGTACGCTCCTAAAATACCAAGAACGACTGATAATGAAGCTGCGATTATAGCGACAATTAAACTATTTTTAAAGTAGTTTAAATATGGGAAAATTGTCGGATTAAAAATATCAATATAATGCTGGAAAGTCCATTCATGTGGCAATAATGTCGGATTTGTTGCAATTGCTTCTTTTGAACTTTTTAATGACGTCATTAGCATAATAAAGAATGGAAATAACATGATTCCAAGAATTAGAATCAGTACTACATAGAAACCAGTTTTCTTCATAATTTTATTTCTTTTACTACTTACTGCTGCCATTTAAGTTCACCTTCTTTCTTGATACGATAATAACAATGAATAATATGATAAATAAGATTACTGAAATTGACGATGCTTTTCCTAAATTATTGAAAGCAAACGCTGTTTCATATAAATAAATACCTAAAATATTTACTTTTTTTGTTAATAAGTAAACATCTGTAAACATGTAGAACATCCAAATAAATCGTAAAGTTACAACAGTTAGTAATACCGGCATAATCGCTGGTAAAGTTACAACTTTAAACTTTTGCCAAAGTGAAGCCCCATCGATATCAGCAGCTTCGTATAATGATTTATCTATCGTTTGCAAGATTGCTAAAAACGAAATAAATGCATAAGGGAAATACTTCCAAATCGCAAAAACTACTACAACTATAAAACTATAAACTGGATTGTCAAACCATAGTGGCGCCCTTTTAAATAGATGAAAAACATCCGTTCCTAAGTAATTGATAATCCCATATGAGTTATTAAACATATATTTCCAAGCAAAAACTAATGAAATAGATGGAGTTACATAAGAAAGGATTATTAAAGAACGAGCAGTTTTACGGAACTTAAATGGACGATTAAAGAATAAAGCAACACCAAGACCAACTACTGTACTACCAACTACAGTTAAAACTGTATATAGAATGGTAATTCCTAAAGATTTATAGAACTCGATATCTTTAATAACATCTGTGTAATGAGATAAACCAACAAACTTAGCTGGTAATCTAGGGTTAATCGGCTGATCAAAAAAACTTATTTTAATATTAGATAACATCGGATAAGCAACTAGCAATAATAGTAGGAAAATACTTGGTAAAAGTAGTACCATGGCTAGCTTTATATCAGATTTTTTTCGGGCTATTGGTTTCATACTTCCTCCTAAAAAACAATCTATTCTCTTATTTGATAGATTGGTGATAAAAGAAAAGTTGTTTAAAAAGCAACTTAGCTTGCTTTTCAAGCGTTCGTTCTTCTCAAACAACTTTCAGTAATTAAGGAATCAAATAATTATTACTAGTAAATTGAATTAAAAGTAATTATTTTATTACACCTTTTAATTTTTCTCCCGCTTCTTTAATAGCAGAATCTACGCTTTTTCCACCAACAGTCACATCATTAATTAACTTAGCAACTGCTCCTGAACTTGTAACATCACCCATTTTTAAGAAGTTCTTGTTATCAACAAGACCAAATACTTGAATGTTATCAAAAGCGCTTGCGATTTCAGTTGAAAGCTCACCAAATGAATTTACAACTTTATTTTCTTTATATTCTTTGCTTTCTGTTACTTCTTTATTTACTGGTTGAGATCCACCTGGAGACATTAATACTAACTTCGTATTATTTTCAGGTTTCGCCATAAACTCTACTAATTTTTCTGCTGCAGCTTTTTGGTCATCATCTAAACCAGAAGAAATCGTGTAAGCAGATACTGTTCCATAAACTGCTTTTGTTTTTTCAGTTGGAATTACAAATCCAATATTGTTTGTTTTACCTTCTTCATATACTGAAGGAAGAATATAAGTAGAATAAACAGCCATTGGAGCAGATCCATTCATGAAAGCATCTTTTACTTCTGTAACATCATTAGAACCTGGCATTGTATATTTTGATAATTCTTTATAGTAGTTTAAAGCTTCTTTCATTTCAGGTGTATTTAATGTTAAATCACCTTTGCTATCGAACATATTTGCATTGTTTGATAAAGCGAATTGTGAGAAGGCTTGTTCAGAAAAACCACCTTCAGCAGTTGGAATTGCAATACCGTATTTTTTACTTCCACTATTCGTAAATGCCTTTGCAATCTTTAAAACATCATCCCAATTTTTAGGTTCTGCGAATCCTTTGTCAGCAAGCATTTGCTTGTTATACCAAATTCCTTGTACCCAACCACTAATTGGAACACCAGTATAGTTTTTGCCGTCCTCAGTTTTTAAAAGCTTTAACGCACCTTCATAATACTTATCTTCTCCAACTTTAGAGATAATTGATTTAACTGCATCTTTATCAATTAATTCGTCCTTGTCCATAACTTTTGCATAGTCTTGTCCAACTTCAATAACCGCTGGAAGCTTGCCTGAGCTTGCCAAAGTTACAACTTTCGTATTGTAAGAATCTTCCTCAACTGGAACTTGCTTTACTGTAATATTTGGGTTTACTTTTTCAAATTTAGAAATTAAATCAGTAATTACTGCTAATCTCTCTTGTTCAACAGAAGAATGCATAAATTCAATCGTTACTTTACCATTCTCTTTTTTCCCACCACACGCTGTTAATCCAACAGCTAACATTAAAACTAAGAACATACTTAATACTTTTTTCACTTGTTCTGCCTCCTATTTTAAAGGTTTTAACCAAAGGAATTCATATGGATTTAAAGTAATGTTTTCATTAAATTCTTCAACATTTCCCGTAATAATATTCATAAATTTTCCGTTTAAATCGCAGTTCGCTTGCTCATTTGATAGGTTATGAAGAATTACAACACTATCCTCTTCATTAACACGTTTGATCGCAAATACATTTTCATTTACTTCAAGTACTTCCATTTTTACATCAGGATTAAATAGTTTTTCCTCTTTACGTACTTGGATAATTTTTGTAAGTTCTGTGAAAACTTTATTTCTTAATGAACCTTCTTCCATTAATTCCTTTTCAATCGTATCAAGTGCATATTTTTGACGATTAATTGAGCGATTCATTCCAGTTTTTTCAACACCCGCATAATCATTTCTAGAACCTAACATACTTTGGATGTAAATAGCCGGTACACCTTGGAATGTTAATAAGATTGAATGCGCTAACAAGAATCTTTTTACTCTTATATCATCACTTGTAGATTGTTTATTTAAAGCATCTAAATAAGTTACATTTATTTCATATGGACTTTCTGTGCCATCTGAATTTTTCTTATAATTTACTAATGCTCCTTCTACCTTTAAATCTTCTACTAACGAAAGAATTTCTTCTTCATGGATAATTCCACGAATCGGATTTAAACCAATTCCATCATGTGAAGCTAAGAAGTTGAAAAAAGTTGTATCTTTTCCAGAACCTTCTAGATTTTTTGCCCAATTTGTTAATACACTACCATTCCCTTTATGAAGTGAATATAAAACTAATGGAGGTAGTGGAAATTGGTAAACCATATGTGCTTCATCATGTCCGTTACCAAAGTAAGAAATATTATCTAAATGAGGAACATTCGTTTCAGTAATCATTACTGTACCCTTAGCTGCTTCATCTAATAAATCACGGAATAATTTAACGATTTCATGTGTTTTTTCAAGATGGATACATGAAGTACCAACTTCTTTCCACATATATCCTACTGCATCAAGTCTTACATATTCCGCTCCTTGTTCAAGGTAAAATAGTAAAACATCAATCATATCTAGTAAAACTTGTGGATTACTAAAATTTAAATCAATTTGGTCATCACTAAATGTTGTCCAAATGTATTTTTCCTCACCATTCGCTAATTTAAACTTTGATAGCAATGGAAGTGCTCTAGGTCTAGTTACTGAGCTTAAATCAACTGAAGGATCCATATCAATGAAATAGTCTTGATATTTTGGATCGCCGTTTAAGTATCCTTGGAACCATTCACTCTTACTTGAGATATGATTACATACATAATCAAACATTATTCTTGCTGATTTTGATAAGCTCTCGATATGTGACCAATCGCCTAATTCTGGATTTACTTTTTTATAATCAACTACTGAAAAACCATCATCAGATGTATAAGGATAAAAAGGCAAAATATGAACAAGTTCAAATTTATTTGCTAAATGTTCATCAAACATTTTTTTAAATGTTTCTAATGTTGGTTTCCCCTCTTCTTGGAACTGATCACCGTAAGTAATTAAAACTACATCTGACTCGTCCCAATTTTGTTTTCTTTTTTTCGTAATTTTTATTTTAGCTTCTTCAATGCGATTTACGATTGCACTATAAAGTTGATCAATTTCTTTGTTTTCATAAATATAGGCTAATCTTTCTTTAATTTTACTCATAAGATTCCTCCTTGTGGTATCGCTCCCACAGAGATGTGAAATTTCCTTGGTACCGCTCCCACAATCAATATATTATAGAAAGCGCTTACTGTCAATTTAAAAACTTTATGAAAATATGATATTTTTTTGAAAAATATGTCACATTAAACATTTTAATCATAGATTTAAAACAATCACTATTCATATAAAGTTCTAACGATAGATAAGGTAACATTATTTACCTATCAGTATTTTGTCTATAGTCTTGACAAAAATAATAGAAAACTCGATACTATCATTTATAATTACGAAAAATTTTCGTACTCGCTCCTAAATAAATTTATCTACAACACTATTTTAGTATAACTATACCCCTGCGTTTTATTCTTAAATAAAGAATCATTTAAAAAATCAAAAATGAAAACGTTTTTATGAAATAACTTCAGAAAACAAAGAGGAGAATACAAATGGGCCCAACAATTTACGATATTGCTCGCGTGGCTAACGTTTCAAAGTCCACTGTATCTCGAGTACTTAATAATAAAGATAATATTTCAGAAGAAAGCCGTATACGAGTAATGAAGGCAATTGAAGAGTTAAATTACCAACCTAATAAATTAGCTAGGGCTCTTACATCATCAGGCTTTGATGCAATCTTGGTAATGTCCCGTTCTACGAAAACAACTGCCGGAAACACGTTTTTCTCTGAAATTATTCACTCTATTTCAACGAGATCAGAAGTAGAAAATTTCGATGTCATTATCCAAACATCTAAAAATAGCAAAGATGAGTTAAATAAGTGTATCGAGAAGATTCGAGGGAAAATGATTAAAGGAATTCTAATGCTGAGTTCACCTGCAAATGAGGACTTTTTCAAAGAATTAGATAAATATAAAATTCCAGTAGTAGTTATTGGAAGAGTAGAAGGAAACTATCAACATATTTATTCAGTGGATACTGATAATTTTAATGATAGTTATCAATTAGTCCAACACTTAATCAATCAAGGACATACTGACATTGCATGTCTACATTCTTCTCTCGATTACCATGTATCAATTGACAGACTGGAAGGATATAAAAAATGTTTAATTGATAATGGAATTCCTCTTCGCCCTGATCGAATTATTGATAGTGGGTATACAATGGAAAGGGCATACGAAGTTTCAGAATCACTTTTGAAATCTAAAGATTTACCTACAGCAATTTTTGCAATAGATGACCTGAAAGTGATTGGACTTTATAATACAACTGCAAAGTTAGGAATATCCATCCCGAAAGATGTATCAGTTATAGGATATAATAATGGGATTTTTTCACCATTGTTCTCGCCACCTTTAACAGGGATTGAAATTCCTGTTATGAAGCTTGGTGAAATTGCTACAGACTTACTTTTTAAGCGAATAAAAAATGTACCTAAAAAATCAGAGCACATTATTGTTCCAACAAAGTTGGTCGAACGAAAATCAGTTGCAAAATTAAATTGATCGAATCTATGGAGGTATCATTTTGAAAAAACAAATTGAAGCATTTATTTTTGATTTAGACGGTGTAATTACTGATACTGCTGAATTTCATTATTTAGCGTGGAAAAAGTTAGGTGAAGACTTAGGAATTCCTTTTGATCGTGAATTTAATGAAACATTAAAAGGTGTAAGCCGAACAGATTCATTAGAAAGAATCCTAACGTTAGGAAACCGACAAAATGATTTCACTGAAAGCGAAAAAAATGATTTAGCAACAAAAAAGAATGCACATTATGTGGAACTAATTCGCAATATATCTGAAAAAGACTTATTACCCGGCATTGAATCATTTTTAAAGCAAATTAAAGAAGCTGGTATTAAAATTTCAATGGCATCTGCTTCAAAAAATGCATTAATGGTCGTTAAAGCTTTAGGCATTATTGATTATTTTGACCATATCGTTGACGCTGCAACAGTCATTAATTCTAAGCCAGATCCAGAAGTATTTTTAAAAGCTGCCGAAGCAGTTTCTGCTAAACCTGAGAACTGCATCGGTGTGGAGGACGCGGCAGCTGGTGTAGACGCGATTAACTCGGCTAATATGTTCTCAGTTGCGATTGGAGATGCTGCAATTTTAGGCCATGCTAACCTAGTTTTATCATCAACTGAAGAATTAGAACTTAATCGTATTATTGATAAGTATTTAACAGTTTAATACCAAAGTAGCATTTTGATTAATTAATAATAAAAAACGAAAACCTAATTTTCATTTTCTAGGTTTTCGTTTTTTTATTATGAGAATATCTTTTCTTGTTTTCCAACCAACTCAATCTCAAACCCCAAATCTTCTAGCATTGCATGGTCACTATTTGTTTCCTGCCCCTCCGTTGTCAAATAATCACCTATGAAAATACTATTTGCCACATAAAGTCCAAGTGGCTGTAAACTACGCAGATTTACTTCACGTCCTCCAGAAATTCGAATTTCTTTCGTTGGATTAATGAATCGGAAAAGTGCCAACACTTTTAAACAATAACGTGGATTTAATTCGTTCACGCCTTCTAGTTTCGTTCCATTAATAGCATGTAAAAAGTTTACCGGAATGGAGTCTGCATCTAATAATCGTAATGACCTCGCGATTGAAATAACATCTTGTTTCGTTTCCTTCATCCCAATAATTGCTCCTGAACATGGAGATATACCTGACTGTTTAACTTTCTCAACCGTATCTATGCGATCCTGATATGTATGGGTTGTTGTTATATAATTATGATGCTCCGCTGAAGTATTTAAATTATGATTATATCGATCAACACCTGCTTCTTTCAGTTCACTAGCTTGATGATCCTTAATAAGCCCTAAGCAGGCACATACTTTCAAACCGTATAATTCTTTAATTTCCTTAACTGCATCTGTAACAACATTTACATCCCTGTTTGTCGGTCCACGTCCACTTGCAACAATACAATATGTACCTGCCTTTAAATCAAAGGCACGCTTTGCACCATCAAGAATTTCTTCTTTAGATAGAAAAGGATATTTCTCAATAGGTGCACTAGAAATTGAAGATTGGGAACAATAGCCGCAATCCTCAGGACAATAACCACTTTTAGCATTAATGATCATATTTAGTTTAACTTTTTTTCCATAATAATGTTTCCTAATAATAAATGCACCTTGTAAAAGTGAAAGTAAGTCATCATCTTCACATGTTAATATGCTTAATGCTTCTTCGTCTGAAATTTCTTTACCTAAAATAACTTCATGTGCCAAATTAGTCCAATTCACCTTGAATCGCTCCTGTTCATTTATCATTTCGTCAATAATTGTTGAATTTCAATAATATTTTCTTCTGTAAAAAAGTCCGACTGTTCCGGTATGACTCCTAGAATGTTTTGTCCAGTTAATTTTTCTAGCATCATTAAATTATCTTTTTCCATGTCATTCATGGTCGATGGTACGTTATTAATTAATAAGCCTAAAATATTAATTTGGTGCGACATCAAATACTCAGTTGTTAAAACTGTATGATTAATCGTTCCTAGCCTTAATGTAGTAACAAGAATTACAGGTAGATTTAATAGCTTTATTAAATCAATCGTCCCAAAATTTTCTTTTATCGGAACTGCAACTCCACCGGCACCTTCAACAAAAACAACATCATGCTTGTCTTCTAATTGCTTATATTTTTCTAAAATAACTTGCTCATCGATAAAGACATTTTCTAGTTTACTAGCTAAATGTGGTGAAACGGGTGTTTTAAGCGTGTATGAATTGTAATAATGATCGTCTTCTGAAAGCGTTAATTTTTCTTTATAAAACGCTACATCCTCACCTATAAATCTATTATCTATATTAACTACTCCACTCTGAATTGGCTTATAAGGAATTGCATCAATTCCTTTTCTTTGCAGGCAAGATACCATTTGAGTAGTTACATAGGTTTTCCCAATATTTGTATCAATTCCAGTAACAAAATATCCTTTCCCCATCTTAAGCAGCCACCTTTTTTTCATTGTCTCTAGCTTTAGCAAAATGAGAATATAGGCGCACTGCCAATACTCCTCCTAAAACAGCAAGTAATAAATCTTGACCAATGCTATATACCAGCCCCATCATTAGAACCTTTTCGACTGAAACAGGACTATCTAACCAAGTATTTAAAGAAAGATATACATATGTAATGCCTAAAATATAAACAATCATTAACCCGACTACATTCGCAAAAATATAATGTTTAAGCTTCGGTTCTTTCGTTTTTTCTATTATGTATCCAATGACAAATGCTCCAATGATGAAGCCTATTAAATAGCCGAATGTTGGCTTTAATACATATTCAGGTCCACCACCTGAAGCAAATACTGGTATCCCAATTAATCCAATTCCTACATACAGTATTTGACTCATCATCCCTCTTTTACTTCCTAAAAGATTGCCGGCTAAAAATACAAAAAGTATTTGAAGCGTAAACGGAATCACTGGTAAGGGAATCTTAATAAACGCCCCAATCGATGTTAATGAGGCAAATAATGATATTACTGTTAAAGATAAAGTCCTATTTTGCATAGAATTCCCCCTATTAATTTATAAGTTTGACAAACTAGCAAAATTTGACAAACTCACAAAATTAAATTAACATGCAATTAAAATATATGTCAACCTTTGTTGTATTTTGGTTAACATATAATTCAAGGGGGATAACATTATTTATGAATCAAGAACTCTATCAAGAATTATCTTCAAAAAATAAACAATACCTTTGGCATCCTTTTACTCAAATGAAAGATTATATAAACGAAGATCCACTGATTATTTCACATGGAAAAGATAGAAAGTTATATGATGTATTGGGGAATGAATATTATGATGGGGTCTCCTCTATTTGGTTAAATGTTCACGGTCATAATATCCAGGAATTAAATAAAGCGATTAATGAGCAGTTAGAAAAGGTTGCCCATTCTACACTTTTAGGTATGGCCAATATACCTGCGATTCTTTTAGCAGAGAAGCTAGTTGATATTTCTCCTAATGGCTTAGAAAAGGTTTTTTATTCTGACTCGGGGGCTACTTCTGTAGAAATCGCTATAAAAATGGCCTATCAGTATTGGAGAAACATCGGTAAACCCGATAAAAATACTTTTGTTACGATGAAGGAAGCGTATCACGGAGATACAATTGGGGCAGTTTCCGTAGGAGCAATTGATTTATTTCATCAGGCGTATAATGAGCTACTATTTCCGAGTATAAAAGTTTCCTATCCACATCTTTACCGATCTAAATATGTGGGTAATGAAATAGAAATTAGGGATGCCTATTTAAAAGAGGTAGAAGATTTATTTATCGAAAAAGCTAATTCAATTGCAGCATTAATACTCGAACCTATTGTTCAAGGAGCAAGCGGTATTATTGTTATGCCAAAAGGATATTTAAAAGCCGTACGGGAATTATGTATAAAATATGATGTATTACTTATCGCTGACGAGGTCGCAACAGGTTTTGGTCGTACTAGTAAAATGTTTGCTTGTGATTTAGAAGGAGTTACGCCTGATATTTTGACTTGCGGAAAAGGTTTAACTGGTGGGTACTTACCGGTGGCAGCAACATTAACAACAAACAGAATCTATGAAGCTTTTTTAGGTACATACGAAGAGCAAAAAACTTTCTTTCATGGACATAGTTATACCGGTAATCCGCTTGGATGTGCAGTAGCATTAGCAAATTTAGATTTATTTAAGAACACTCAATTATTAGAACATGTTGAAAAGATTTCAACTTATGTAAAAGAGAAACTGATGAAATTTAATGAATTAAAACATGTTGGAGATATACGTCAAAGTGGCTTGATGATTGGAATTGAACTAGTAAAATCAAAGGATTCAAAAGAAGCTTTCCATTGGAATGAGCGAATTGGTGTGCAAGTAACGAAAAGAGCAAAGGAACTCGGTTTACTTACCCGTCCACTTGGAAATGTTATTGTATTTATGCCGCCATTAGCATCAAAGGAATCGGAGCTTGAGGAAATGTTGGACATTCTGTATCGAGCTATTTCCGACATTACGGAATCGTAATCAAAAACGAAAATAGTTTTTGCCTTCTCTGTTTCCAGGCTTACAAAGACTTTGATTTCTTTTACATGGATTTTTTAAATACTTACCTAGAGTGACCATGGTATTTGATCAAGAAGATCATAATAAATTCTATTATTATAACCCAGATTTATCTTTAAACAATAAAGTAGATATTGGTACATATGAAAAAAATCAAACTTAAAATATGTAATAAAGAGTAATCAACTTAACAACGAAGAATTTACTCTAAGTACAAAAGGATTTACAATTTTTATAAATGGTCAAAAATATTATTTTTATCAATTTAGCAGTGTACCCACAATTGAAGAATAATTACTTATAAAAAGTGTAACTAAAAATAAATGGTGCAAATAGACGTTGCTAATAGAGAATAATAAAACAATAAAAATAAAACAGGAGAAGATTATCGTATTAAGCATATAAGCTTTGTTGTGTTGAATTAACATAAATGAAGTAACCTACTAACAATAAAAAAGTAAATACCTTATAGAAAAAAATAGAGTGAAGAAACTTAGTGTTTCTCACTCCATTTTCACTTATTTAAATCTTTTTCATTTGTTATTGGATAGCCTTTTATTTCATCTAACGAATGTAAATAAATTTCCATTTCACTCATTCTTAAACGAATTTCTTCAATTCCATCTTCTAATATCTTCGTTAAATCTTTTTGAACTTCTTTAATCACTTCATCTTTTTCAAGACCCTCTAAGCGGACAATGCGATTGACCTTTAGTTCTTCAAGTGCCATCTTCATTTCAATCTTTGTAACTACCTCTTTCATCAATCGATTGATGTTTTTTTCAAAGTATTTTTCTTTAGCCTGTCCTATTTCTGTAGTTCTTGATTGTTCGAAATACACTCCGTATACACCTCTTCATCAATTTATCACATATCAATATATGCAAATTTTAAGAGAGTGGTACAAGTTAAAATGAAAAACTCATATTATTTTTGAAACAGAGAATTAAAATAGTATCATTATTGCTTTTTGCTGTGTTTATTATAATAATATTCTTATATTACTAAATTAATGATTTACATTAGTTTTTATTTTAACTACTAGCAAATTAAAGAAAGGTAGATTTGATGATATTCCATATTGATCCATCGTTATTATTAACTTTAATTGTATTTGGATTTTTAGCTGCATTTATTGATTCCGTAGTTGGAGGCGGTGGGCTAATTACTTTACCAGTATTATTATTTACTGGTCTTTCTCCAGCTGCTGCTGTTGCCACGAACAAATTAGCTGGGTCAATTGGCTCTTTAACGAGCACAATCATGTTCTATCGTTCTGGAAAACTTGATTTAAAATCAGTCTATAAGTTATTCCCACTCACTTTTATTGGTTCTATTTTAGGAGCTTGGACGGTTCATTTAATTGACCCCACTATTCTAAAGCCACTTATGCTCGTTATGCTTGCTGCTGTTGCAGTTTATACTATTTTTAAGAAAAATTGGGGAGATACTACTTCCAATAAAAAGCTGTCAGCTACTCGTATAATTCTATTTATGCTTTTAATTTTTGGAATAGGTTTCTATGATGGGTTTATTGGCCCTGGTACAGGTTCATTCTTAATATTTGCTTTTTTAATGATGGGATTTGATTTTTTAAAGGCAGCAGGGAATGCAAAATTTTTAAATTTTGGAAGTAATATAGCTGCATTATTAATGTTTATGTACTTAGGACAAATTCATTATGCTTATGGTTTAGCTATGGGACTTGCACAAATAGCTGGTGCCATTTGTGGATCAAAATTTGCGATAAAAAAAGGCAGTGGCTACGTTCGCGTCCTTTTTATTACGGTTACCTTTTTATTGTTAGCAAAAAATACATTTGATTATCTTCATTAAAACGTATAAATAAAAAATGGTAGGCTGTATGCTTACCATTTTTTAATAGATTATACGGCTTCCACAATAATGGATACTCCTTGTCCACCACCAACACATAAAGTTGCTAAACCGATTTGTTTCTTTTGTCGTATTAATTCGTGTAATAAAGTAACTACTATTCTTGTACCTGAACATCCGATTGGATGCCCTAAAGCAATAGCTCCTCCGTTTACATTAATAATCTCTTCAGATATACCTAGTTCCTTATTTACTGCAAGCACTTGTGCAGCAAACGCTTCATTGATCTCTGCCAATTCAATATCCTGTATTGTTAAGTTTGCTCGTTGCAGAGCTATTTGTGTTGCTGGAACTGGTCCGATACCCATAATAGAAGGTGATACTGCAGCGCTTGCGACAGATCGAATTTTGGCAAGAGGTTTTAAACCATATTCTCTAACAGCTTGTTCAGAAGCAATAATGACTGCAGCTGCACCATCATTTAAAGAAGAGGCATTTCCAGCTGTCACTGTTCCATTTTCTTTAAATGCTGGTTTAAGAGTTTGCAATTTCTCCAAACTAGTGCTTTTTATGTTCTCATCTTCTGTAAAAAAAGTAGTACCTTTTTTACTTTTAATCGTAACTGGAATAATTTCCTTTTCGAATAGTCCCTGCTCTTTAGCTTTAATTGCTTTTTGTTGACTTGATAATGCATATGCATCTTGTTCCTCGCGCGATATACGATAGTCTTCAACTAAATTTTCCGCTGTCACTCCCATATGATAACCTTCTATTGCACAGTGGAGCCCGTCATGAAAAATTGCGTCTACCGTCTTCAAATCTCCCATTTTTTGTCCCCATCTTGCATTCATCACTAAATGTGGGACATTACTCATACTTTCGGTTCCACCTGCAATTACAATATTCGAATCTCCAGCTAATATTTGGTGATAGGCTAATGTTATTGCTCGCAGTCCAGATGCACATTGTTTATCGATTGTAATGGCTGGTATAGATGGGGGTAAGCCAGCATTAATTGCCGCTTGTCTTGATGGATTACCTTTCAGTCCTGATTTTAAAACATTACCTATTACTACTTCATCAATACAATCTGCAGAAAGACCAGATCGTTGCCATACTTCCTTAACAACTGTTGATGCAAGCTGTACGGCACCGACCTCTTTCAATGAACCACCAAAACACCCTATAGGCGTTCTGAGTGCCTCGACTAAATAGACATTTTGCATTCACAATCCCTCGCTTCGATAAATTTAATCTCGTATTTGTCTTAAGCTATCTACACTTTTTCCTCAATCATTTTTCGAGTATAAATAGTTACCCACTTCCTTGGTAGTAGTCCTACAGATTTTGCCATCAGTTTATTTTTAAAGCCCGGAATGATCACCGTCTTATTTTTCATTAAGCCTTCAAAGCCGTACTTAGCAACTGATTTAGGATCCATTAAGTTTTTAATGAAAATTTTTGTTCCTGTTGAAGCAAGACCTTCTGTAAGAGGCGTTTTTGTTGAAGGAGGGCATAGTACACTTACTTGAACTCCGGTTCCTTTCAGTTCTTCAGCGATTGCTTCTGTAAAAGATAAAACATATGACTTGCTTGCCCCATACATCGACATCAGTGGAGTAGGTTGAAAGGCAGCTGTCGATGCAACATTTAAAATTTTACCGCGATTTCGTTTAACCATTTCATCCGCTATAAGTCTAGTTAAATAAGTTAGGGAGATCATATTCAGTTGAAGGCATTCCAATTCTTTCTTAATATCTAATTCAGTCATTAAACCAAGTCCGCCTGCGCCTGCATTATTAATCAAAATATCGATGTTGATCCCTTCACTTTTCAAATATGTATACAAGCTCTCTATGGTTGAATGATTGCTTAAGTCACCGACAAAAGTAGTTACCTCTACTCTATATTCATTTTTTAAAAACTCAGCTTGTTTTTCCATCAACATTGCATCTCTGGCAACTAAGACTAAGTTAAAACGATGTTCTGCAAAAACTTTTGCAAATTCTAATCCAATACCTTTTGTTGCACCTGTAATTAATACTGTTTCAGTTGGCATAGATCATTAACCCTCCTTATATTTAAATATTCTAAATTTTATAAAAATAACCTTATCACTAATTATACTCATTAGTGATAGTTAAATAAAATTAAAGAAATTAATTTACAAGTAAGCCATATTAATAAAGTAAAAGTTACTATTTTTAAACAATATTAATTAAGCAAACATAAGAAAAGAGAATCCTCTTCGTCAAAGGACGTTTAGATTCTCTTTTCATTCACTATTTTTTAAAATTTAGTCACATCTACTGGTTCGATTCCTTCAGCCGCACAATGTTCATAGTATCTATTTAAGAATGATTCCCAATTATCTCTAGCAAGTATTTCACCATTCTCACCGATATAATCTAATGTTCCTTCTACAATATTAAAAGTTATAACATCCTCATCACCTACAGCTGTTGGAGTATGTTTTGATCCAGCAGGCTCGTATACAACATCACCTGGTTTAGAGATCCAAGACTCCTCAAGATATCTCCAAGTTCCTTGGACAGTATATACAATAACTGTACCAGGGTGGAAATGTGCAGGTAGCTGCATTTTAGCAGGTACATATAATAAAGTAAGTGTTTGCCCTGTCACAGGGTTTGCTTTAAGCAGTTTAAATTTCGAATCACCAAAATAAGGAATCCAAGGCAATTCATCTACACTAATATTACCAGCATGATGAGCCACTACTTCTTTTACATCCTTTACATTACTCACTTAAATCCCCTCTTCCAACTTTTGATTTTACAATTCGTATGTAGTAGTCCCTTACATCAGTAAGCCAACTAATAACGATTTCGAATTTGTTATTATCAGTATATTCATAATTTTTAGTTAAGTAAAATTAGTATTTTTTACATGCATGTAAATTTAGCTAATTTACAGTACTTAAATTTACTTAGCCCCAAGGCCTCCATCAAGAACTAATATTTGTCCTGTACAATAATCTGATGCTGCCGAAGCAAAGTAAAGGATTGCACCTACCAAATCATGATCACTACCTAGTCTTCTAAGTGGAACTTGAGATGCAATAAATGGACCTGCTTTCTGTACGAGAGTTCCTGGTATTTCTGGGTTATTCATTCCTGTAGTGAAAACGCCAGGAGCAATGGAATTTACACAAACACCGTGACGGCCCCACTTAACTGATAAGTCCTTTGTTAAAGTCATAACGGCTCCCTTACTTGTTGTATATCCCACAGAATCTACAGCTTCTGGATCAACACCTTTAAAACCTATACTAGAAGAAATATTAATGATTTTTCCATACTCGTTATCAATCATATGTTTACCAACTGCCTGGCACATCAAAAACGTTCCCGTCACATTTGTATCAAGCATAGCTTGCCATTGTGCTAAAGGCATTTCTGTAGCCGGCGCTTCGAAAACAGTTCCACTACTATTTACTAATATTTCGATGCTACCAAATCTAGAAACGGCTTTTTCCAATCCCTTTTCGATTGATTCAGGACTTGTTACATCTACAATTATTGCTAATGCTTGTTTCCCTAAAGCTTCTATTTCTTTCACAACTTCTGCGCATACTTCTAAACGACGAGAACAAACTACGACATTTGCACCTGCTTCTGCTAAAGCTAGCGCCATTACACGTCCTAGCCCACTTCCGCCCCCCGTAACGATTGCTGTCTTTCCTGTTAAATCAAACAATTGTAATAATGACATTTTACTCTTCCTCCTCTATAAAATTTAGAATATTCTAATTTTTAAAAATCTTATTGATATTGATTATACATATAAATTATAATGAAAAAAAATTAAAGATTTTAATGTGTAAGTTAGTATTACTAATATTCGAAAAAGGGGACAACTATGAATATTGAACAATTAATCTATATTGTTGAAGTTGCAAAATACAGTTCCTTGTCAGTAGCTGCACAGAATCTACATGTAACTCAATCAACAATAAGCCAGTCCATAACTAACTTAGAAAAAGAATTAGAAATTAAAGTATTTAACCGCTCGCGGGGACATGGTGCTGTCCCAACAGATGAAGGTAGGGTCATTTTAAAACTGGCCTATGAAGTTCAAAAAAAACTTGAAGAAATAAAAGAGACGGCAAACCTATTTAACTCCACTGAAGTAGGTGAACTCAAAATATCATCTTTACCAGGTTTAATGACGTTTCTCGTAAAAGCAATTTCTACTTTTAGCAATGATTACCCTCATGTAAATTTAGAGGTTAGCGAAAAGAGTGGAACATCTGTCATTGATGATGTTAGACAGCATAAGACCGACTTTGGGCTATTCACCTATTCAAGTGATTTGGACATAAATATGGAAGGTATATCTTTTGAAGCGCTCCTTGAAGGGAAGCAGAAAGTATATGTATCTAAACATTCTCCATTAGCTTTTCTAGGCACCGTCACTCCAGAAGACATTCTTGATCAAACTCTCGTCATATATAAAGGCGAATTAATGCAACATTTTGTCCAAGATTTTTTTAAAAAATATAAACCTTTGAAAATATTATTTACAACAAATAACATGGCTGGTCTTCTACAGGCTGTCAATGAAAATTTAGCCATTACATTTGCTCCTGATTTTGTAATGCAAAATTATCCCTCAGTCATTAATGGTGAAATTATCCCGATTGATTTGGTGAATCATAGTACTGTCAATATTTCCTTAGGGTTAGTTCGCTCTGAGAATAAGCACTTATCTACATATGCAAACAAATATATTAATTTTCTAAAATCCGAAATTATTAAAAGGTAAAAAAAGAGAAGCAACTGCATTCAAAATGAACGCAGAGCTTCTCTTTTTATTTGAATCATTTAGCTTCAAATTAAGAATTAATTTTCGGTTCAGTATTACCTTTCAATTCTATATCGATATGGTCGTCAGCATAAGTTTCGGTTATTTTATCCTGGCAACTCCAGCAGTTACTGCGATTTCTCTCCATAATAGATAATTCTTCATAACATTCTACGCAACAATCGATTCCTTCTAAGGATTTCTTGTTTTTACACATAGATTTTTCCTCCTCGATTAAATCAAATTTTTATAAAATAACTTGCTCCTCAACTTTGTTCGTAGTACTTGTTTGCCTCGCAGGGCTTACAGCAATCCAAAATAATAATCCGAAAACGAACATAACTAAAGACGTCACCATAAATCCGTAACCATATCCTATAGACTCACTTCCTGCCTTCTCAATGAAATTTCCGAATATAACGGGAGCGATAATACTCGTTGAACTTGAAAGAGCAACATATGTCCCTTGTGCTTTTCCAATATTTTTTGGTGAAAAGAATTCCATTAGCATGGCTGGTGCAAGTGAAAGAATAACGATTGCAAAACCTGGTGCAAGGATAAAGAATAAAATGGCAATCTTATCTGAATTAGCTATACTTCCAATATATAAACAAACAGCAGATAACATCATCGAGATTCCTGCAAGATTAATTCTTGCTTTCCGAATATCTTTTGTTTTGCGATAAATTCGATCTGATATTAAAGCAAAGCCAATTTGACAAATTGCCGCGAAGAAAAAAGGTAAAGCAACTGCCATCTTTAATGTCTTACCATCAAAATGTTGGACTTTGGAAAAGTATGCTGGAAACCAAACTGCTTGGACTGATAATAACCAATATGCACAGCCCGCACAAACTGCTGTAAAAATAAAATTTTTAGAAAAGATATGTGGGAAAAACTGCTTCCAAGAAACTTTATTTTTGATTACAGTGTTCCTATCCTCTTGTTCATTTGTAAATATCCCGATCTCTTTAGGACTTTCTTTTCCAAAAATTATCCATAAAAGTAGTACAATAAATCCAACTACACCCATTGCTACAAAGGCAGCTCTCCAACTGTATTCATTAATCAAGGAGAGTAATAGTGGTGAAGCGATTGCCGGTCCAATTGTTGCCCCAAAAAGAACAGCACCAAAACCAATCCCGTGTCTATCTCTAGGGAACCATTTTCCAATTATAGAAGTCGAAATTGAAATAGCTGGCCCTTCCCCCGCGCCCAATATCATTCTTGATAACATTAATAGAGATAAACTAGATACAAAAGGTGTTGCAAACTGAACAACTAACCATACAAACATGATCCAAGTAAACATCTTTTTCGTGTTTTTAGAATCAGCCATGCCACCAAGAATGAAGGAAGAAATGGTAAAAAACCAAAAGAACGAACTTCCTACCATTCCCCATTGTGATGGACTTAAATGTAGTTCCTTCATTACTGGAACTGAAACTAATCCTATGATAATTTTATCCACTTGGTTGACCATGCCAGAAGCAACTAGAATTAATAAAATAATCCAAGAATATTTTGGTGTGTTCAAATAAATCTCCCTTTCTTTCCTACTAATAAATGAACATCTCTATCTAACAACCTAATTTAAAAATTTTAGAGTAATAAAAATGAATTAGCTTACCTCTCTCATTCATTTTCCGAAAACAACAATAATACCTCTAACCTAATTAAAGCGCTTTCAAAAAATAAGAACATCTTCTCTTTCAAACCTAAATCTATAAAGAAAGCATCGTTTTCCCTCCTTTTTTCACATTCTTTTTTTAAACTATAAAATTCTTTAAATTTATTATATTCATAATTTTCAGTTAAATAAAATTAAACATTTTAACTTACAAGTAAATACTACTAATATATGAAAAATTCACCATAATACATGATTTTAACACCACACTATATTAGCACAATTAAACTACAAATTAATATCTTTAATTTTATATAAATATTATTTATAGGTAGAATGAATATAGAAATGGATCAAAACTATTCATTTGACTTTTTTGTATTACTAGTGAATTAGAACTGGAGGCTATACAATGGACTTAAAGTTATTAGGGAAAAAAGCACTTATTGTTGGGGGTAGCCGAGGTATTGGGAAAGCTGTTGCACGCCAACTAGCACTAGAAGGTGTAGATTGTACTATTTGTTCGAGAAATGAATCCACATTAAGCATTACAGCAGAGGAACTGGCTCAAGAAACAAACCGAAATATTTATCCAATTGTAGCAGATACTACCGATCCAGACTCTATCTTAAATCTAGTAAAAAAATCGGCAGAAGTAATGGGAAGTATAGATATATTAATTAACAGCGGAGCTCGCGTTGGCGGACATGAGCCAGAGGATTTTAATAGTATTAAAGAAGAGCTTATTTTAAAGGATTTTGAAGAAAAGTATATGGGTTATTTTCGTTGTATTAGGGCTGTCGCACCCTATATGATTGATAACAAATGGGGACGTATTATCAATATAAGCGGACTAGCTGCTAGAATTGGTGGCAATTATTTTAGTTCTGGGCCACGTAATGCATCTGTCGTCCATTTAACAAAATCTGCATCAATGGAACTAGGAAAGTATGGCATTAACGTCAATGCTATTTATCCAGGAATCGTTGAAACCGAAGCTTTTAGAGATCGTGTTACTAGCAAAGAAGCTATTCAACAAGTAGAATCTCTAAATTCACTCGGTCGTATCATTACATCACATGAAATTGCAAATGTTGTTACGTTCCTAGCATCTCCTTTGTCAGTATCGATTACTGGAGAAGTGATTCCGGTAACTGGTGGCATCGGTAATACCGTTTATTTTTAAAAAAATTCTTTTGAAGATTTACTAGTTTATAAGTTAATAGCAAAAACAAGCCCCATTATTTAATGAGGCTTGTTTTTTAGAGGTTTACCGAATTATTTGCTTTACTTAAGAATTCCTTTATTTTAGAAACAGTTGATTCTATATTGTTAGAAAAAATGGCCATCTGTCCAAAATAACCATGGATCATACCAGGTTCACAAACGTATTCAACATGCACACCGAATTCCTTCATCCGTCTAGCATAAGACATACCTTCATCACGGAGTACATCATTTTCCGCCGTGATGACCAATGCTTGAGGGAGACCACTTAAATTCCTTGCAACTAATGGTGAAGCATACTCATTACTCCTGTCTTCTTCATCCTTTAAATAATGATTTCGGAACCAAATTAGCTGTTCTCTATCTAGACCAAATCCTTTTGCAAATAGTTGATGCGACTCTGTATTAAACTCAAGATTTGTCGGAGGATAAATTAATACTTGTGCAGTGATGTTTGGACCTTTTCTATCTCTTGCAACCATCGTCACTACAGTTGCAAGATTACCACCTACACTATCCCCTCCAATAATTATTTTAGAGACATCCCCATTTAATGAATTCCCCTTTTCATAAACCCATTTCAAAGCTGCATATGCATCCTCAACTGCAGTCGGAAACTTATACTCTGGAGCAAGACGATAGTTTACGGATACTACAATGCTCTTAGTTCTATTAGCAAGAAAGCGACAACATGCATCCATCGATTCAATATCCCCGAGTACCCAACCACCACCATGGTAGTATATAAAAATTGGAAAAGGGCCTTGTCCTTCTGGTATGTAAACTCTACATTTAATTTCTTCGTCATCACTTACTGGAATCATATAATCCTCTACTTTTGATAGCGTTTCTAAGTTTAAAACCGGCCGTGGTGATTTTGATAGCATTTCTCTTACAGCTTTAGGTTCCATCTTATGAATAGGTGGCATCTGGTTAAATACTTGTAAAAACTTCTCTGCTTGTGGATGTAATCTTACCAAAGAACATCAACCTTTCTAGTTTTATTTAACTCTACTGTAACTTCACCTTTTAACCCGTCCACTTTAATAGAAAAAATGGTGATCCTATTCACGTTATTAATTGAATAAAATCACCATCCACTTAAATAATGAAAATAGGGTTAATTTCTATCGATGATTTACCTATTTACGGGTGCTCCACCAATATAAAACTCGAAATCTGGGGCGATTTTCCGACCATTTGGCATCATTAACCATAATCTTAATAGGTGGCGCTTTTTATCTTCTTCTTCATAATCTTCAAAGTGAGTACGAGAGTGAAAAACCGTATAATTATTAACGAATTGCATGTCACCTGGTTCCATCATCATATCAATATGGAAATTTTTATCATGAGTAAGGGAATCAATATAATCAAATGCTTCGATTTCCTCCTCTGACAAATAAATACCTGTTTTCGTTTGTGCTGATTGGACATATTGGCGAATATACCTACAGCTTAAATTACCATCATAATAGCTAAAAATTGGAGAATGAACTACAGGTGATTGCCCTGGTGTTTCTTCTCCGCGAAGGTCGTGAGCAAATGAACGATAGAGAATTTCAAGATACTCTGGGTGCTTTTCCAAAATTTCATTATAGATTGATATCGCACTTGCTATGCTACTTAAACCACCAGATTTTGCTTTTCGAAGACATAGTAAACCGACCACATCAGCAAGATCTGTATGATAATCTAAATGTACATTCGTTTGGTAACCACGTACTTTTGTATTATCATTAAAGTCCTTACCCACGTTTTTAATATGTCCTAATAGCTCTCCACCTTTACTTTGAATAATTGGTAACCCCAAGTGAAGTCCAAGACCCCAATAAATGATACTCGCTTCTTGGTCAGTATATCGATCCATTGGCAATCCACGAATTAATAAAAACCCTCTTCCATTCTCTAACTCGTCAACAAAATAACTAATCTCATTAGCCAGATCAGGAATCGGAAAATCTTCTTTTTTAAAATCAGGTGCTTTGAGCCCCCTTTGTTGAACGTTTAAAGTAGCCTTCTCGAGAGCAGCAATCGTTTTGTCGTTTAAAAAATAAATCCATGAATCTTCATTAGCTAAATCAATACCTTTCCACGCTGATCGTCCTTGAATTCTTTCATTTAGAATAAATGACATTTAAACTCCTCCTTAAAATTGAATATAAAAATATTATTTTCATATTTCTAGCTTTCTCAGAAACTCTTTAACTACTCATTTGCTCACCTGACTCTTTAATCAGTTTTTGATTCTTAGGTCGAACTCCGATCCAAAATAAGATCCCGATAATAAACATTCCAACAGATGATAGTTGAAACGCATAATTATATCCTGATGATTCAGTCACGGCGTGTTGGATAAAGTATCCGAATACTAGTGGAGCAATAATACTTGTTATACTTGCGAGAGCAATAAATGTTCCTTGTGCCTTTCCAATATTATTGGGAGAAAAAAACTCCATCAAAATAGCTGGCGCAAGTGAAAGAATGACATACGCAAATCCTGGTGCAAGAGTAAAGAAAATTATAGACATAGAAGTTGAACTTACTGTAATAGCTAGGTATATACAAATAGCAGATAACATCATCATGATACCGGCAAGATTTATTCGCGCTTTCCGGATATCTCCTGTTTTACGGTAAATACGATCTGAAAGTAGAGCAAAACCGAGCTGGCAAAAAGCTGCAAAAAGAAAAGGTAATGATACAGCTAGTTTCAATGTTTGACCATTAAACCGTTGAATCTTTTCAAAGTAAGACGGTAACCATACTGCTTGAACAGATAGTAACCAATAAGCGCACCCTCCACACAAAACGGTCAATATAAAATTTTTAGAAAACAAATGCGGGAAAAACTGTCTCATTGAGATGTTTGGAAGATTTGAAGACTGATGTAAAGATGATATCCCAATTTCTTTTGGACTTTCTTTACCAAAAATTAACCATAATACTAACACGATTAGACCTAGAACACCCATAGCTATAAATGCAGATTTCCAGCCATACTTATCAATTAAAGAGATTAATAATGGTGAAGCAATCGCAGAACCCCCAGTTGTTCCTAATAGAACAGCTCCAAAGCCTATACCATGTCTATGTTTTGGAAACCATTTTCCCATGATTGCAGTAGAAAGAGCTGGAGCTGGACCTTCACCTAATCCTAAAAACATTCTAGTTAGTAAAAGTAGAGTCAAACTGGATGCAAAAGGAGTAGCAAACTGAACAATTAACCAAATCAATGACAGCCACGATAACATTTTTTTCGTATTTTTGGAGTCGGCCAATCCACCAAGTATGATCGAAGAGAAAGTGAAGAACCAAAAGAAGGAACTTCCTACAACTCCCCATTGCGTCGGGCTCAAATGTAACTCTGTCATTAAGGGAACGGAAACCAAGCCAATAATAATTTTATCTACTTGGTTAATCATTCCGGAAAGAACTAGAAACAATAAGATAATCCAAGAGTATTTCGGAGTACTTGTCATAAAATATAGCCTCACTTTTTCCTATTTAAGGAACACCTTTTCCTTAGATAAGAAAAGGTGCTCTCACAAAGTTAATTACTTTAATGTTTCAACAATACCACCTGCCGTTTTATTACGAGCAGGAACACCACCACGACCTGGTTTTCCAGTATTTTCATCAATAAACATCGCAAAATCAGGAGAAATTTCACGACCATTTGGCATCGTTAACCATAGCCTTAATAAATGACGTTTTCGGTCTAGTTCCTCGTAATCCTCATATTGAGTACGTGAGTGTAAAACCGTGTAATTATTAACGAATTGCATATCACCTGGCTCCAGCATCATATTAAAATGTAAATTTTCATCGTGCAGAAGTGAATCCAGTAAATCTAACGCTTCAATTTCCACTTTCGATAACTGGATACCCGTTTTAACTTGTGCTGATTCGATAAATAAACGCACATATCGGCAGCTTAATTTTCCATCATAGTAACTAAAAATTGGTGATGTAAATACTGGTGATTCCCCAGGTGCTTCCTCTCCGCGTCGATCAAAGTTGAATGGACGGCAAAGAATTCCTAAATACTCAGGGTTCTTCTCCAAGATTTCATTGTAAACAGCCATCGAGCTTATAATGCTACTATGCCCCCCGGACTTTCCTTTTCGAAGACTTAACAAACCGACAACGTCAGATCCATCAGCGTGAAACGGAAGATGAAGTTTCGTTTGATAACCACGTACATTTGAATTTTCTAAACTAAGGCCTTGATCACGAACATGTCCTAAAAGATCCCCATTTGCATTTTGTGATACTGGAGTACCCATATGCAGGCCAATTCCCCAATAAATGATGCTTGCTTCTTCATCTGTATATCTTTCAATTGGGAGGCCGCGAATTAATAAAAATCCTCTTCCATTCTCAAGTTCTTCAACAAAGTAATCAATTTCGTCTATAAGATTTGGAATAGGAAAGTCCTCTTTCTTAAAATTTGGTGCTTTTAAGCCGCTTTGCTTAACATGTGCTAACGCATTTTCAAGTTCATAAATTGTTTCTTCGGATAAGTAATAAATCCATGATTCATCTTTAGCTAGGTCGGTTCCTTTCCATGCTACTGGGCCTTTAACTTTTTCCTTTAAAATCGTTGACATAAATAATCCTCCCTTAATGAATGATTTATTTTCTTACTTTACTTCAGTCAATTCTCTTAACTCTCTGCGTAGTATTTTCCCAGTTGAATTCTTTGGTAGTTCTTTAAAAAATTCTACATATCTTGGAAGCTTGTATTTAACTAGTTTTTCTTTACAAAATTGAATAATGTCATTCTCGGTGAGTTGTTTATCCTTCACTACGACGTATGCTTTTACACTTTCTCCATATTCTTCATTTGGTACTCCAACTACGGCTGCTTCAACTACTGCGGGATGCTGAAATAGTACTTCTTCCACTTCACGAGGATATACATTATATCCACCAACAATAATCATGTCTTTCTTTCGATCAACAATGTAGATATATCCATCTTCATCCATTGATGCGAGATCTCCAGTGTAAAACCATCCGTCTTTAAAAGCGTCCAATGTAGCTTCCTTCATTCCTAAATATCCCTTCATAACATTTGGTCCTTGAACAACTAGTTCTCCGATCCCACCAATTGGCATTTCCTCTCCAAACTGATCTACTACTTTACTTTGAACGTCAGGGATATTGAGACCTATTGAACCTGGTTTCCGAATTCCTTTTAATGGATTAATCGCAACAAGTGGTGCTGTTTCTGAAAGTCCATATCCTTCTAAAATAGAAACCTTAAATTTGCTTTCAAATTTATGTAATAGCTCGACTGGAATCGAGGCGCCTCCTGAGATACATACTCGAATAGATCGAAAATCCTCTGAATTCGCTTCAGGTAATTGATTAATAAAACTATACATCGTAGGTACTCCTGCAAAAACAGTCGCATTTCTTTTATGAATGGTACTGACTAAATCAGCGGGGCTAAACTTGGGCTGGATTAGGATTGTTGCTCCACGAGCAATCGGTGCATTCAAACACACTGTCATACAGAAAACATGAAACATCGGCAGAACGGCAACTACTCTGTCGGTTTCGTCTAGCTCAACCAATCTTGAAATAGAATCTGCATTCGACACTAAATTTCGGTGTGTTAACATTGCACCTTTTGGTTTACCAGTAGTACCCGATGTGTAAAGAATGACTGCAAGGTCTTCTGGATCAACAATCGTGGTTTCAATAACATGTCCTCTTGATTCCATCAGCCTGTTCCATGTCCATTCCTGCTTCTTTTCTTCGATGTAAATGACAAAATTTAAATTGATCAACTCTTTTTTAATGTTTACTAGCTTTTCCTCTAAAGAACCATGAGCAATAACTACCTTAACTTGACTATTTTTTATAATGTAGCAAATTTCAACTTGGGTAAACAAAGGATTGATTGGTACAACAAATGCACCTAGTCGTAAAATGCCATAGTACGCAATGAGAAATTCTGAGCTATTTCCTAATAAAAGAGCCACACCATCTCCCTTACCTATGCCTTTTGCAGACAACCCTGCAGCAAATTGATTTACCTGTTGATCTAATTCCCTATAGGTAACACACTGATCACCAAAAATATAAGCAGTACACTCTGGGAAATGAATTGCACTTCTTTTCAAGTTTTCGTATAAGTTATTACTCATTAAGTAAATTTCCCCCTTTCAATCACTCGGAAGTGTTTTATAAATTAATTATTTTGAATATTTAAAATATTACTACGTTAAGTATACTCATAAATAAAATTTAAATAAAATTAAAGATTTTAATTTGTATGTAAATATGACTAATATTAAAACCAGAAAATAGACGCTATTAACGATCTCTACAACAAAAAAAACAAAGCCTATAATTAAAAGGGCTTTCCTGCTGAGCGGTGCTCATTACCGTTTAGGGTAACTCCGCGCCTCGAAAGACAAACGCTTGCATTTAGTCTGAAAATCAAATTTTTAGGACTTTGTTTTTTACTTTTTTGGTTAATCTATACACTTCCCACTCTTATTATCGTTTTTACCTATCATAACTATAATAATAATTTATTTTCCTTATAATAAATGATTCGATACGATAAATAATATAGAACCCCACGAGGAGATGAACAAGTTGGAACAAAAAGCAATAATCCTTACAAAACCAGAACAACAAAAAAAACCTATAAAACAATTTAATGGATCTATGCTATACGGAGTCACTTTTACATTTATCATAGCTGTAGTAGGTTTTCTTCTAGCAAAGTTACCTGGATTCAATCATATTGGTCCACTTGCAAGCGCCATCTTAATTGCTTTATGTTATAGACAGTTTTTTGGATATCCTGAAAAATTGCGTACTGGCATTCAATTTTCATCAAAAAAACTTTTAAGATTCGCCATCATACTGTACGGCTTAAAGCTGAATATCATTGTTATATTTAGTGAAGGTTTGCCTTTATTACTAAAAGGAGCTGGAACAATACTATTTTCGATTGTTGTTCTATTGCTAATAGCAAAATGGCTAAAAGCAGACTTTAATCTGTCCTTATTATTAAGTATTGGAACAGGTATTTGTGGTGCTGCTGCAATCGCTGCGGTATCTCCAATAATTAAATCAAAAGATGAAGACACAGCTATGGCCGTAGGGATTATAGCATTAGTTGGCACAATTTTTTCCATCATTTATACTCTAATCTATCCTTTATTACCGATTAGCCCAACTGAATATGGAGCTTGGGCTGGAATAAGTCTTCACGAGATAGCTCATGTTGCTTTAGCAGCTGCACCTGCAGGTCAAGATGCTCTTGCTCACGCATTACTTGCCAAACTCGCTCGTGTTTTTCTATTAATTCCGGTTTGTTTTATCCTTTTATTCTGGATGAAAAAGAAAGGAAAATTAGATGGAGAAGCAAAATTAGAGTTTCCATGGTTTTTAATTGGATTTGTAATTATGAGTTTTGTAGGGAGCTATGTTCTTGGAAAGGAAGTTTCAGTGTCTAAAAATTTCATGTCAGATATCGCTGTTTTCACATCTTTTATCTTAACAATGTCTATGACTGGCTTAGGATTAAATATTAACCTAAAAGAATTACGTACGAAATCATTACGCCCCCTAATCGCCATAATCTTTACATCAATTCTTCTATCTTTCGTAACATTTATTTTGGTTTAAATAAAGGCACCTCACCTTTATCAACATAAAAAAATCAGAGAAACTATACAACCGTTTCTCTGATTTTTTTTACAATATAGATTCTATAGTACGTTCGATTTCTTATGTTTTGCTTTTGCTTTCTTCATCGCCTTTAATAAAAATCCACCCTTAAATTTTCTCGCTTCATATGAAATAATAAAGGCACTTGGTTCATACTGCTCAATAAGATCCATTAGTTCAGGTTCTCTATTCCGTTTTGTCAATATATCCAAATGATAACGTTCACTGTCCCTTCCTTCACCTTGGAACACCGTCACACCGAATCCTTCTTCGCGAAGTCGATTAATAAGCAGTTTATTTTTATTTGTCAAATTAACTACTAATGTCGTGTAGCCTATTGCTAAGCGATTTTCTACATAACTGCCAATTAAAATACCGATCCCAAATCCGACCGCATAAACAACCATTGATACAGTACTTTGGTCTCCGGAAAAAACAAGCGATAATCCAAATACATAGATAATTGCTTCTAAAAAACCAAAAAGCGCTGCAGACACACTCAATCCTTTAACAAGGAAAATAGTTCTCAATGTTAATACAGGTACATAACTCAATTGCAACAATAAAATTAGTAAAATATCTTTCAATCTAGACACCTCAAAGTTTAGATTTCTGGACCGAAAATAATTTTAGATATAATTAATTTCAACCTAAGCCCTGCTTTTAAACTTTTCGTAAAAGGAATCAAAGTGAAAGCCTAGTAGAAAATTTTTTAATAATAACGATGAATCGATGAATGCACAATTTTAGTTTTAAGCTCATCTTCTTGTATTATTATCCAGTTGTAGTAGTTAATTCAACCGTTTCATTTAAATTCCTGCTTTTCTTTAGTGACATTCTAAATATTATTGTCATAATTATACCGATTATGCCCGCACATGCACAGAAGGTAAAGTAAGCGTTATAACCACCGTGACTTCAGTAAGTTTTAAACAATACAATATTTACGATAGGCATTAAAATATCAGGTAAGTAACCTATAAAGGAAACAAATCCGATTGCTAGACCTAGGATCTTTCCTCGATTTTACAGTCTCCAAGTAACGACCAATATAGACCTCTAACTGAGTAAATTAAAAATCCATTTAATACGACTAAACCATTAAAGTAAATATGAGGCATTGTAATTGGTAAGGTGGTCAGCAAATGGAGTACAACACTTCTTTAGCTTTAGAGATTGATAATATCTTTTACTTAACAAATTCTACACAAGATGAAAATCTTCTACCTTTCGAGAAAACTCGTACTCTATTTTACATTTTCATAGAAGAAGTTATTGCAAGATTAATGTCTGAAGGGGATGAAAAAAACTTATAAAAAATAAAATGACGTTAAAATTGAAAGCGATTTCTCACACCTCTTTAATTAATTGAAAATAACTCAATTCAGTGCTTGATTAGATGATTTAATAGCCAAGTTATTTTATCATTTATCAATAAAACCAAACTTTATCTAATCAAAATGAATTACAACACTTATAAAGCAACAAAAAGAAGATTTACTCAGAAAGTAAATCTTCTTTTATTTTTTACCCACTATTCCATTCCAAAAGAAATCTATGATTTGTTCGGCCATTTCATCTATTGTAGAAAATATTGATTTTTGGTCTGCATCTTTATAATTCCCTATCGATAGAATTGCAATGAATAATTGAGTATAGAATTTTGCATTCCCTTTAGGTATTTCCCCATTCTCAATTGCCTTTGTCATTGCCTTTTCGATCACATTATACATCATTTCTTCGGCGTTATTCATTTGTTGTAATTGTTCGTCTGATAAAGAAACTTTCGCTTCCTTCGTAAATGCTTTTAAATCAATTTCAAAAGTTGCTCTTAAATGGACTTTAACCATTTCGTGGAGATTTTCTTTTAACGACTTATTTTTAGATAGAATCTCAGCAATTCGATTACTTATTCGAAGCATCATTTGAACCATTGCATCCGTAAATAGCTCTGCCTTTGTTGGATAATAATAATAAACCGTTGCTTTGGTCACACCACACTTCTTAGCTACGTCATCCATTGAAACTAATTGATATCCGTCTTGTAGAAACAATTGGATTGCATTATCAACGATTGTTGTTTTTGTAGGCTTTTTTTTTGAATCTTGAGGTGGTCTACCAAGAGGACGTTTCATTTGTTCCAATTTGCTTCTCTCCTAACATTTTATTTCACTTTCATTATATCATATTAAAAGTTCTTGAATAATTAACTGACCAGTATATATAATTATAGTGATAAATTTACGAGAGGTGAATTCCATATGAAACATCACCCCTTTCATTCGTGGGGCAAATTTGTAAGTAGTAAACGTTCAAGATGGATAACATTATTGGTTTGGGTTTTATTAACGGTTGTATTATCATTTACTTTTCCGTCTGTAAATGAAGTAGAAAATAATACAGCAGATAACTTACCTAAACAATCCATGTCACAAAAGGCGGATCAACTTATAAAAAAAGAGTTTCCAAATGATTCTGGAAACCCTTTATTAATTGTTTGGAACCGTGAAAGCGGACTAAATGAAGTAGATTATAAAGTCATTCAAACTGTTTATAAAGAACTTCGAAAGGATCCATTGAAAAATCAATTAACATTACCGTCATATGACTTAATGCCTACCCAGGTTATTAAACGAAGTGCTTCAGAGGACGGTTCTACAATCATTACACCTGTTCTTTTTGATAAAAAAGCAGATGATAAAGTACTTCAAAAAAATATCAACGTAATAGAAAAGCTAATAAAAAATAATACTGGTGATGACCCAGTAAACCGAAAATTAACAGAATCTGGTCTAAAAGTTCGCTTTTCTGGTCCAGTTGGTATTCAAACAGACGCTGTAAGTTTATTTTCACAAGCCGATGTTAAACTTTTATTTTCAACTGTATCACTTGTATTAGTGTTCTTAATTCTCCTCTATCGTTCACCAATTATGGCAATTGTCCCAATAATAGTCGTTGGTTTCGCTTACGGAATTGTAAACCCTATACTAGGCTTTTTGGGTGAAAAAGGTATTATAACAGTTGATTCACAAGCAGTTTCGATTATGACCGTTTTATTATTTGGTGCAGGTACTGATTATTGTTTATTTTTAATATCTAGATATCGTGAATGTTTACTTTATGAAGAAAATAAATATAAAGCACTGCAACTGGCGATCAAAGAATCTAGCGGGGCTATTTCGATGAGCGCTTTAACAGTCGTTATTGGGTTAGGCACTCTCTTATTAGCTCAATATGGTGCGTTCCATCGTTTCGCGATACCATTTAGTTTAGCAGTTCTTTTTATGGGGATTGCTGCGATAACAATTCTTCCTGCCCTACTTTCCATATTTGGTAGAGTTTCTTTTTTTCCTTTTATTCCTAGAACAAAAGAAATGGAAGCATTACGAGCTATGAAAAAAGGAAAATCAATTAAGAAAACACAAACTAAAGTAACAATTAATCATAAAATAGGAAAACTAGTTACTCATAAGCCTTGGACAATTATTCTAGTTTCTACTATTTTCTTAGGGGGACTAGCTCTATTTGTACCTCGAGTACAATACACATATGATCTACTTCAATCTTTTCCTAAAGATATGCCTTCAAGAGAAGGATTTGATTTAATATCAGACCACTATTCATCAGGTTTATTAGCACCTGTTAAAGTAATTATCGATACTGAAAACAAAAATATTCCTATAAAAAAGGAATTAGAATCACTTACATTCGTAAAAGATGTTTCTGAACCTATTACAGGTAAAGATAATAAAAGCTTACAATTATATGAAATTTCTTTAGTCGATAATCCTTATTCTATTAAAGGTTTAGAGCGGATCCCTCAACTAGAAAAGAAAATTAAGAAACTATTAATCAACTACGATATTCAAGCAGTAGAAAAGCATTACTGGATTGGTGGAGAAACAGTAACAAATTTAGATACAAAAAATATAACTGAGCGTGATCAATCTGTTATCATTCCAGTTATGATTGGATTAATTGCATTATTGTTGTTAACTTATTTACGTTCCCTTACAGCAATGATTTACTTAATTCTAACCGTCATATTATCTTATCTTTCTGCATTAGGTGCTGGCTGGCTAATTCTTCACTACGGATTTGGGGCCAGTGCAATACAAGGTTTAATTCCTTTATATTCATTTGTATTTTTAGTAGCATTAGGTGAAGATTATAATATATTCATGGTTTCCGAAATATGGAAAAATAAAAAGTATCAAACACATCGAGATGCAATATCTAATGGAGTCGCAAAAACTGGGGCTGTAATTTCATCCGCTGGTTTAATCTTAGCAGGTACGTTCTTAGTGTTAGCAACACTACCAATTCAAGTATTAGTACAATTTGGTATCGTTACTTGTGTTGGAGTATTAATTGACACATTCATCGTACGTCCACTTTTAGTTCCAGCAATAACTACAGTTTTAGGTAGATTTGCATATTGGCCAGGTGAACTTTCGAGAAAAGAGGATGATTCAAAACTAGAAATACAAACAGAAAAATAAAAGAAGAACTCATGTCATATCCATAAAAACACCACAACGCAATTCTATTTACAGAAATGTTTTCGTTGTGGTGTCTTTCATTATAAAGAACTTATTATTGACTTGAGTAAATTACTTCTTAGTCTGTTTAAGCTGTTTCACCGTCATATTAATCAATTGATATAAGCCATATATACCCAAGAAAGAGCCAGAAATTATAAAGTAAATATTAAGAAAAACAGCATGAATGTTTGTCATAAAAACAACATTATTTTTTATAATTTCATAAATTGATATTGCTGTAATTCCACCAAAGGCTATGTAAGAAATAATTGCTATGAAATTAAAAATTGTATTAAGTATAGGATAAGATCTAGCTAATCCATACATGATAATAGGAAGAATGATAATGCTACAGAATAGTAAAGTTTTCAAGTGGTTTCCTTTCTCTTTTATTATTCAGTTGTGATCTGTCTATTATTTCCATTCTTTCAATGAATATCCAATTAAAAACACCAAAATGCTTGGTGACTAATCAGGCTTTTTGGTTTAACATATGAAATTGGGGTTGGGGAATTTTCATTGCATCAAGGTTTTATGACACTATTTATCAATACCGGGATGGATGGTATAACTGTTGCCATATTTAAATGATAATAATTATCATTTTTTATCTACTTATTAATTTCTTACAAATACTTCTCCATAATAACGTAATGTTTTCCATCTTTTATAAAACTATCATTTGTCTCTTGTAAACCAAACTTTTTATAAAAATCCATTTTATTTTTCCTTGCATTACACCATATTTTCTTTGATCTATTGTTTTGCGCTTCCTTCATAACGTGGTTTAACAGCTTACTTCCATACCCCTTACCTTGTTCTTGGTGAAGTGTTGCAAACTTTCTGAACTGACATTCATCATCGATTATAAAAAGCGAGATGACTGAGATTAAACTAGATCCTTTATACAGACCATAATGAATGCCTAAATCATCATCTACCAATTTTATATAATCAAAGGATTTATCTGCCCACATAACCTGATGCCTTAATTCCCAAACTACTTCTTTATCTACTTGTCTAATTGTTATTTGCATAACCATCACCTTTGTTATTCACTATTCAAAAATATTAATTATACGAGTGTCTTACTCATAATAAAATCTATTTGTTCATCATCACCCATATAAAATGAATGAGCTCCTGTTTGAACAAAATCCATTTTCTTATAAAAAGCGATAGCATTTTCGTTTTTTTCCCATACACCTAGCCAGATTTTCTTTTTATTAAGTACATCAGCAATTTCGATAGCTTTATTGAACAGAACTTTACCAAGTCCATGCTTTTGAAAATCCTTCTTTATATAAATCCTCTCAATTTCAAGCGATTCAGTACCCATCTCCTCAGATTGAGCATCATCGGTATTGACCTTTAAATATCCAACGACTGTATCATTTAAATAAATGATAAAGAATTGTGATGAAAGATTATCTAACTCTTCTTCTAATTGTTTTAAGTTAAATGCCCTTTCTAAATAAGAATTCATATTTTCTGCAGAGTTCTGATCCTTAAAAGTTTCATTAAATGTTTCAATACTGATTTGTTGAAGTAAGTGTATATCCTCTAGCTTACATTTTTTTATATTTATAGACATTTTATATGTGTCACTCCCAATTTAATCAATAAATTCTCTTGTTACCTTTCTTTACATATTCCCAATCTTTTTCTACATTTTTTCTTACCCTTTGAAGGAGATCAAAAACAGTTTCTATTTCAAGATCTGAAAATCCCTCTAATGCAACAATGTTGGAATAATCATTTTCTCTTTTTATAAAAGGATAAACATTTTCCCCTTTTTCAGTTGCAAAAAGCTTTTTAATTTTTTTGTTGTCTTTATCTTCTTTCTTTTCAATAAAGCCATTAATCTCAAGTTTTTGTACAGCACGAGCAACTGTAGTTCGATCTACTTTTATCATCTCAGCTAACTTTTCTTGAATGATTCCAGGATTTTCGCAAATACGCACTAGATACAAGTACTGCCCTTTTGTAAGGTCATATTCTTTAAATTCAATATTACTTATCGAATCTAAAGCCCTTGCGATCATTCCAATTTCACGAAGAATTTCCTTCATAATTAGCTCCTTAGCGTCTATTTTGTTGTAAATGCAATAAAAATAATATATATTTAACTTAACTTATTTTTGTTGCATTTGCAACAAAGTAACAGTTTAATTAAAGGGGACTGATCAATAATGAATGCACAAAAAGTAATGAATGAAGAAGATTTAAAGATAGCATTTGCGATAAGAGAAAATGTATTTGTGAAAGAACAAGGCGTACCACTAGAAGATGAATTTGATCAATTTGACACATTAAAAGGAGAATGCGAGCACATATTAGTTCATTACAATGAACAACCAGTCGGAACAGGAAGAATTAGGTTTGTTGATGGAGTAGGTAAATTAGAAAGGATCTGTATCCTTGAGTCTTTCCGTAAATTCGGTCTTGGTAAAATCATTATTAAAGCATTAGAAGAAATCGCACAAGAACGTGAAGCCACTAAAGTTAAATTGCATGGTCAAACACATGCAGAAGGTTTCTATAAAAAACTTGGTTATTTTACAGCATCTGATATCTTTATCGAGGATGGAATTCCGCATATTCTAATGCAAAAAGAATTAACTAACAAATAAATGTTAAAGCGAATGAGTATAATGAAATACGTTTTTTATGTATTAGGAATTTTAATTTTAGCACTTGGTGTTTCGATCACGATTCTATCTGAACTTGGAACCGGACCATTTGATGCACTTTTAGTAGGGTTATCTAAAAATGTGGGGTTTACTGTGGGAAGTTGGGAAATCATCATTGCTTTACTATTGATCTGTTTAAATTCATTGTTAAAAAGACAAAGACCTGAATTTTTAGGACTGGTAACTGCATTTATAACAGGTGTTGGAATTGATATGTGGCTTTTTATATTGCACAATTTTTTAACCCCTGAGTTTTGGTACAGCAAAGTTATTTGGTTTGGAATTGGCTTAATTGTTTCAGGACTAGGAACTTCAACCTATTTACACACAAATTTCGCACCGATTCCAGTTGATCGATTAACTTTAATCATACGGGAATTAACTAAAACGAATCTATTTATTTCAAAAACATTCATTTACATCGTATTCTTGATAATGGCATTGATTTTTAAGGGACCAATTGGCGTTGGTACGTTATTAACAGTGTGTTTTGGAGGGTTAATACTTAATTACTTTATGCCAATTACGAAAAAAGTTTTAGACCCCGTACTAACCCACTCTAGTAAATCATCTAGCTCTGATCAGGAGAAAAACCTTTCAATATAGAATGTTCTGCCTGAATATATCGTTTACTTTAACACATAATTCAATTGTGTTAGGAAAAACTATCCTTGGAGGTGAGGATTTATGAGTAAAAAATCAACTGGAAGAGGACAAAAAGCTCCAAGTGTTAATCCACAAGGATATGGAAAAGACGTTGAATTTTCAACGGAGCCTCAAAGTGAACTTCAGAATTTAGCTAAAAAGTCGAACAAAAAATAATCTATTTTTTATTCATCTTGAAAAAGCCAGCGAAACCCAATATCCGGGCTTGCTGGTTTTTTAGTTATCTTATAACTTTTCACATGGTATTTTAAGTGATTAACATTTTTGAGGTATATTCTGACCTTACAAAAAGAACTTACCTTTACGTATTTTCTTTATTTTTTTATGTAACAATATAATTAGAAGAAAGATAAAGGTGAGGAAAATGTTTGGAACTTTTGAAGTCATAATTAGAACTTTTTCAGCATTTGTTTTACTTATTTGTATTACTCATTTACTAGGTAAACAAACAATTTCTAAAATGACTTACCATGATTATATAACTTCAATTACAATAGGTTCGATTGCAGGAAATTTGGCGTTTAATACTTCTATACGATTCAGTAACTTTATAACTGCATTAATCATTCTCAGTATATTTATATTCCTTGCTACTTTAGTTTCATTAAAAAATAAAAAAGCTAGGGCATTATTTAATGGAGAACCTACCGTTGTCATACAAGATGGAAAAATACTTGAAAAAAACTTAGTAAATTTAAGAGTTACAATGGACTCATTAAATCAAGCACTAAGAAGAAGAGATATATTTGATATTGATGAAGTAGAGTATGCGCTCTTTGAACCTGACGGGCATCTATCCATATTAAAGAAACCGGAATATCGATTTGTAACTAGAAAAGATTTGGGGATAATTAGTCCTTCTCAATCAGATTTCCCAATCGAAATCATTATGGATGGCCAAATTGTAAAGAAAAACATTACTCAAAATCATCTAACAATAGATTGGTTAATGACAGAGTTAAAGCAACGGGGATTGATTTTAGCAGATGTATCATATTGTGTTCGTGGAACAAATGGTCAACTATACTTTGATTTGTACAAAGATCTGATTCATTCACCTGTCGATATAGAAGAATAAATTTTAAAAAATCGGCAAGTGACTGGTACATCAAAACTCTACTTTTCACATCATTCATATTTTTTTGTAAAAATATGTAAAAAACCAGAAATCCGTTTGCGGCATTTCTGGTTTTTCATTTGCTAATCTATTAGCACTTCAATCAAAAATTTTAGAACAAAGAGGTTTTTTCTGGATATCGTTGAATTTGTTAATTAAAAGTAATTGAAAGGAGAAAAAATGTTGTTATCTCCACTCATACCAGCCTTAATAACTTTTGCTTTAGTTAGTATTTTATCTCCCTTATTAATTGCTACACTAAGAAAATTGAACTTGACCCAGCCTATAAGAGCGGAATTACCAGTTGAACACCAAAATAAGAAGGGCACGCCTTTAATGCTAGGAAGTATATTTTTGATTGGTATTTTAGTAGCTTTCCTAAATTATTCAAGTCCGCTTATGCTTTTCTTAGTTGGAACTTTTATCTTATTTAGTATTGTTGGTTTCCTTGATGACTATTGGAAAGCATCAAAACAAGATCCTGGAGGGATTTCTGCTAAGACAAAACTAGTTTTTCAATTTTCTTTTACTATTTTTTTACTTATTGTATTAATTAATTTTTTTGATACAAACACAACTTTTCGTATTACGGAATCTATCTATTTCACTTTACCATTATGGATTTATTTAGCCCTAGTGACTTTATTTATTGTAGGATCAGCTAATGCCATTAATTTTACTGACGGGATGGATGGACTCCTTGGTATGGTATCGATTCCTACCTTCTTTTTCTTTTTTCTCATATCAGATCATATCGAAGTAAAAATTTTTAGTCTAGTTATGATCGCTAGTTTAGCTGGTTTTTTAATTTATAACTTATATCCAGCTAAGGCATTTATGGGCGATACAGGTTCAATGGCAATTGGTGGTTCTTTATCTTTTTTAGCGATCATTGAAAAAGTAGAAATTTTAATTCCGATATTGTTTTTAATTTATTTAGCTGAACAGTTTTCCGTTATTTTTCAAGTTCTCTACTTTAAAAAAACACAAAAACGACTGTTTCTCTTGTCCCCTATTCATTTTCACTATGGGATTAAATACGGTTTGTCAGAAAATGTCCTTGTCATGAATTTTACGATTGTTTCTTGGGCATGTAGTTTGTTAAGCTATTTATATTTTTATTTTTTTATGTAACTTAATGCTTTTTCTAGTTTAATACTTGCTATTCCCCCCACTTGACTTAAGTTCTATTGTCAAATGATTATTTCGCAGCCTTCTCATGAAAATGACATCCTTGTGCGGCTGCCAGTCGCACAAAAGGCTGCCGATGAAATCGACAGCCTTCTTTATTGTGGAAACGACCGCCAAAAAGCAGTCGTTTGTTGTTCAACTATTGCAATGCTTTAGCTGAAAAAGAAAATCAAATGGCATAGCATACAAAAAAAGAAAGCAAACTAAAATCGTGGGTGCCGATAACGAAAAAATGCACTTCGAAATCTTTTTATTTGGTGTTTAGTAATAGGTGGCATCCTTTATAGGAATAACAAATTTTAACTACGAGGGTGGTGAAAAAATGGGTAAAAATAAGAATAATCAATTAAAGAAAAATAAAAATGCTCTACCAACAAAAGCAGATGCAGAATTTGCAGGAGAAAATGGACTTGAAAAAATAGCATTAAAAGCTCAAAAAAGTCACAATAAGTAAAAAATTAGAACTTAAACATAGGGCTTAACAGATGGCGATGCTTTTTGAAGGCATCGCCTTTACCTTGTTCGACTAACGAGATAGTTGAAAAGGTCATTACTTTTCATAAAAAAAAGAGTTATAGATATTCAACTCCCATGTTAGTTATATAAGTAGCTTCACTTATATTACATATAATCTTTGTATTATTCATTTACCTTCTAATGTTGCTAATGATAATAATGCCGTAGATTTAGCTTTTAATAATTCAGCAATGATACTATTACCAAGTTTTTTTCGTAATTCTTCATCTATTTGTTCAATGTGTTGTAATATCATTTCTTTTGTTTCCACATTTAACACTCCTTCGCATTATTAACTACTTCCACCAAAACTAATTCTTTTTCTTATATTTCCTCTGATACTGTTTTTGTCTCTTAGCTATTCTCCTTCTAAAATAAAGACTTTGTTTACTTTCTTTTATTTTTACCTATTTTCTCATTACCACGTTTAAAGTTACCCGTAATTTTAGCTAGCAATAATTGTTCTTCTAATATATTATCTTCAACTTCATTGATTCTTTCTATAAATCGCTCAGCTTCACTATCCTTAATAATTTTAATTTGTTTACCTTTGTAATAGATTACTACCGTCCCTTTTTTCGTTGTTTGATAGGTAAATGGTTCTTCACTTAATCTATTTCGTTTATCTATTTCGCTCACTACATCGTCTCCCCAATTAGTTCAATTTCAATCATTATATTCAACCAAATAAGTTGGTTTACTTCTTTTCTTTAAATTCGCTGTATTTGTCTACCGGGTTATAGAACCATGTTGGTACGGGTCGATTGGAAACGGCTTGTTGTTTTACATATTGGTCTGTTCGGTAGTGGGCATATTCATGTGTGAAAATCGACTCAAGAGTGTTTCTTGAAGAAGCGTTTTCGCCAATTAAATGAATGGATTGATTTTGTGGATAATAGAAACCATCTAATTCTTCAAACGTCGAGTGTTGGTTTAATTGCTTTTAATCGTGATACACAAAAATAGATATTTTCTCATATTTTAGTTTAGGATAAATCTTGTTTAAAGCTTTTTTGGATTCAGAATATATATATTTGATTGTTTCAACAGATTGTTTTTCTTCTTTTTGGAAAGCGAATAGTCATCCCGTTTACTGTATCAATACATAACCCTTTAGTATAGGGAACTGGGAAACGACAAATTTTGAAGAACGCCATCATACATAACTTAATCAAGTGGACCAAACTTCTCTCACTAAAGGAATTATGTCTTAATTTACTAAAAAACAAACTAAATGAAACCACATTAAATCTCAAAAAATTTCAACTTAGAAAAACTATAAAGGGGAGCGAGTCGCTCCCCTTTTTAACAGCCTTTTTATTATTCTAATTAGCAGGAAAGTACAATAACCAAAGCAGTATTTATATTGGATACTACCCAATTTTCAACTAATTCCGTATACACATTAGTCTCTTGAGTACTTCCCCGAAAAAGCAGAGGACTAGCCACTGCCTTAATGTACATTACCAGGATGTACGTTGATTTTGAATTTGATCTGTTGACTTATCAATATCATCCATCATTTGCTTTAATCGTTTTAATCCGTCTGCCACTTGATTTTGATGAGTATCAATGCGGAAAGCAAATGCACGCAACCCTTCACGACTGATCGGATTTGTTGCATTAGAAGCATCCATAATTTCTTTTTCGATTGTATCGAACCCGCGCAATGCAGATTCTAACATTTCGATTGCAAATTTGGCTTTATCAGAAATTGCGTCGATATGATAAGCCGTCATTTTTGTATTAGACTTGCCCCAATCAGAGCTCATATAATTTGGTGAATTAGTATTTGGATTGTAATTACTCATGTACGATTCTCCCCAGAAATTAGATTACTTTTGATACTTGTCAGTGATTGAATCAATCTTGTTTGTTAAATCATCGATTTCATCTGTTAAGCGGTCAATTTCATCTGTATAACGGTCTACATCTTTGATATTCTTTTGAACTTCTAAAATATTACTTGTTGTGCTTGTTACTTTTGACATAATTTCTGTACAGATAGAACCAACTAATACTTGTACATGGTCTGGTGCGTTACCACCAACTTGTTGAACTAAGCGGTCAACTAATGGTTTGATTTGAGTTAATGTGTCTGAAGCGTTTGTTAATTCACGTCCACAAGAATTTAATTCAGCGTCGATTTTATCTGATACCCTATCGATTTTTGATTGAGTAATTTGGTCAATCTCACGAACCACCTTGTCAATTTCATTACATACTTCACGTACTGCGCCTTTACCTACGATCATGTGTTTCTTCCTCCAGGAGTTTTAATTTTTATATTTTTATTATTGGACCCACAGGTAGGACTCGAACCTACATACGTTTTCACCCATTAGGCGGTTGCTCTTCCATTGAGCTACTGTGGAATAATCCTATGCTATCATCAATCTAGCGATATTTTTATACCTATTTAAGTGTATCTCTACGTCATCAAAAACGAAATACACATCTACATAATCAAAATAAGTAATTTATTTAATTGGTTTGCTTTTTGCTTAATGAAATATATTAAAAAATCCTATTATTTAAAATAATGTCGCAACAATTAGAATAGGTAGATAAGCAGATATAGCTGAAAAATATGTAGTAGACTCTGAAGGTTGCATTTGAAAAGTTCCTTATAATAGATATATTTAATATCATATTAAATATGTTTGAATAAAATCTAGGTACTTTGGTATGTAATTTAAACTTCCTATGCAATTAACCTGACATTAAGTTGCATAAAAAATCGACTATACAGCCGAAGAAGTTGTTCAACTAAAGCTAGCATTAGCCATTCATGAATCCTCAGATTCACAACAGTGAATGGAAGTTTATATCGTACTCCCATGGTAGTTGTATAAGGTTTTTTTATCGATAAGTTGTTTATTTTTTATTTTTAATAAATTTGCGAATGTAATAGCCTATCAATAATGTGAAAATAATAGCAGTATCTAATAAACCTGGTAAAAATTTTAACATCCATAGACTTAATATAAAAGTAGCCACTGTTAAGTGTTCGATGTACTTTTCATGACTTAATTTGTTTTTATTAGTCACAATAATTATAAAAGCAATTGGTGGAACTATAAAACAAATAGTAGTAATAACCTTATTTCGCAAATACCAAGGAATTGATTGATTCATAATATTAACCTCTAACATTTCATATTTGTTTTACCTTATCTGTATAAACATGCTTTTTATACACTACCATTTAAATAGAAAATTTACTTATCGTACTCCCATGGTAGTTGTATAAGATGTTGCTATACAAATCGTCTTAATATAAAAAAAATCATTCCCAATTGAGTAGATGAAATGAAACATATTTTTAGTCTCCCTATTAATCTATAGTTACATAAGGATTTTATTCAACTTTTACTTGGCTGTTTAAACGTTCTGATAAATGTTCCTAAACATACAGAACATATAAAGAAAATGGGAAAAAGCTGAACCAAATTTTGTTTTGTTGAGAATAAAAAAATTAGTAAAGAAACTCCAATTCCTGTAAGAGTCACTACTCTTAATTGGTTTTTAGGTGTTTTTGTAAATGATTTTGGAATAGCAGAAAGAATACATACGATTAAACCAAAAATGATAAGTTGAATAAAAAAAATCATCATCTATTTCTCCTTTTTAATGGCTTAAGAAATTTGGGAGTATTTTTAATAACTACTTCTTAATATAACGCTACAATCATTTCCAGTAAATCGGGGGAATTTTATGCTTGGATACTTGTAAAACTAAATAAATTCTAATTTTTGATATGTCGAAAACCAAAAAAACATAGAAGCAAGTATCATTTAGACTAAATTAAATGTATCATCATATAAAAACTTGGGGGAATTTTAATTAATTCTAATAACTAAACTTATTGAACTAATCTGCCATTTACTACAATAAAAAAAGCCGCATTTAAGCAACTCGTGTTCTTCAACTAAAGCATTCGTTCAAAAAGTTCCAAAATTGTTGCTGTTGTATATGAGGACATCTATAGTACAAAAAATGGATAGAAATAGTAGAAATGATATCTACTATTTCAAGGGACTTACCTGTTAGCGATAGGACATATATGCAGTAAGAGCAAGCATTAAATTTATGTTATTCTTCCAAATGCTTTCTAATAGATATTCAATTTATTATCTAGTATAGTTTGCTGAATTATTCTGATACTAAAGTTGATAAATATATCGGAGGTAGTAAATTGTCTTTTTTATTTAGTGATCATTCTTTAACTTTTTTTGACTGGGTGTTGAGAGCAACAGTTGGATTTATTTTTATGTTAATTAGTGTGAAAATATTAGGTCAAAGAACAATTTCGCAAATGAGATTACTGGATTTTGTTATCGTGCTCATCTTAGGAAATATTATCGCCCATCCATTATCTGATGAAGAATTATCGTTAACGGATTCCTTTATTTCTATCGGTGTTTTAGTTCTCTTATATTTAATTTGTAATTATTTAACTTTTAGTTCAAATAAATTCAAGCATTATGTGAATCCTCATCCATTGCATCTTATTACTAATGGAATCATACAATATAAAAATTTAAAAAAAGCACGTATTACCATTGATGAATTACTTTCAGAGTTAAGAAAAGAAAAAATTGATGATCCGAAAAAGGTTGCGTTAGCTTGTTGGGAAGCAGGTGGTTTTATTTCTACGTTTTTATATCCGAAATACGAGAACCCGACAAGAGAAGATCTTCAATTAAAAGACAAAACATTTCATTTTAACCAACCAATTATTAAAGATGGAACGATTGAACAAGAAATTCTTACTAAGATCAACAAAGATCCAAATTGGCTAATAGAAGAATTAAAAAATAAATATAATGTTTCAATTAATGAAATATTACTAGCGACCTTAAATGAAAATGATAGAATCGATATATATTTATATAAATAAAATGAGGTTATTTTCATGTTTAAAGGTTACAACTCGAAGAAATTCCTTCAGTTGAATTTATAGCGGTTTAAGGTAGCTTAACTCAAAAATACAATTATACTCTGTTCTGTGGAATAAAGACCTAATAAAAAATAAGGGATTTCACATAATATATAGGCATATGTGAGTTCCCAATTCAGTTTTCATTTTAATATATTTAACAATCTAACTACATACCTCATTTTATAACAAGGTTAATTTTCCGATTTTGTTACACTCTAATGCGAACCATACGGCTCCATCCTTGTCACATACAATTCCGTGAGGTTCTGCATTAGGTGTTTTAATTGTGTATTCCACAATTGCACGGTCTCTTGTCAATCTTCCTATTTTATTTGCACCCCATTCAGTAGACCATAAATCAAATTCTTTTCCAACAGCAATAGCATGGGGGCGTGCATTTGGTTTAGGGATGCCATATTCAATTATCTCCCCAGAATAAGAGATTCTCCCTATTTTATTCCCAATTATTTCTACAAACCACTGACTACGTTAGTATTTAAACTCTAAATATTTAAGACAAAAAGCCAGAAAAGCCTTCAAACAGATTGTCTGGTTTGTCATTTTCTACTTATTTCGCACGCTATTTAATTCTCCATACCCGCTCTCTATTTCGCTGCCTTCTCATGCTCCTGCTTAAAAAAGCTCTTCATATAATGGAACACATCTAACTTTTGCTTTAGAATATAATAGCGAAATTTCTCTTCATTTATATTTTATATGCAGCCATTAGAGTAGGGTTTCGATTGTATTGGTTTACTTGTTTAGGATATACCCTTTGATACGACTGATTTTTTCGTATTCAATTATGGAACACAATAAAAAGCCTGTATCTATAATTACAGACTTTTTTGTGGCATGTAGAATTTAAACAGATCTAAAGTAAACGAGAATAATTTTACGATCATGTTAGATTTTGAACCATGAATTATATAACAAGCGAATTGCCTCTTCAATCTCAGCCTCTGATAAAATAGCAAATCCAAGTAACACTGTATTTTTTTGATTATTCCCTTTGTTATAATACATTGAGACTGGATATACTTTAATACTATTTTCAGCCGCTCTTTTTATTAACTCTTCTTCTAACATTCCATTGTGAACCTTTAATAAAATATGTAAGCCAGAATCTTCTCCTATCACTTCCACTTTATTAGAAAAGTACCTTTCTATCGCCGAAACAAGTACATCTCTCTTTTTTCTGTATACAACTCGCATTTTATGAATATGTTTTTCCCAATGTCCTTCGTTTAAAAATCTTCTAATGATTTCTTGATCAATTCTTGAAACACTTTGTGTGTAGAATAAATATTGTGAATGATACAATTTAATTAGCTGTTTTGGCAACACCATATAACTCATTCGTAATGATGGGAGTAAAGCTTTCGAAAATGTTCCCATGTAAATTACGTTTCCCTCTGTATCAAGCCCCTGCAATGCTGGAATCGGTTTTCCAGAGTAACGAAATTCACTGTCATAATCATCTTCAATAATATAACGTCCATTCTCCTCTTGTGCCCATTGTAATAGTTGTCCTCTTCTTTTAATTGGCATAATCATTCCACAAGGAAATTGGTGAGACGGGGTAACGAAAATAACTTTCGCATTGCTAGCTTCTAAAGCCGCAATACAGATCCCATCACCATCAAGTGGGATCATTTGAACATTTTCTTCTCCCTTCTCAAAAACAACCAACTTTCGATGATACCCTGGATTTTCAACTGCAAAATGCCTCCCCTTTAGTAACTGAAACAAGATTCTTATTAAAAATTGTGTTCCGGCTCCTATTACAATTTGACTCGATGAACATCTAACACCTCTTGACTCATATAAATATTTCGCAATCTCTTCACGCAAGTTGGATTCACCTTGAGGATGACCAAGAAGTAGAAGGTCCTTATTTTCCTGTTGCCATACTTCATTCGAAATTTTCCGATAGACGGCGAATGGAAATGTCTTTGGATCTACACCCGTTTGTGTAAAATCATATTTATATATCTGTTCTCCGTAAAATACTTCCTTTACCAATTCTCTTTTTTTCTCTGTTAGCATCATTTGCTCAATTTCACATACAAAATACCCCTTACGTGAAACTGATTCAATATACCCTTCTGCTAGAAGTTGTTCATATGCCGATTCAACTGTATTTTTACTCACCTCTAAATACATTGCAAACTTTCTTTTTGCTGGAAGCTTCGTCATTGGAGGGATTTTTCCACTTCTTATTTCTTCTTTTATATACTCATATAACTGTACATACAACGGTATTTTTGACTCAATATTCAAACTTGGTGTTAACTCTAACATAAAATCTGACCCCTTCACAAAACGGATTATTGATACTTTATACAGTACCAGAGGTTATATATAATTCTTTTTATCATGTAAATCGAATAAAATCAATTTTTGAAAGGAGCATCATGATCATGCAAAACAAAAGACGTCTTGGACTACTTATGATTCTTACAGGAGCTACTTTATGGGGATTATCAGGTCCATTAATTCAGTGGTTTTTTCAACGTACGACAATAACTTCTATCGACTATTTAGTAATTCGCCTCTTACTTGCGGGAGTCTTTATTTTATGTTTCTTACTTACAAAAAAACAAAATATATTTCGAATTTGGCAACAACCAAGTCATCTATTACACCTTATCATTTTCTCTATTCTCGGGATGCTTGGCGCACAATATGCTTTTATTGAAACGGTTCATATTAGCAACGCTGTGACCGCTACACTATTCCAATTTTTAGGGCCAGTTCTCATTACTGTTTATGTTGCAATACAGAATAAAAAACTGCCTTCTACTATGCAAGTGCTAGCAATTTTCTCTGCACTAATAGGCACATATTTTATTATTACAAATGGATCAGCCCATAATATTGTCATGTCTAAGGAAACTATTTTATTCGGACTGTTAACAGCTATTGGTTTTACCTTCTATACACTTCACCCTACTTCCCTTATTCAACAATGGGGGACGACTCTTATTATTGGCTGGGGTATGCTAATTGGAGGTATTGCATTATTTATTTACAATCATTCTTTTGAATGGAAACAATTTTCACAAGCCTTTACGCTGTCAACATTCTCTATGCTGATTTTTATTATTATAATTGGTACACTTTCTTTTCTTCTCTACATCGGTAGCCTAAAATATTTATCAGCAACAGAGACTAGTATTTTATCTAGTATTGAACCACTGGTAGCAACTATTGTTTCTATTACTTGGCTAAATGAATCTTTCGGAGTATACCAATTACTAGGTGGTATATGTATCGTCATCGCAGTTATTTTCTTAACAATGCCAGAAAAAGAAGTAAAATCCACAGTCACAACTGGACAAATATGATGCCAAATGTAAAAAAGGTCTATTTTAAATAAAAAGTTGAATAAGTGTTTTTGTCTTGAGAGAACTAGCTCAACAAGAAAATATCGTTAAATTAACGATTATTGATACAATCTCCCTTCTTCTCAAAACTTTTCATTTTACTGATGTATTTTTAACGATCGATTAAATACTATACTTTTACGACAAAAAACCAGAAAAATCCTTTACTGGGCTTTTCTGGTTTCACTTACTTATTCTACTCACAATTCATTTAAGTCAATTATCTAGCGATTATTTCGCTGCTTTCTCATGCTCCTGTTTAAAGAAGCTCTTCATTGAATGGAATACATCTGATTTTTGTTTAAGGATATAGTAGCGGAATTTTTCATCATAAATTTATTTTTCTAAAAACCCATTAAGATGTTGAGGATATCCCCTTATAAGATGATCAATTCATATTAATTCAAGCGGTTATTCCTGTAAAGAATTGAAAATAGAATTCAAATCCTACTTGGATTACCTCCTCCTTTTTTTATTGAAATAAACAGAACAAAATTCTTTATTATTCTTCATAATAAACAGATTCTTATATTTGTCTTGGTCTCGGTATGTTTTTTTGATGATTACCAATATTAATTTCTTATGAAGGTAAGCATATTGAATTGAATCTATTATTTAATTTTTATCGAGCAAATTATTTTAAACTTGTACTTGCATTAAAAAAAACAGAAAAACCATCATTCTAGTTTCTCTGTTTTACATTACATATGAACTTACTATTCTACTAACAAATTCATCTATATATAAGAAATACTTTCTATGCCAGTCTTTTTTTCATTTCTTCATATTGTTCTTCTATTTTTTGATTTTTATTTGAAGTTATCAAACTAACAACGATAACAGCTACTAAACTAAAAAAGAAGCCTGGTACCATTTCGTATAGATTAATCGTTTGTTTAATAACATCTACACTAATCCAAATAATAACCGTTAATGCCCCTACAATCATACCTGCAAGTGCTCCCCAACGAGTCATTCGTTTCCAGAATAAACTTAATAAAATTGCTGGTCCAAATGCAGCTCCGAAGCCGGCCCAAGCATTACCTACAAGGTTTAGAATCGTATCACTTGGTTTTAATGACAATAGAAGCGATACAACTGCAACGATTAAAACAGATAAACGTCCAACACGAACAAGCTCTTTTTCAGTAATGTCTCTTTTACCAAAAATTCGATATAAATCTTCAGTTAATGCACTTGATGTTACTAATAGCTGTGAAGAAATCGTACTCATAATTGCTGCCAAAATAGCAGATAACAAGAAGCCCGTAATTAAGGGATGAAATAAAGTATTTGCGAAAAAGATAAAGATTGTTTCCGGATCTTTTAACGTTAAATTGTTAACAGATATATAAGCGATTCCTACAAGCCCTGTAAGTGCCGCACCTACGATTGTAAAAAGCATCCAACTCATACCAATTCGTCGAGCTGGTTTTAATTCTTTTACAGTTGAAATTGCCATAAAGCGTACAATAATATGTGGTTGTCCAAAATACCCTAATCCCCAAGCAAGTAATGAAACAATTCCAACGACGGAAGTTCCCGTGAAGATATTTAATAATTTTGGATCAATATTTTGTATCTCATCAAATACTGGTTTTACACCACCCATATTTGTAAATGCCACTAAAGGAACCATTATAAGAGCGATAAACATAATTAAGCCTTGTACAAAATCTGTTAAACTAACAGCCAAGAAGCCACCGAATAATGTATAAGCAATTACAACACCTGCCGTTACAAATAGCCCAATTTTATAATCAATTCCGAAAGCGGATTCAAATAATGTACCCCCAGATACAAGTCCAGCTGAGCAATACAGTGTAAAGAAAATAATAATAACTATTGCTGAAGCGATTCTTAAAATTCTACTTGTATCTTGGAACCTTTTTTCAAAGTAATTTGGGATTGTAATTGAATTGTCTGCAACCTCTGTAAAAACTCTTAATCTAGGCGCTAGTAGTAAATAGTTTAAATATGCCCCAACCGTAAGTCCAATAGCAATCCATACAGAAGAAATCCCAGTCGCATACATTGCTCCAGGTAATCCCATCAACATCCAACCACTCATATCAGCTGCCCCAGCTGAAAGTGCAGTAACTGCTGGTCCAAGTCCACGGTCACCTAGCATATACTCGGATAGACTATTAGTTGATTTTTTATAAGCGTATACACCAATAGCTAACATAAAAATAAAGTAAATAGAAATCGATATAAGTACTTGCGTATCCATGACATTCCTCCGTTTTACAATGATGTAGAAAAACTATTAATGGATAACATTCTCATTAAGAGAATACACCCCAAATTACGTAGACACGATTCCTCACTTCTACATAAAGTTATCTTATTATAATAATCTGAAAATTACAACCAATATAAAAAAGTAATACTATTAAAAAAATTCAAATTATTATTATGAGGTTTAAAAGTACCGTTATACATTTGCATTCTAAGTTGAAATAACATATCTGAATTCAAAAGTAATTAAACGAAAAACAGTATAAAAAAAAGACAAACTAATAAAAGTTTGCCTTTTAACTAAAACAGTTATTTTAAAAGTCACAGAATTATATTAGAAATTTAACATATAAATATACGTTAGATAAGAGAAGTGAAAATAATGTGATCGGAAGACCAATCTTCAAGAAATCCCAATATCCAAACTTATGCCCTTCTCTTGATGCTATTCCCGCTGCTACAACATTTGCAGAAGCTCCTATTAATGTTCCATTTCCGCCAAGGCAAGCACCTAATGCAAGAGACCACCATAATACTTCAACTTGAGGAGCATCTGGAGAAAGCCCCATTCCTACCGATAAATCTTGAATCAAAGGTATCATAGTTGCTACAAAAGGTATATTATCGATTATAGCTGAGGCAATTCCTGAAACCCATAATATTAAAGGTGCCGCTATCTGAATATTACCATTTGTTAATTCTAATACCTTTTTTGCTAATGTACCGATTAAACCAATATCTACTAACCCACCTACAAGTACAAATAAACCGGCAAAGAAAAAGATAGTAACCCATTCTATATTCGCAAATATCTCCTCTAGATCACGTTCTTTCACACCAATAATCATTAAAATTGTAGCGCCTAACATAGCGACAAGGGCTGCATCTAAATGTAAAATTGAGTGAAGAATAAATCCTAATAAAGTAATTCCCAGAACAACGAGTGATTTTATTAATAGAGTCTTATCTTTAATATAGTCTTTTTCATTGATTGACATCAATATTTTAATTTGCTCTGATGTTGTTACTAACCTTTTTCGATAAATAAAATAAATAATGATTGTTGTTGCTATAACAATTATTGCAATAATAGGTGCTAAATTCATTAAAAAAGAATTAAACGTTAAATGTTTATTAGCTGAACCAATCATAATATTAGGTGGATCACCAATCAACGTCGCTGTTCCTCCTATATTGGAATAGATCACTTCAAGGATTAAAAATGGTCTTGGATCAACTTTTAAAATCCTTGTAATAGATAATGTAATTGGAACGATTAATAAGATCGTAGTTACATTGTCAAGAAATGCTGAACAAATTGCTGTTAATAATGACAATGAAATTAATATTTGTATTGGTTTACCTTTTGAGAATTGAGCAGTCTTTATAGCTATATATTCAAATAGTCCAGACTTACTTGTAATATAAACTATGATCATCATGCCAATTAAAAGCATAATCGTTTCCCATTCAATATGAGTCGTTAATGCCGAACGCAAATCAACAGCCCCTATACCAACTATTATGCCCGCTCCTAATAATGCAATTAACGCTCTATTCATTTTTTCAGTTATAATAAAAGCATATGCAAGTAAAAAGACTACAATGGTTGCATAATATCTCCAATTATATCCATGTTCTAAATGTTCCATATCCTTCTCCCCCAAAACTTTTATAATGTTCTAATCTAAACTCTTGGCAACTAAGGAAGTGCAATGAGATGAAATCAAAACAAAAAAGCCTGTCCCAAAGGCATAATAATCCCCTAGTGACAGACTCCCCCATAAAAAACATATTCTATCTTTTAATATATCATCCAATATTATAATTCAATTATTATTCTTTTTGAAGTCCAATTCCATTTAAATAAATTATTACTCTTTATTGTATATTATGATTATTTGCATATGGGTCATAAATACCACTTAATAAAAGTATAGAAATATTAAAACCTAGTAAAGTTAAAACAGCTAAAAAATAAGGTTTTTTCCTTTGTTTAAATACTTGAATTAGAGTTGTAACTAAAAGAATAAAAGAACCCATAAAAATAACAATTCCCAATCCGATATTCATAGTAAGTTTATTTCTCCTATGTCTATTTGTAAGTTGAAATTTATTTTATCATTTAGTCCAAAAAAATTAATCAATCAAAAGACACATAAAAACCCTAATTTCTTATTGTACTAATCTGCCATTATGTTGAATAAGAAACATCTTTAGTAAATGATCTATTTCTAACCATTTACAACAGAAAACCAGAAAAACCCTCTGCCGGGCTTTTCTGGTTTCACTTACTATTCAACTTGCACTTTATTAAAGCCAATTATCCAGCGATTATTTCGCTGCTTTCTCATGCTCCTGTTTAAAAAAGCTCTTCATTGAATGGAATACATCTGATTTTTGTTTAAGGATGTAATAGCGGAATTTTTCATCATTAATGTTTTTATATGCGGACATTAGAGTAGAGTGTCGATTGTATTGGTTTACTTCTCCGTATCCGAACATATTGCTAACTTTCATTAATTCTTGAACTAATTTTACACAGCGAGCATTGTCAGATGTTAAATTATCTCCATCAGAGAAGTGGAATGGATAAATATTATATCTTTCCGGAGAGTATTTGAATTCAATTACTTCTAAAGCTTTTCGATAAGCAGATGAACAGATTGTTCCTCCACTTTCTCCTTTTGTGAAAAACTCTTCTTCTGTAACAACTTTTGCTTCTGTATGATGTGCTATAAATTCGATATCCACTGATTCATACTTTGTTCTTAAAAATCTAGTCATCCAAAAGAAGAAGCTACGTGCCATATACTTTTCCCATAAGCCCATACTTCCGCTCGTATCCATCATTGCGAGTACGACGGCTTTAGATTCTGGTTTTCTTATTTCATTCCATGTGCGGAACTTTAAGTCTTCTGGAGATATTGGATAGAATGAAGGAGTACCACTCATAGCGTTACGTTTGAACGCTGACATCATCGTACGTTTCTTATCAATATTACCCATTAAACCGGTTTTTCTAATATCATTAAATTCAATGTTTTCTACAGTATTTAAATCTTGTTCTTTTCTTTTTAAATCAGGTAATTCTAACTGACTAAAAAGAGCTTCCTCTAATTCCATTAGTGAAACCTCTGCCTCATAATAATCTTCACCTGATTCTTTGCCTGCGCCTTGCCCTTTACCAGCACCTTTTTGCGGCTGGCCTCCTTGTGATCCATCTCTTGCCACTACATCGCCAACTTTACTGTCTCCAGTACCCTGACCAACGTGTTTATTTTTATCATAGTTGTATCTAATCTTATATTCATCTAGTGACCGAATTGGGATTTTTACTACATCCCGCCCGTTTGACATTATGATGCTTTCTTCTGTTATCAAATCTGCTAAATTCTTTTTTATCGCCTCTTGTACCTTCTCTTGGTGGCGCTGTTGGTCATCGTGTCCTTTACGATGGAGGGTCCAGTCTTCCTGTGAAATGGTAAAATTATGCTTTTGTTCATGTTCAATATTTTCATTACTCATTTTCTTTCCCTCCCTTACTTGTTTTGATTTATTGTAAAAATAAAAAAATCGTCACACAATAATACACAATTGCATAAACTAATTCGGTAGGTGATTTTCTACCCTTTTTTATGGATTACTCTATCATATGCAGAAGGACACAATAATTGACAATGTTTCTTCTAAATTTTGCACCCATTTTTTCAGAAAATAGGACGAGCCCCTAAAATTAAATATATTTATATAAAAATTTTAATCAACTTTTGTCAGAAAAATTACATAATCTTGAGCTAAAAAAAAACAAAAAAATAAGTGGAAAACTAAAAATAGTTCTCCACTTATTTTTTTTATGGCAAATTATGTCCCATACCAGCTACATAGATTCGCAGCCATTGTTCAGCTGTCATACTTAATTTTGTAGACTCAACAGCTGTTTTAACACGTTCAATTTTTCCAGAACCTACGATAGGCATCATTTTAGCAGGATGAGCTAATAGCCATGCATACAATACTTCATCAATTGAATTTGCACCAATTTCACTTGAAATCTCTTCAAGCATCGCACGCACACGTACCGCTGTTTCAGACTGACTTGTAAAGATTTGACCGCCTGCTAATGGGGACCAGATCATTGGGGCAATATCTTTTTCAAGTAACAAATCAATTGTTCCTTTTTCAAAATGCTCTAATTGCATAGGTGAAACTTCAATTTGATTCGTAACTAAAGGCATATCAAGATATGCTTGTAATGCATTAAATTGAGATGGTAAAAAGTTTGATACACCAAAATGGCGCACTTTCCCTTCTGAATGAAGCTGATTAAACGCCTCAGCAATTTTCTTAGGATTCATAAAAGGATTTGGTCTATGTATTAAAAGTAAATCGATATAATCTGTTTGTAGATTTTGCAAAGAATTATTAACACTCATTAGGATATGTTCTTTACTAGTATCATAATGATTCATTTTAAGTTCCGGGAATTTTGATGACTTTAACTTAATTCCACATTTTGTAACGATTTGAATTTTCTCACGAAGCTCTGGTTTTAATGCTAAAGCTTTGCCAAAAATTTCTTCACAAGTATACCCACCATAAATATCGGCATGATCAAAAGTTGTAATTCCTAAATCAATACACTCTTCTATAAAAGTTACTAATTGTTCTGATGTCATTTTCCATTCAGCTAAACGCCATAACCCGTGAATAATTTGTGAAAACTCTAGTCCTTCAGCTATTTGAATTCTTTTCATATATGCTAGCTCACCCTTCTATTATTCGTTATCATCATTATAGGATAAACGTTATTAAATACAAAAGAAAACGGCTACCTAATTAGATAGCCGCTTAAACAATTTATCGATTTAGTAAAGAGCCTACATAACGTAATAATTCATTCGCGGAAGTTGAATTATATCCATATTCATCTACTAATCGGCTAACAACGTCATTGATTTTCTTTAATTGACGCTCGTCAGGCGTTTTTGTGGACGTCGTAATCTTCACAACATCCTTCAGATCCGAAAAAAGTTTCTTTTGGATTGCTTCTTTTAATCTTTCATGTGAATTGTAATCAAAACGTTTTCCTTTCCGTGCATATGCAGAGATTCGAATCAAGATTTCTTCACGGAATGCTTTTTTCGCATTTTCAGAAATTCCAATCTGTTCCTCTATAGAACGCATTAGCTTTTCATCTGGATTCATTTCTTCTCCAGTTAACGGATCTCGTAGTTTATTCTTATTGCAATATGCTTCTACATTATCAAGATAGTTATCCATAAGCGTTTTAGCAGACTCTTCATATGAATAAACAAATGCTTTTTGAACTTCTTGTTTTGCAATATCATCGTATTCTTTTCTCGCTATTGATATGAAGTTCATATATCTTTCACGATCTTCGTTCGAAATTGAAGGGTGCTGATCCAATCCATCTTTTAATGATCGTAAAACATCTAACGCATTAATTGAAGGAATTTCTTTTCGAATAATTGTAGATGAAATACGGTTAATTACATAGCGTGGATCGATACCATGCATACCTTCATCTAAATATTCTTTCTTCAGTTCTTCTAAATCAACAGTGTTGTAGCCCTCTACCATTTCGCCATCATAAAGACGCATCTTCTTCACTAAATCAATATCTCCTCGTTTTGGTTCTTTTAAACGAGTAAGAATTGTAAACATTGCTGCAACACGTAATGTATGTGGAGCAATATGAACATTTGAAACATCACTTTCAGAGATCATTTTTTGATAAATTCTCTCTTCTTCACTTACTCTTAAATTATACGGAATTGGCATTACAATAATACGTGAATGAAGTGCCTCATTCTTCTTATTATTAATAAAAGATCTGTACTCTGTTTCATTCGTATGTGCAATAATTAATTCATCCGCAGAAATCAATGCAAAACGCCCTGCCTTAAAGTTACCTTCTTGCGTCAGGGATAATAGGTGCCATAAAAACTTTTCATCACATTTTAACATCTCTTGGAATTCCATCATTCCACGGTTTGCTTTATTCAATTCACCATCAAATCGATAAGCACGTGGATCAGATTCTGATCCAAATTGAGCAATTGTGGAAAAATCAATACTTCCTGTTAAGTCTGCAATATCTTGAGATTTAGGATCAGATGGACTGAATGTACCTATTCCAACTCGGCGATCCTCTGACAAGAATATTCTCTCTACCATAACATCTTCAATTCTTCCACCAAACTCTTGTTCAAGTCTCATTAAATTTAAAGGTGAAAGATTTCCTTCAATTCGAACTCCATATTCAGTGAAAAAATCGTCTCTCAAATGGTTAGGAATTAAGTGTAATGGGTCTTCATGCATTGGGCAACCTTTAATTGCGTAGATTGCGCCTTGATCAGACCTTGAATAAGATTCTAAGCCTCTCTTTAACATCGTTACTAGTGTAGATTTACCACCACTTACAGGACCCATTAATAATAAAATACGTTTTTTTACATCTAATCTCTTGGCAGCGGGATGGAAGTATTCTTCCACGAGTCTCTCTAAAGCTTCTTCTAATCCATATAGGTTGTTATTAAAGAAACTGTAGGTTTTTTTACCATTCACTTCTTCAATACCTGCGTCTTTAATCATATTATAAATTCTAGAATGTGCAGTTTGTGCAACCAATGGCTCTTCTTTTAACATTTCAAGATACTCAGCAAAAGTGCCTTCCCATTTCAGTCTTTGTTCCATGTCCCGATGCTGCTCAAGTTTCTTTAAAATATCCATGGACAAGTACCTCCTTCTTCTCATCTGTAAGAGAGATTATTAAAGGATATGCAAGGATGTCCGTACTCATGATATCTTTGTTCAGGAAAATATATTTTATCAAAACTTATTTCTCATAAATTTACTTTCATAATTCTATGTTTTTTTTGTATAATAAGTTTAGGGTATTGGGAATTTTTCAATTGGGAGGATACATACTGATGAGACTAGTATTAATTTTATTAGTTACAGCATCATTCATAGCAGCAATTTTCACAGGCGGCTATAATGACAGACCTGGACTGAAAAACCGATAATATTTCAAAAGATGCTTCTTATAACGGCTCTTAATTTATTATAGACCGTATTAATGGAAGCATCTTTTTTATTTTTACTAAAACGTCCAATCTTTAAATAAAAAAAATCACCCTTATAAGGTGACTTTTATTTATTATTTCGAATAATCCTTTACCTTTAACAATTCACGAAAATCTTGCTGACGCAAAGCTTCGTAAATTAAAATGGCAGCAGTATTAGATAAATTTAGTGATCTAATATGATCTGTCATCGGAATACGTAAGCAAGTATCTATATTTTTTTCAATTAATTCTTTTGGTAGCCCAGTTGTTTCTCTACCAAAAACAAAGAAAATTTCTTCATCTAAATTTGTATAGTCAAAATTAGAATAAGTTTTTTCGCCAAATTTAGTAATAAAATAAAACTTTCCATCTTTATACTTATCAAATAAATCATCTAATGAATCATGATAATGAATATCTACATGCTCCCAATAATCAAGTCCAGCTCTTTTTAACATTTTATCATCAGTTGAAAACCCTAATGGACGAATTAAATGCAAACTTGTATCTGTTCCTGCACAAGTACGTGCAATATTCCCTGTATTTGCTGGAATTTGTGGTTGATATAATACAACGTGTATTCCCATCTCTTTCACCTCTATATGTTTCAATGCTTTATATTATACCAAAATCGTTATTAATAAGGTATTATTCCATCGGAGGGTTAGAAAAGCCATCAATTATATGAAAAAACTTATACTTTATATTCTCAGTAAAAGCAGACGAGTCATAATATGACCAATATCTTTTACGACTGTTTACAGTGTGTGCATTCACTAATGGTTCACCATTTTCATCCTTAGCAACAACGATTGTACAGTGATTCCAAACTCCATCACCCTCAAAGTCATATAAGATGATATCCCCTAATGACAGATGCATTTGGGAGGGCACTTCTTCTGCTTTAATTCCATTTTTAGGCATGGGTAAAAATCTTCTTAACGCGTGTGCAACCCTCCAGCTGTAGCTACTATTAGAATGGTTTTTATACCACCAACCTACTCCTGGTTTGGGCATTCCAATCATTTTCAGTCCACCAGCCCTTAAACACTGCGATATAAAATTCGTACAATCATTCGCATATAATGGATATTCTTTATTATGGCCATCCCACCAGGTTTCAGCATATTTAACAGCATTAAATCGGTTATATAGATTATTTCGATCGAATGTTTCATTTTCACCTAAATCATCTTCTTCTATGTCAAAGCTTTCAACATGAGTATCAATAGGGAATGCTATGTCATATAAAATCTCTTCATTTCCGATTGCCACTTGTCTTGCTTCTTGATTTTCTTCAAAATATAAATCGGTTTGTTTTAAAAAAAATCGAGTATGCAAAGTATAATTTATATACGTTACATCCCTTTCACTCCAACTATTGTTTACCTCAAGATTTCCATATACCTTTACTAATGATATATTCCGTTTATGATACAACTCCACTTTACGTTGAATTGCCTCATATTCTTTTTCTTGAATAAGTTGACTTCGTTCTCCTTCCCCAAAATAAAGCTGTAATCTTTCTTTTAAATAACGTTCTAAAAGGTCGCGATTAATCAAGATAATCCCCCTTTTCAACATTTATTCTAATACTATACGATGTTGAAAAATAGGAGATTATACCACTCATTAATGATTACTTTGAAAGAACAGCATTTATTTCTTCTAACACCAATTCATCTTCCTCTGTTTGTAGACAATCTTCTATAAACGGCACACCGCTCTTTCCTTCTATTTCTGAAATAGCCCAAATAGCTGTACCTCTTATTACTGGTCTAGCATCTTTTTTTGCTAATTGCTTTAAATCATCCAGTGCTGTTTCATCTTTAAAATGAGCTAAAGCAATAATAGCATTTCGCTGAATTGGATTCTTCCCTCTCCATGACCCAGACATTTGACCGAATTGGCTCTTAAATTCTCTATTACTCAGCTTTAATACTGAACGCAATAAAGGCTTTACTGTTTCTGGATCAGGCTCCATCTCAGAATGATGGTTAAAATTAATCCCTTTATTTTTAGGACAGACTGTCTGACACGTATCACAACCATAAATACGATTTCCGATCTCTTTTCGAAACTCCACAGGAATCATTTCTTTTGATTGAGTTAAAAATGCAATACAATTTTTCGCATTTAATTGGCCTGGTGAAACAATAGCACTAGTAGGACAAACATCCAAGCACTTTGTACATTCTCCACATTGATCCTCAATCGGCGAATCTGGCTCAAAAGGTAATGAGGTAATCATTTCTCCTAAATACACATAAGAACCGAATTCAGGCGTAATAATTGAACAATTTTTAGCGCTCCAACCTATACCCGCTCGCTCTGCTACAGCTCGATCTACTAACTCACCCGTATCAACCATCGACTGGACCAATGCATTAGGATAATGTAATAAAATAAATGACTCAAGTTGAAGTAGCTTCTTTTTAACAACCACATGGTAATCTTCTCCCCACGAAGCCCTACAAAATATACCCCTTGTAGATCCTTTCGAACTTTTTGGAGGATTTTTTAACTTAGATGGATAAGCTAAAGCAATTGCAATAATTGAATTTGCTTCCGTCATTATTTTTCTAGCGTCCGCTCTTCTTTCAATATCCTTTGTTTCAAAGCCTGATTGATAATTTAATTGCTGTTGATTATATAAACGATTTTTTAAAGTTAAAAAAGGATCAGCAGTCGTAAAACCAATCTTATCGATGCCAATTTCCTTACTATATGATATCAATTCTTTTTGAAATTCTTTAATATTCACAAGAATCACCTAACTACCTGTATATTTACAATTTCTATTCTAGTCAGAAAATTAGTTCTTTATCTAATTATGACATAAAAGCTTTTAATAATAAGTTTTTAAATATAAAAAAACGCAATGTATCGTTCTTCTAATGAATCAATACACTGCGTTGTTATCAAGTTATAAGTGCTAATCTACTAATAAAAATATAATACATAATTAGTAGCTTTTTAATGAACTTGTAAATAATTTATCATAAACATGTCACAAATTCAAGAATAAAATCAAAATTTGTCGAAAAAGCTGGTGAGGTGGAAGTTCAGAACAGGAAAAATATGAAAAGTAACTAATTTAAAGCAGTTTATAAGGTATTGAAATGCGTAGAAACTAAAAGATAGATGTTATCAGCAATTGATGAATGTGCTTTAGAAAAGTTTTTGAAAGATTTGTAGAAATTTGAATAAAGGTATAGCTAATTATCACCTAGAATTCTTCTTTATAGGGTAAAAATAGGAGGAGAGTTACGATGACAGAGACATTAATGAAAGAAGAAAAGCTTCCATTGGTCGAGAGTTTAGAAGGTGTCTGTAGTTTAATTGAAGCAACAAACGACAGAATTGATTTTACTCAGGATACACTCAAGGAAATTGATCGATACAATAATGAGAAATTAAAGGATGCAAAACAATTAACTTTTAAAGTAGCTGCAGCTAGCCTACTAGTAGCAACAACTGGCTTAGTAGTTGCATTAGCGAGTAAAAGAAAACCAAAACAACGTGATTGGTATACGCCTAAGAAAAATCGAAATTTTGTTAAAATGCAATGATAATCATAGTTAAATTTATAAAAATGAAAAGATAGGCAGCGAACATTAAGATGGCGCTGCCTAATTTCTTGATTACAATTGACAAGCCTATTGTTTATATCTGCATGCTTCTTCAACCTGCAAATTTCAAACAAAAAAAGAGTTCTGCATTTCTGCAAAACACTTTCTCTTGTTTTTAATATAGCGGTGACAGGACTTGAACCTGCACATCCGTGAAGATACCTGATTTTGAGTCAGGCGTGTCTGCCATTCCACCACACCGCCAAAAAGTTATAAAATTATTATAATATATGAAGGACAGATTGTCCATTCAAATCTTAAAATAAAAACCTCTTACAAATGTAAGAGGTTTTTTTGATACCGAGGGCCGGACTCGAACCGGCACGGGGTCAACCCCCGCAGGATTTTAAGTCCTGTGTGTCTGCCATTCCACCACCCCGGCAGAAGTAAAATAAAAGGCGGTAACCGGATTTGAACCGATGATAAAGGTTTTGCAGACCTCTGCCTTACCACTTGGCTATACCGCCATACTTTGGAGCGGAAGACGGGGCTCGAACCCGCGACCCCAACCTTGGCAAGGTTGTATTCTACCACTGAACTACTTCCGCATAAATGGCTGGGCTACCTGGATTCGAACCAGGGCATGACGGAATCAAAATCCGTTGCCTTACCGCTTGGCTATAGCCCATTAATTAAGAACTTTATATACTATATTCAATTCACTATAAATTATATTACTCACTTGAGTAATCGTTACAATAATTTATATGGGGCGACCGATGGGAATCGAACCCACGAGTGTCGGAACCACAATCCGATGCGTTAACCACTTCGCCACGACCGCCATTATTAAATTATTTGGCAGGGGCAGTAGGAATCGAACCCACACCAAAGGTTTTGGAGACCTCTATTCTACCGTTAAACTATGCCCCTATAAAAATGGTGGAGGGGGACGGA